>JBAYSM010000007.1:0-38688 GCA_041676205.1 Rhodospirillaceae bacterium | reverse complement strand
CGGTTGAAGGTATTGTTGACCCAGGCGGAGCGGGCAACCTGCATGGCATCACTATCTCGCCCCTTGGACAGCATGGCGTCGGCCAGCAGCATCTTGCCGCGCCCCGTAAAAGGCGGGTTGGCGCTGTACCACGCGATGACCTGATCGGCGGGATGGCTGTCTGACAACGCATCCCCAGCCCGGCGGCGCAACGCTGCTTGGCTCGGCCAGTCTGGATGCTTGGTCAGGAACTCCGTGATCTCGGTAAAGGAATAGGGACTGGCCGAATCCTGCATGTGGCGCCACGTCAGCACGTCGCGCAGAATGGGGTTTTCGGCCTGCGTCGCCGTCTGCAGCGCGGCAGCCCACTGCCCGCGTTCGGCGGACTGAAAGGCCCGTTGATAGATCGTGCGGTCACGCTCCGACAATGCTTTATCGGGTGCGGTTGTTGCCTGCGCAGCCCCCGAAGCGAACATCAGGATGAGACATGCGGCCAGCATCCTGCCGGCCAACACAACAGCTCGCAGTTCAGCACGCCTTACCGTAACCACCGCTATTTCTCCCGCCTGAGGCCGGCCGAAGTGTAGCGATGGTGCGCCGCGACAACAAGACATGCCGCACGGGATATGGCCGCCAACCATCCGCCTACGCACGAAAGAGTACTTCGCCGGCCGATAAAACTGGAATTACCCGTTGCGAGCGACAGGTGCTTGCCGCACATCATCTGCACGGCTATTGTCGTCGCCTTTCGTCACAACCTCCTGCCTAAGGTGTGGCCCGGCGTTCCGGGCCTGAGGTATTCGGTGGAGCACAGCATGTTCAAGGGGTCGATTACCGCCCTCATCACGCCCTTCGACGCCAACGGCGGCGTCGATGCCAAGGCGTTCCAGGACTTTGTCGCCTGGCAGATCTCGGAAGGATCGCACGGTGTCGTTCCCGTGGGGACGACCGGCGAATCGCCCACGCTCAACCACGACGAACACAAACGCGTGGTGGAGCTGTGCATCGAGGTCGCCAAAGGCAAGGTTCCCGTGCTGGCCGGAACCGGGTCCAACAGCACCGCCGAGGCGCTGGAGTTCACCCGCCATGCCCAGGAAGCCGGGGCAGATGCCGCGCTGGTCGTCACTCCGTACTACAATAAGCCGACCCAAGAAGGGCTGTATCAGCACTTCAAGGCTCTGCATGACGGCTGCGACCTGCCGATCATCATTTATAACATCCCCGGCCGTAGCATCGTCGACATGAGCGTCGACACCATGAAGCGCCTGGCCGAACTGCCGCGCATCGTGGGCGTCAAGGACGCCACCGCCGATCTCGTCCGCCCGCTTCGGACGCGGGTGGCGTTGGGGGCCGACTTCTGCCAGTTGTCCGGCGAGGACGCAACGGTCACGGCGTTTCTGGCCCAGGGCGGCGTGGGGTGCATTTCGGTGACATCTAACGTTGCCCCCAAAATGCTCAGCCAGTTGCACGTTGCATGGCAGAAGGGCGACATGGAAACGTGCTTTGCACTGCGCGACAAACTGTTGCCGCTGCACGACGCCATGTTCGTCGAAACCAGCCCCGGTCCGGTGAAGTGGGCGGCCCATCTGCTCGGCAAATGCCGGCCGGACATGCGCCTTCCGATGGTCCAGATCAGCGATGACAGCAAAAACAAGGTCCGGGATGCGCTGGTGCGTGTCGGACTTCTTTAAGACCGTGGGAGCACCGGAGTAGTCATGGCAAAAGCACCAAATGGCCTTATCAGTACTGGGATCGCTGCCCAGAACCGTAAGGCGCGCCATGATTACAAGATCGAAGACACGGTCGAGGCTGGCATCATGTTGCTCGGCACCGAGGTAAAGTCCTTGCGGCTGGGGCGCGGCAATGTGTCCGACGCCTATGCTGGCCGCAAGGGCGATACCGAGGAACTGTGGCTCTATAACTTCTATATTCCCGAATACGGCCCGGCCCGGCATTCGACGCATGAACCGCGTCGGCCGCGCAAGCTGTTGCTGCATCGGCGCGAGATCACTAGGCTTCTGGCTGCCATCTCCCGCGAGGGAATGACGCTGGTGCCGCTGAACATCCACTTCAACGACCGGGGCATCGCCAAGGTCACGCTTGGTCTGGCGGTCGGTAAAAAGACGGTGGACAAGCGCCACGCCATCAAGGAACGCGACTGGAACCGTCAAAAGTCCCGGTTGCTGCGCGACAAAGGGTAGTTGGTCCTCTGACCAATCGACCTTTTGGTCCGCTTCCGCGGATAGCCGTACCTTGCATGAGAAAATTTAACTCAAGCGCAGCGTCAGGGCGTCGAAGACTTCGTGGAACATGGCCTCTGTCAGGCGTCCGGTGTTCACGTTGTAGCGTGAGCAATGGTAACTGTCGGCCAGCGCCAGACCATTTGGCAACGTGTGGACGGCATTATGTGCGAAGGGGTGAGCGGACTTTCGCAAGTCCATGGCTTGCAGCACCGCCTCATGGGCGATCCGTCCCAGCGCCAGGATTCCACGAAGATTCGGCATCGAAGCCATCTCCATGACAAGGAACCCCCGGCACGCCTTTTGTTCGGGCAGGGTGGGCTTGTTTTCCGGCGGCACGCAGCGGACAGCATTGGTGATGCGCGCCCCGGTCAGCACCAAGCCGTCGGCAGGGTCGGCCTTGTAGGTGCCCTCGGCAAAGCCATAGCGGAGCAGGGTGGGGTAGAGCAGATCGCCGGCATAGTCGCCGGTGAACGGCCGCCCGGTCCGGTTGGCGCCGCGCAGTCCGGGCGCCAGACCGACCACCAGCAGGCGCGCATCCAGCCCCCCGAAGGCGGGGACAGGAGCATTATGCCACCCTGGGAACTGGGCGCGGTTGTCTTGCCGAAACAGCATCAGGCGCGGGCAGAGCGGACAATCGGCGTCCGGCCCCTGGAAAGTTGTCGGGCAGGCGGTGCTCACGACTCGGTGCTGCCCTGCTGGACCTGCTGCGGCGCCGCCGGGACGGGAGCGCGGTCTTCGCGCTGGACCTGCCGAGCGATGATCGGCTCCAGGTCCAGAAGCTCCAGGAAGCTGTCGGCCTGACGGCGCAGTTCGTCGGCGACCATGGGAGGCTGACTGCGCACGGTAGAGCACACGGTCACGCGCACGCCTTTGCGCTGAACCGCTTCGACGAGTCGGCGGAAGTCACCATCGCCGGAAAAAAGAACGATGTGATCAAGGTGTTCAGCCATTTCCATCATGTCAATGGCCAGCTCGATATCCATGTTCCCCTTGATCTTGCGGCGCCCGGTGGGGTCGGTGAACTCCTTGGTCGGCTTGGTGACCATGGTGTAGCCGTTGTAGTCCAGCCAATCGACCAGTGGCCGAATGGGGGAGTATTCCTGATCTTCGACCAGCGCCGTATAATAGAACGCGCGCAGCAGGTGTCCCTTCGAGGAAAACAGGTCCAGCAACCGCTTGTAGTCGATATCAAAGCCCAGGGCGCGGGCGGCGGCGTACAGGTTGGACCCGTCGATAAACAGGGCCAGCCTTTCCTGCGGATAGAAGTTGATCATGCAATGCCTTCCGAAATATGACGTTTTTGAATATGGCGTCGGCCGGTTCAACGCAATGGCGCCAGCCGGGCAACGGATGCTATAGACGCTTCCGCTCCAGGACTGTCAAGCATTGCGCACCTCTGAAAGTGGATCACATGGGCGCGCTCCGCAAGTCCGGGCGTGAACGGACAAGGGAGAGTATGACGGTGATTCTGATCGCGGTCGGCGCCAACCTGCAAAGCCGCTTCGGCCCGCCGCGCGCGGCCTGCGATGCTGCTTTGGCTGCTTTGGAGGAGCGGGGCATCCGGGTGGTCGCGCGGTCGCGCTGGTGGGAAAGCGCGCCCGTGCCGGTGTCCGAGCAGCCGTGGTACGTCAACGGCGTGGCCGTGGTGGAGACGGTGTTGGACCCTGCCCAGTTGCTTGCCGAACTGCATGCCGTAGAAGACGCCTTGGGCCGCGTGCGTACGGTCCGCAATGCTCCGCGCGTTATTGATCTCGACCTGCTGGCCTATCACAACAGGGTGATCGAGGCCGACTTCGTTGTTCCCCATCCCCGAATGGACGATCGGGCCTTCGTCGTTCTGCCGTTGGCCGAGGTTGCTCCCTGCTGGGTCCACCCCGTTACCGGCCGCACCATAGAGGAATTGGTCGCAGCCTTGCCGGCAGGCCAAGAGATCAGGCCGCTAAATCACGACGCCTGACACCGCCGTCGCGCTTGCGTGGCGGGGGGCAGAGGGTTATATATCCACGCTTCGAGTGCTTTCACCGTTCTGCCAGGAGTGCCCCATGGCCCGTGTTACCGTCGAAGACTGCGTGCTCAAGGTTCCCAATCGCTTTGATCTGGTATTGCTTGCCGGACAGCGGGCGCGCGACATCTCCGCCGGGGCGCCGCTGACCGTCGACCGCGACAACGACAAGAACCCGGTCGTTTCACTGCGCGAGATCGCCGACGAAACCGTCAGCCTGGAAGCGCTGGAAAGCGCCCTCATTCAGGGCCTTCAGAAGCATGTCGAGATCGACGAGCCGGAAGACGACGAGTTCGATAGCATGGCCGGTGAAATTGCCGCTGAAATGGGCGAGGCGATGCAGGCTGGCGAAATCGACGAGGACGTCCTCACCGTCATCGATGGTTCCGAAGAAATGGAAGACGACGCCGAAGGCGGTGCCGAAGACGATTTGGCCGGCGGCGTGGACGACGACGCCGAACTTTAATTGCGGCGAACGCTACGGTGCCCGTCCGCGGTACCGTGGCGAGTAAGGGGCCAGCGCACCACATAAGGGGTGTCAGGCCCCTTTTTGTCGGTGCCCGCACCGGGTGTCGACGGCTTGGGACAGGGGGCCGCTGGCTGCGGTGTCACGAGCATGATGCGTCAGTTTGAACTGGTTGAGCGCGTCAGATCCTACGATCCCAATGCGGACGAGGATGCGCTTAACCGTGCGTACGTTTATGCCCTCCAGAAGCACGGCTCGCAGACGCGTGCCAGTGGCGACCCCTACTTTTCCCATCCAGTTGAGGTGGCGGGCATCCTCACCCGCTACAAGCTCGACAGCGCCACCATCATCACGGCGCTGCTGCACGACACCATCGAGGACACCGACGCCACCTTCGACGAGGTCCGCCGCCTGTTCGGCAATGACGTCGCCAAGCTGGTCGATGGCGTCACCAAGCTGACCCAGATTCAGATCCGTTCCGACAGTTCCAAGCAGGCGGAAAACTTCCGCAAGCTGGTGCTGGCGATGTCCGAGGACATCCGGGTCCTGATGGTCAAGCTGGCCGACCGCGTGCACAACATGCGCACCTTGCATTTCATCAAGAACCCGGAAAAGCGCAAGCGCATCGCCGTCGAAACGATGGAAATCTACGCTCCGCTGGCTGAGCGCATCGGCATGGCCGAGTTCAAGACCGAACTTGAGGAAAGCGCTTTCGCCGAACTCCATACGGACGCCCGCGATTCCATCGTGGCCCGGTTGCGGTTCCTGGAGGAGCAGGGCGGCGATCTGGTCAACCGCATCATCGGCGAACTGCGCCATGTTTTGAACGGTGCAGGCCTCAGGGTCGAGTTGTCCGGGCGCGAGAAAAGCCCGTACTCCATCTGGCAAAAGATGCAGCGCAAGGACGTGGCGTTCGAGCAACTGTCCGACATCATGGCGTTCCGCGTGATGGTCGATAGTCTGGAGGACTGCTACCGGGCGCTCGGTATCATCCATGGCGCGTATCCCATGGTTCCGGGGCGGTTCAAGGACTACATCTCGACACCCAAGCCCAACGCCTATCAGTCCCTGCATACCGGAGTGATCGGGCCGGAGCGGCATCGCATCGAAATCCAGATCCGCACCAAGGATATGCACGAGGTCGCGGAAAAGGGTGTGGCCGCTCACTGGAACTACAAGCAGGGCGCTGAAAAGGCCTTGGCCGAGGGTCGCCAGTACCGCTGGCTGCGCGAACTTCTGGAAATCCTGGAGCACGCCTCAAATCCCGAGGAATTCCTGGAACACACCAAGCTGGAGATGTTCCAGGATCAGGTGTTCTGCTTCACGCCCAAGGGCGACCTTATCGCCCTGCCGCGCGGCGCAACGCCCGTGGACTTCGCCTACAACGTCCATTCCGACGTGGGTGATACCTGCGTGGGGGCCAAAGTTAACGGCCGCATGGTTCCCTTGCGCGCGCCGCTGGGTAACGGCGATCAGGTTGAGATCATCACCTCGCCCAAGCAGACGCCTAGCCCGGAATGGGAACGGTTTGTCGTCACCGGCAAGGCTCGGGCGCGCATCCGGCGCTACGTGCGGTTCCAGCAGCGCGGCCAGAACCTGGAACTGGGCCGGAAAATCCTGCATCAGGCGTTCCGGGCCGAGAGCTACGACCTCACCGATAAGGCGTTGCACGGCGTCCTCAAGCGGTTCAAGTGCGACAGCGTAGAAGACCTCTACGTCATGGTCGGCGAGGGGCAACACACCGGCCACGAAGTCGTTTCGGCAGTCTATCCCGGCCTGAAGATGATCCCCAAAATGGGGAATGTCGTGTCCCTGATGAAGGGTCTGGCGGGCAAAAAGAAAGGCGGCCCCGCCGCCCCCGGAAACGCCATGCCGATCAAGGGGTTGATCCCCGGCATGGCGATGCACTACGCGCGGTGCTGCCACCCGCTGCCCGGCGACCGCATCGTCGGCATCGTCACCACCGGCAAGGGCGTGACCATCCACACCATCGACTGTGACCAACTTGAACAGTTTTCAGACCAGCCTGAACGGTGGCTTGATCTGGCGTGGGACAGTGACAGTTCAACGCAGCATCATGTCGGCCGGGTCAATCTTGTGGTCGCCAACGAGCCGGGCAGCCTGGGCGCCTTGTCCACAGTGATCGCCAAGAACATGGGCAACATCACGAACCTCAAGATCACCAACCGGACAACGGATTTCTTTGACATGATCGTCGATATTGATGTGCGTGACGTTAAACATTTGGTCAATATCATTGCTGCACTGCGGGCAACCCCAGCCGTCAACTCCGTTGACCGTTCCCGGCGATAGGCATTCCCAAAGATGTTCAGACGCCGCGTCCCCCTGTCGTTCATCCACCGTACACGCGAATATTTTTGGCCCCGCGCGGGCTTTCGCCGCGCTCTGACCTACCTCTGGCACCGCTTGGCGCGGATGCCTGGGTCGCATTCAGCCATCGCGGCGGGCTTTGCCAGCGGTGTGGCCGTTTCGTTCCTGCCATTGAACGGGCTACACTTCCTGCTCGCGGCGCTTTTGGCCTGGATGGTCCGGGGAAATATCCTGGCCTCGGCCCTTGGCACGTTCGTCGGGAATCCGTGGACTTTCCCGCCGATGTGGCTGGCCTCGTACTGGCTGGGCCGTCTGATGCTTGGCGAGGGCGCAGACCACGGTGCCCAGGCGTTGGAGTTTAGTGCGGTGTTCCATGCCCTATGGCATGGCATCCGTCACCTTGACATGCCCCATCTGGTGGAGAACGTGTGGCCTGTGTGGTGGCCTATGTTCGTCGGGGGCATTCCGCTGGCGGTTCTGTCGTGGTTTGCGTTCTATCTGCCGATCCGCCGCGCCATGGTCGGGTATCATCATGTCCGTGGTCTGCGCCGTCTGGAGAAATTGGCCGCGCGGGCGCGTCAGCAGCAGGCGGTCGAGGAGCAGGCCGCCGCAGTCAAGGAGAGGGAGCAGTGACGACGAAACCCCGGTGGGGCACCTTGCGTCTGGGCGTGAACATCGACCACGTCGCCACTGTCCGCAATGCGCGGGGAGGGGTTCATCCCGATCCCTTGCGGGCGGCTCGTATTGCCGAGGCGGCCGGGGCCGATGGCATTACGGCACACCTGCGGGAAGACCGCCGCCATATCATTGACAGCGACATCGAGCGCCTGATGGCCGAAATCGCCCTGCCGCTGAACTTCGAAATGGCTGCGACCGACGAGATGTTGGTGATCGCCCTGCGCCATCGGCCGCACGCCGCCTGCATCGTCCCTGAAAAGCGAGCCGAACGCACGACCGAAGGCGGGCTTGAGGTCGCGGGAGCCATGCACACGCTACGCCCGCTGATCGGCCGCCTGAGCGATGCGGGCATCCGCGTTTCGCTGTTCGTGGAGGCTGATCCGCGGCAGCTTGACGCCGCTCGGGCGCTTGGCGCGCCGGTGGTGGAGCTGCACACCGGGTCCTATTGCGACGCCGCAGGGCCTGAGCGGGCGCGGGAATTGGCGCGCATCCAGGCTGCTGCCGCTCATGCTGCCGCCATTGGGCTTGAATGTCATGCCGGGCACGGGCTGTCATTCGACACGGTCGGGCCGGTTGCCGCCATCCCCTCCATCGTCGAGTTGAACATCGGGCATTTCCTTGTTGGCGAGGCAATTTTCGTCGGCCTGGAGCAGTCCATCCGCACAATGCGCGCGGCCATGGACGAGGCTCGCGCGGGCTTGGCAGAGGCGCCAGGCGGTCATCCGTAATCCCCCGGCTTGACAGGACGGCGGGCGCGGTCTTCAATCCCCCGGCGGGAAAATAGTGGCGTTCGGCTGCATTTTCTTTCGTTTCAATTTATTAAAGCGGTTCATTGATGTCGAAGAAGAAGCAAGGGGGCATTGGTGAGACGATTCGCACGGTGATTTACGCCGTCCTGATCGCCCTGGTGGTTCGCACCGTCGCCTACGAGCCGTTCAACATTCCTTCGGGATCGATGATTCCCACGCTGCTCGTCGGCGACTATCTGTTCGTGTCGAAGTTCTCCTACGGCTACAGCCGGCACTCCTTCCCGTTCAGCGCCGCGCCCATCGACGGCCGCGTGATGGGGTCCGCGCCGGAGCGGGGGGATGTGGCGGTGTTCAAGTTCCCTGGCGACAACTCCACGGACTACATCAAGCGCGTGATCGGACTGCCCGGCGACACCGTTCAGGTCCAGATGGGCCGCCTGTTCATCAACGGCGAGCAGGTGGAACGTGAGCGCATCGAGGACTTCGTCATCCGGGATCATTTCGGCAACGTCCGCCGCCTGGGCCGCTTCATCGAAACGCTGCCCGACGGACGCAAGCATGAGATCCTTGAGGAAAGCGACTTCGAACGCTACGACAACACCCCCTTGTTCCAGGTGCCCGAAGATCACTACTTCATGATGGGCGACAACCGCGACCACTCCGAAGACAGTCGCGGCAGTGTCGGGTACGTTCCGGCTGAAAATCTGGTCGGCCGGGCGCAAGTGCTGTTCTTCTCCACCGACGGGTCGGCCCGTCTATGGGAAGTGTGGCGCTGGCCGTTCGCCATTCGTTGGGATCGCCTGTTCCAGTCCGTGACTTGAGTTCGCCGGGACTTCGCCAGTGACTCGCAAGACTGATTTGGATGCCGCCGCTCGCGCGGTAGGGCATACGTTCAAGGACAAGGATCTGCTGCGTCACGCCCTGGTGCACAGTTCGGCGTCGGCCGGGCGGGGCACGGCCACCTACGAACGCCTGGAGTTTCTGGGCGACCGGGTGCTGGGGCTGGTGGTCGCGGAGATGATCTATCTCCGGTTCCCGGCCGAGACGGAGGGTGATTTAGCCCGCCGTCATGCCGCCTTGGTTCGCCGCGAAGCCTTGACCCGTGTGGCCGAAACTGCCGGTCTGGGCCAGTACATCGTGATGTCGCGAGGCGAGGAAGACGCAGGCGGGCGGACCAACCCGGCCATCCTCGCCGACGTGTGCGAGGCTCTGCTGGGCGCCCTGTACCTGGACGGTGGTTTGCATGTGGCCGCCGCCTTCATCGAGGCTCACTGGCCGGTGATGATGGAGGAATCCCTGGCGCCGCCGAAGGATGCCAAGACCGCACTCCAGGAATGGGCGCAGAGCCGGGGGCTACCGCTGCCCGTTTATGAAACAGTCGCCCTGCAGGGGCCGGACCATAGCCCGGTATTCACGGTGCGGGTCAGCGTCCAAGGGATCTCGCCGGCCGAAGCGTCCGGTGCATCGAAAAGGGTCGCCGCTCAGGCCGCCGCCCGCACACTTCTGGAGAAGGTTACATGACCGACGGCACCACCGGGGCCACCACTGGGGACACTGTTCCCCAAACCAAGTGCGGCTTCATCGCCGTTCTGGGCGCCCCCAACGCCGGCAAGTCCACGCTGGTCAACGAAATGGTCGGCACCAAGGTCAGCATCGTGTCGCCCAAAGTGCAGACCACCCGCACCCGCCTGCGCGGCATCGCAATGGTGGGCAATACCCAGCTTGTGCTCATCGACACGCCCGGCATTTTCCGCCCGACCCGCCGCCTGGAACGCGCCATGGTCGCCGCCGCCTGGGGCGGGGCCGCCGACGCTGAACAGATCATGCTGGTGGTTGATGCCAGCCACGGGATCGATGCCGACACCGCCGGGATCATTGCCACGCTCAAGGAAGGCGCCCGCAAGGACGTCATCCTGGTGCTCAACAAGATCGACCTCGTGGCCCGCCCGGACCTGCTGGTCCTGTCCGAAAAGCTGTTTCAGGAAGGCCTGTTCGGCAAGGTCTTCATGATTTCGGCCATGAAGGGTGACGGTGTGGGCGACATTCTGCGGTATCTGGCCGACAATGTTCCACCCGGCCCGTTCATGTTCCCCGAAGACGAGGTTTCGGACCTGCCGCAACGCATGCTGGCGGCTGAAATCACGCGCGAAAAGGTGTTCCTGCGCCTGAACCAGGAACTGCCCTACAGCGTGACGGTGGAAACCGAGAAGTGGGAGGAACGCCCCGACGGATCCGCCCGCATCGACCTGACAATATACGTCTTGCGCGAAAGCCAGAAGAAGATCGTTCTGGGCAAGGGCGGGGCGCAGATCAAGGCTATCGGCGCGTCCGCGCGGCGGGAACTGGAACAGCTTTTGGAGCGGCGCATCCACCTGTTCCTGTTCGTCAAAGTCCGCGAAGGCTGGACCGACGACCGCGCCCGTTATGCCGAGTGGGGCTTGGACTTCGACGCCTGAGGCTGCATACTGAGCCGATCATGAATGCGACCTTCACCGGGCTTTGTCTGCTGTGGCTTGGCGCCGCCGGTTTCGGCGGGCTTTTGATCCTGCGCGGACGGTGGGAACAAGCCGTCCGGCAAGGGCGAGCAATCCCCCGCCCGTCCGCCCGCAAAACGGTTGAGGCGGGGCTGACCTTCGCCGGGACCGGCGGCATGATTCTGGGGCTGGGCGTGCTCGGTCTCAGCGTGATGCGCTGAATGGAGTGGGGCGACGCGGGTATTGTCCTGGGGGCGCGCCAGCACGGCGAAAGCAGCCTGATCGTCACCCTGCTGACCTCCAACCACGGCCGCCATGCGGGCCTCGTCAAAGGCGGCATGTCCAAGGCGGCACGCGGCCTGTATCAACCCGGCAACCTACTCAGTGTCACCTGGAAGGCGCGGCTTGAGGACCAGCTAGGCCTGTACGGCTGCGAATTGGTCGAAGCCAACGCGGCGGCCCTGCTGTCTCATCCAGGGCGGCTCGCAGCCCTGACCGCCGCCTGCGCCGTGGCCGAGGCCGCACTGCCCGAGCGCCAGCCGCACCCGATGTTGTTCGACGCTACCCTGGCCCTGATCGCAGCCCTGCGCGATGCGCCGGACCCCGGCTATGGCGCCGCCTACGTGGAGTGGGAGGCGGTGGTATTGCAAGACCTTGGCTTTGGGCTGGACCTTGCGGCCTGTGCCCTGACCGGCGTAACCGAGGATCTGGCGTGGGTGTCGCCCAAGACCGGCCGCGCGGTCAGCGCGGCGGCCGGTGCGCCATGGAAGGACAAGCTGCTCGCCCTGCCGCCTTTCTTGCGCGAGGGCGCGGAGGCAGGGCCAGAACCGGATGCCGCCGCCATCGCCCAAGGCTTGCGCCTGACAGGCTGGTTCCTCGACCGGCACGCTCTGGCCTCCCAGGATCGGCAACTGCCGCCCGCGCGGGTGCGGTTCGGGCAACGCTGGAGTTGAGCGCCGGTTCCGGTCTATATTTCGCGCACCGATCACCCCCCGAACAGCAGGGTTAGCGTTACATGGCACTTCCGACCCCCGTCGAGGACATCCGCCCGCAGCCGTTGGCGCAGGCTTTGTCCGAGCGTTATCTGGCCTATGCGCTGTCGACCATCGTGGCGCGGTCGCTGCCTGATGTGCGCGACGGCCTGAAGCCGGTGCATCGGCGGTTGCTGTACGCCATGCGGCTGCTCAAGCTCGATCCCGGCGCCGGGTTCAAGAAGTGCGCCCGCATCGTCGGCGACGTGATGGGTAAGTACCACCCGCACGGCGACGCCTCCATCTACGAGGCCATGGTGCGTCTGGCCCAGGATTTCGCGGTGCGCTACCCGCTGGTCGAGGGGCAGGGCAACTTCGGGAACATCGATGGCGACGGCGCGGCGGCCATGCGCTACACCGAAGCCCGCCTGACCGAAGTCGCCCATGCCCTGATGGATGGCTTGGACGAAGACGCGGTCGATTACCGCACCACCTATGACAACGAGGACCGCGAGCCGATCGTCATGCCGGCGGCGTTTCCGAATTTGCTGGCCAACGGGGCGTCGGGCATCGCGGTGGGCATGGCGACCAACATCCCGCCGCACAATGCGGGCGAGCTGTGCGACGCGCTGCTGCACCTCATCAAGCACCCCGACTGTGAGATCCACACGTTGGTCGCCCACGTGCGCGGCCCGGACTTTCCGACCGGCGGGGTGCTGGCCGAAAGCCACGCGGCCATTCTTGACGCCTACAAGACCGGGCGCGGGTCGTTCCGTCTGCGCGCGCGGTGGCAGGTCGAAAAGCTGTCGCACGGGCTGTATCAGATCGTCGTAACCGAAATTCCCTATCAGGTGCAGAAGTCCAAGGTCATCGAGCGCATTGCCGACCTTTTGAACGCCCGCAAGCTGCTGGTGCTGGCCGACGTCCGCGATGAGTCGGCCGAGGATGTGCGCATCGTTCTGGAACCGCGCAATCGCACGGTGGACCCGGACATGCTGATGGAGCATCTGTTCCGCAACACGGACCTGGAAATCCGCTTCGGCCTGAACATGAACGTGATCGATGCGGACGGCACGCCGCGCGTCATGGACCTCAAGGAAGTGCTTCAGGCCTTCCTCAACCATCGGCTTGAGGTGCTGGAGCGGCGCTCCCTGCATCGCCTGGAAAAGATCGCCCATCGGCTTGAAGTTTTGGAAGGCTACCTCAAGGCCTATCTGAACCTGGACGAGGTGATCCGCATTATCCGCGAGGAGGATGAACCTAAGCCCGAACTGATGCGCGCGTTCATTTTGACCGACGTGCAGGCCGAAGCCATCCTCAACATGCGGCTGCGCTCCCTGCGCAAGCTGGAGGAAATGGAACTGCGCGGCGAGCATGAGAAACTCTCAGCCGAACAGGCGGCATTGCAGGGCCTCCTGGCCGACGAGGCTCAGCGGTGGTCAGCCATCGCCGATCAGGTGAAGCTGACTAAGAAGAAGTTCGGCCAAGCCACTGAACTTGGCCGCAGACGGACCGATCTGGCCGACGCGCCGAGCGGTGTGGTGGTGCCCCTGGAGGCTCTGGTCGAGCGCGAGCCAATTACCATCATGCTGTCGGACAAAGGGTGGCTGCGCGCCATCAAGGGGCATCAGGATGACGTCTCCGACGCCAAGTTCAAGGAAGGGGACGCCCTCAAGCTGGTCCTCAAGGCGCAGACCACCGACAAGATCCTGGTCTTGGGCACTAATGGCCGGTTCTACACCATCCTGGGCGACCGCATTCAGCGCGGCCGGGGCTTTGGCGAGCCGGTCCGCCTAATGGTCGATCTGCCCAACGATGCCGAGATTTCGCACCTGCTGGTTCATGTGCCGGGCCGCGAACTGCTGCTGGCGACCAGCGCGGGCAAGGGCTTCCGGGTCAAGGAAGACGACGTGGTCGCCCAGACCCGCGCCGGAAAGCAGATCCTGTCGGTTCCGCCCGAGGCAAAGTCGGTGTTCTGTCTGCCGGTGGAGGGCGATACCGTCGCCATCATCGGTGATAACCGCAAGCTGCTGGTGTTCGAACTGGACGAAATTCCGGTTCTCAACAAGGGGCAGGGCGTCAAGCTACAAGCCTATAAGGATGGTGGCATGGCCGACATCAAGCTGTTCGCCGCCGCCGATGGGCTGACCTTCAAGCGTGGCGAACAGACCCGCACCGAGGCCGACCTGACCCCGTGGCGCGGCAAGCGGGCTGGGGCCGGAAAGCTGCCGCCCAATGGCTTCCCCAAGTCCAATAAGTTCGGCGGTTAGCGGCGCCATGGCCCAGCCCAACGAGGGCCAGAGCGTCTCCATGCGAGAGGCATTCTGGCTGTGGCTCCGGGTGGGGCTGCTGAGTTTCGGCGGCCCGGCGGGTCAGATCGCGCTGATGCACCGCTTGGTTGTCGATGACCGCAAGTGGGTGAGCGAGAGCCGGTTTCTGCATGCGCTGAACTACTGCATGTTGCTGCCGGGGCCAGAGGCGCAGCAATTGGCCACCTACATTGGCTGGCTGCTGCACCGAACCGTTGGCGGGCTGATCGCCGGGCTGCTGTTCATCCTGCCGGGCGCTCTGGTCATCCTTGCGCTGAGCATCGTTTATGCCGTCTATCAGGATGTCGTGCTCGTGGAGGCCTTGTTTTACGGCATCAGGGCGGCCGTGCTGGCGGTGGTGGTCCAGGCGGTCCTGAAAATCGCCGGGAAGGCGTTGAAGAACCGCGCCATGATCGGCATCGCCGCTGCGGCTTTCGTGGCGATCTTTTTCCTGACCATTCCGTTTCCGATCATTATTGCGGCGGCGGCGCTGATCGGATTTCTCGGTCAACGCTGGAAACCCGAGACATTCGTGGTCATCAAGGCCCCCGACGGAGACGACGACGACGATGCCGTGTCCGCCGGGCTGCG
Source organism: Rhodospirillaceae bacterium (assembly GCA_041676205.1). Taxonomy (GTDB): domain Bacteria; phylum Pseudomonadota; class Alphaproteobacteria; order Rhodospirillales; family Rhodospirillaceae; genus Cauispirillum. Next base: position 23,895 of record JBAYSM010000007.1, on the reverse strand, counting down.
GGCTGGGCGGCTGGACCACATCCGCCCCTCGACGGCGCGCACGATTAGGACGGCGGCCCTGTGGTTGGCCTTGTGGCTCGGTCCTTTGGCGCTGCTGATCGTCGTGCTGGGGGTGAGCAACGTTTACGCCCAGCAAGGCATGTTCTTCAGCACCATGGCGCTGGTGACGTTCGGCGGGGCCTATGCGGTGCTGTCCTACGTCGCGCAGCAGGCGGTAGTCACGTATGGCTGGCTGGCACCGGGCGAAATGCTCGACGGTCTGGGCATGGCCGAAACCACGCCGGGGCCGCTGATCCTGGTGCTCCAGTTCGTAGGCTTCATGGCGGCGTACCGTAATCCGGGCATCCTGGACCCTGTCCTTGCCGGGACCCTGGGGGCCATGGTGACGTTATGGGTGACGTTTGCCCCGTGCTTTTTATGGATCTTCGTCGGCGCGCCCTACATCGAGGCGCTGCGCGGCAACAAGGCCCTGAGCGCGGCGATGTCGGCCATTACCGCCGCCGTGGTTGGTGTGGTGCTGAACCTTGCCGTGTGGTTCGGCTTGCACGTTCTGTTTGCCGAGGTCGGGGAGTGGCGTCAGTGGGGCATCCGCCTGCTGGTTCCCGATGTGGCGACCCTCGACCTTGCGGCCACGGCGATCGGAATGGCCGCATTCCTGGCCTTGTGGCGCCTGAAGGCAAACATGGTCTTGGTGTTGCTGGTGTCCGCCGTGGTTGGTGCAGGCTGGTTCCTGGTGTCCTAATCGCTTAACGCGCCACGCCGCCAAAGATGACCTCGGGCAGCCACGTCGCCAATTCGGGCCATGCCGCCAGAATTCCCAGCGCCGCAACCTGGATCAGGACGAACGGCACGATGCCGCGATAGATGTGCATGGTGGTGACTTCCGGCGGGGCCACCCCGCGCAGGTAAAACAGGGCGAACCCAAACGGTGGCGTCAGAAAGCTGGTTTGCAGGTTCATCGCCATCATGACCCCCAGCCACACCGGATCGACGTCCATCTTCAACAGGATGGGCGCGACGATGGGCACCACCACGAACACGATCTCGACGAAGTCCAGGAAGAAGCCGAGCACGAACATTGCCAGCATCACGAGGGCGATGGCACCCCATTTCCCGCCGGGCAGGGTGGTCAGGAAATCATGCACCATGTCATCGCCGCCGAACCCCCGGAACACGAGGGAAAACAGCGTTGCGCCGATGATGATCAGAAACACCATGGACGCAATGCGCGTGGTGGATCGCATCACGTCATCAAGCACGCTCTGCCGCCACAGCCCCCACAGCGCGACGACCAGCCCGCCCGCCAGCACGATCAGGGCAATCGCTGCCAGGGCCATTCCGACCTGATCGGCTGGATCGATTGCCTCTCGGGCAACCCGCAGGTCGAACATCCGTGACAAAGCCAGGACGGCAATCAAAGCCCACACGGCGGCCTTGACGAGTACAGTCTGCCGTCCGGGTTCATTGCGCAGCCCGGCCAGAAGAATGGCACCAATCGCCCCGACGCCAGCCGCTTCGGTCGGGGTCGCGATTCCGCCGAGGATCGAGCCGAGAACGGCGATCATCAGCGACAAGGGCGGCACCAAAGCCTTCAATAACGTTACGAAGGCCATCCGGCGGGAAACATCCGTGTCGCGTGGCGGCAAGGCCGGCGCGGACGAGGGGCGCAGCCACGCGACGGCGAGTTGGTAGGCGACGTAGAAGAATACCAGCATCAGGCCGGGAACGAGCGCCCCGGCGAACAGATCCCCCACCGACACGGGATTGATCGCCCAGTTACCCAGGTCGCGCTGGGCATCGGCATAGGCGGTTGAGATCTGATCACCGAGCAGAACCAGCACGATGGACGGCGGAATGATCTGCCCGAGCGTTCCCGCCGCGCAGATGGAGCCACAGGCGAGGGCCGGGTCGTAACCTCGGCGCAGCATGATCGGTAAGCTCATCAGGCCCATGGTCACAACCGTCGCGCCGACGATGCCGGTCGATGCTGCTAACAGCATGCCGACCAGGGCGACCGAAACGGCCAGCCCACCCCGCAAGCCGCCGAACAAGCGCCCAACATTTTCAAGCAGTTCTTCGGCGACTTTCGAGCGTTCAAGCATCACGCCCATGAACACGAACAAGGGAACCGCCAAGAGCACTTCGTTGGACATGGTGCCGAATACCCGCTGGGGCAAGGCGCGTACGAAGGCGAAATCGAAATGCCCCAGCGCAGCCCCAAGCAGTCCGAACAACAAAGCGGAACCGGCAAGGCTGAAGGCAACGGGAAATCCCGCCAGCAGGACCAGACAGGTGCCGGCGAACATGATCAGGGCAAGGACTTCGGTTTCCATCACTCGCTCTCGTCGCCACAGGCCAGAACAAGCGAACTGCGCAGCGCCAACGCCAGACCTTGAAGGATGAGCAGCACCGGCATGATGAGGATGACCGACTTAAGCAGGTAAAGGCCGGGCAAGCCGCTGGTTTCCTGAGAAGCCTCGCCGACCGCCCAGGAGTTCATCACGAACGGCCACCCCATCCACAAAATAAGAACACTGACCGGCCACAGGAACAGGACGACTCCGGACAGATCAACGATGGCCTTGGTCCGGGGTGAAGCCTCGCGGTAAAAAATATCGACTCGCACATGATTGTCGGTTGCCAGGGTGTAACCGGCCGCCAGCATGAAGACAAATGCATGCATCCACACGATGCCTTCCTGAAGCGAGATCATCCCGATGCCAAAAACATACCGCAACAGGACGACCGCGAATTGTACCAGCACCATGCCCAGCGTGAGCCATGCGACGCCATGGCCGATGGTCCGGTTCAGTATATCGATGGCCGCGATCAAGCGGCGGATGAGATGCAGCACCGGTCCATCAATCCTGCGGGAGCGAGAGGCGCAGACTATTCTGGAAGCGTCGTCGGGTGCAAGACTGAACGGTTTACAGAGACTTCCGCTGGCAAGATGCGTCATCATCCGGTAAAAGCGAATCAATCGTAGGCATAAGTCCCTGCAACGACCGAGTCGGGAGGAACCGCGCGCGCCGTTCGGACCTTGCATTAGGCAAGGAAGTGCCAACAGCACCGCCGATCGAACGTCCGCAGGTCGAAACCTCTCCACCGTGCCCAAGAAGTTGAGCGAAACGTGCGAGCGCTAGCCTTTATCGTCCGCTTTCTGAGCGGCATCAACACCATCATCGGCCAGGTTTTTTCATGGTTCACGCTGGGTATTGTCCTGGTGTGCTTCACGGTGGTCGTCATGCGATACGTGTTTTCGGCCGGTGCCGTTTGGATGCAGGATCTGTATGTCTGGATGAACGGCATCATGTTCACCGGGATCGCCGGTTTCACACTGCTGAAAAACGGCCATGTGCGCGTGGACATCTTTTACCGCAAGGCCACGACGCAGTTCAAAGCCTGGGTCGACTTCATCGGCTTCTTCATCTTCATCACGCCGTTTTCGGGTGTGCTGCTGTACTGGTGCTGGCCCTATGTCGAGCGGTCGTGGCGCTTCATGGAGGGATCCCGCAACATCGGCGGGATGCCGGGGCTATACATCGTTAAGTCATTCATCCTGGTGTTCGCCGTGGTGATTTTCCTTCAGGGCTTGGCAATGGCCCTTCGTAGCATCCTGGTGCTGGCGCGGCGGGAGGACCTGCTGCCGCCTCACATGCGCTATGAAGAGGAGGGCTGATCCATGGATCCAATCCTGATTGGAGAGATCCTCTCCGTCGTCATGTTTTTCGGCATCATCGGCGTGCTGATGCTAGGGTATCCGGTGGCCTTTTCGCTGGCCGGAACGTCGTTGTTCTTTGGGCTGATCGCCTGGATTTTGGGCGTGTTCGATCCGTCGAACTTGTCGAGTCTGGCGTCTCGGTATCTCGATGGGGCCATGGTGAACGACGTTTTAGTGGCGGTGCCGCTTTTCGTGTTCATGGGCGTCATGCTGGAGCGGTCCGGGATCGCCGAGCAACTGCTCATCACCATGGGCCGCTTGTTCGGAGAGCTGCGCGGCGGCCTTGGGATGTCGGTGGTGGTGGTTGGCGCGCTGCTGGCGGCATCGACCGGCATCGTCGGTGCGACGGTCGTCACCATGGGCTTGCTGTCTCTGCCCGCCATGCTGAGGGCCGGTTATGATCCGAAATTGGCGTCAGGCGTCATCTGCGCGTCGGGTACGCTGGGCCAGATCATTCCGCCATCCACGGTCCTTATCTTCATGGGCGACATGCTGTCGGGCATCAATGCCCAAGTGCAGATGGCTAAGGGCAACTTCGCGCCTAGCCCGGTATCGGTCGGCGATCTGTTCGCCGGAGCGTTCATTCCGGGCCTGCTGCTGGTTCTCTTTTACATGCTGTGGGTGATCTTCAAGGCGATTACGAGCCCCCAAAGCTGCCCGGCACTGGCCATTTCCGCCGAGGAAAAGAAAGCCCTGGGGCGTGATGTCCTGGTCGCCCTGGTGCCGCCGTTGATGCTGATCATCGCGGTGCTCGGCTCTATCCTGGGCGGTATCGCGACGCCCACGGAAAGCGCCTCGGTCGGTGCAGTAGGGGCCATACTTTTAGCCATCCTGCGCGGGCGCATGACCTATCCGATGCTGCGGCAGGTGATGTATGCAACGGCCGAGATCACGTCGATGATCTTCGTCATCATCCTTGGCGCCTCGGTGTTCTCGCTGGTGTTCCGCATGATGGGTGGGGACAATCTGGTCGAGGAATTCCTACACAGCCTGCCCGGCGGCGTCATGGGGGCGGTCATCTTTGTGATGCTGCTGATGTTCGTGCTGGGCTTTATCCTCGATACGTTCGAGATCATCTTCATCGTGCTGCCCATTACTGCGCCCATTCTCCTGGGCATGGACGTCAGTCCGGTGTGGCTGGGGGTCATGGTGGGGGTCAATTTGCAGACCAGCTTTCTGACACCGCCATTCGGGTTCTCGCTGTTCTACCTGCGCGGCGTGGCACCGCGCGAGGTCTCGACCGGGCAGATTTATCGCGGAGTGATCCCCTTTGTAATCCTCCAGTTGCTGGCTCTGGTCGCGCTTTACATGTTCCCTGAACTTGCGACTTGGCTGCCTTCCGTCATCTTTGGATGACGCAGGCAGCCTGACCGGCCAAAGAAGAAGGCCCGCACCATCGACTGGTGCGGGCCTTTTCCGTGACATCTGTGGGCGAGGGGTGCCTACAGCTTGAAGTGCTTTTGGCGGGCCTGGATGAAGGCGCCGTCCACCGTGTCGGTGCGCTCCCGCAGCTTGTCGAGGGCATCGACAAAGCTCTGGGCGGTCTTCTTGGTCAGCGGGTCGGGAGACTCGCGCAGTTCGTTGATGATCTGCGCCGACACGCGGGCACCCTCGGCGAGGATTTCCTCGGGGAACTGGTGCACCTTGACGCCATGCTTCTGGACCAGGGTGCGCAGGGCGATCGGATCGTTGGCATAAAAGTCGGCGGCTACCTGCTCGTAATCCGCCTGAGAGGCCGACTGGATGATCGCCTGGAGGTGCTTGGGCAGGGCGTTGTACTTGTCCAGGCTGACCACCAGTTCAGTCGCCAGGCCCGGTTCCACGAACGACGGGAAGTAGTAGTTCTTGGCGACCTGATGGAAGCCGAGCGCGAGGTCGTTGTACGGGCCGACGAACTCGGCAGCGTCCAGGGCGCCAGACTGAAGGGCCTGGAAGATTTCGCCGCCGGCCATGTTGGTGACGGTGGCGCCAAGGCGCTGCCATGCTTGACCGCCGATGCCAGGGGTGCGGAACTTCAGCCCCTTGATGTCTGCCAATCCCTTAAGCTCGTTGCGGAACCAGCCGCCGGCCTGCGTGCCGGTCTGGCCGGACAGGAAGCCCCTCACGCCGAACTGAGCGTAAACTTCGTCCCACACTTCCTGACCGCCCATGTAGCGGACCCAGGCGGACAGCTCGTTGGCGGTCATGCCGAAGGGAACGCCGGTGAAGAAGTTAAGGGCCTGGGACTTGCCCTGCCAGTAGTAGGCCGCGCCGTGGCTCATCTCGGCGCCGCCTTCAATCACGGCATCGAGCGCCTGGAGCGGTGGCACCAGTTCGCCGGCCGAGAACACCTTCACGGTGAGTTGGCCATCGGACATGGCGGTGATGCGGTCAGCCAGACGCTGGGCGCCGACGCCCAAGCCGGGGAAGTTACGCGGCCAGGTGGTCACCATGCGCCATTCCTGGCGGCCCTGCGCGATCGCCGGGGTGGGGAACGCGGCGGCAGCGGTCAGGGCTGCGCCGGCACCGGCTACAGCGGTGCCCTTCAAAAAATCGCGACGTTTCATTTCAGACGTTTCCTCATCATCCAGTGATTGAGTCGGACTTTAGTCCGCGCTTTTCCGGTAGTCGTTAGGGCCGGTACGCGAATCTATCTGAATTATAAGGGATAAAAGATGCGAGGCAACGTCAGAACACGCGCATAAGTACCGTCAATTAACCCATTTCGGGAAGAGGGTTCCACCCTTCTGGAGAAAACCCCTCAAGGGGCTGGAACCGAATCTTGTAGGCCATCTTGCGGCTGTCTCGGATCCAGTACCCGAGATAGACGTAGGGAATGCCTTGCCGGGCCGCTTCGTCAACGAGCCACAGGATGATGTAGGTTCCCAGTCCGTGGCGTTGTTCCTTCGGGTCAAAGAAGCTGTAGACGGCCGACAGCCCATCATCCATCCGGTCCATCAAACATACGGCAATCAAGCGGCCGGAACTGTCGCGGAACTCGACCAGCGCGGTTTCGATGGGGCTGTCCTCGACCATCGCGCGGTAGTCATAGAATCCCATCAGAGCCATGTCGCTGCCGGTATGGCGGCTTTCCTGATACGCCGCGAAAAGCCGGTACTGCTCTGCCGTGGCACGGGCGGAAACGATACGGGCGGTAAGGTCCTGGTTGATCTTCCAGGCCCGCCTGAAACTTTTTTTCATGTGGAAGTGGGGAACGCCAACCCGCACGGGAACACAAGCGTTGCAGCCGGGGCAGGCGGGGGCATAGGCAATGGAGTGGCTGCGTCGGAAACCGGCCCGCGACAGGGTGTCGTGCAGGCGCCGCGCCTCCGGGCCGACCAACTCGGTCACGATCTTGCGCTCCATGCGCCCGTCGATATACGGGCAGGGCATGGGTGCCGTCGTGAAGAAAAAGTGTGGACGTCGGATCGGCGAGTTTTCCATGCGCGACAGCAACCGGCCTTGCAGCCGTCCTCCATTTGCCTCCGCCATTACTATGGGGTGTCGGCTTGCCCGATGCGAGTCCTACCACCTCGATTGCTCAGCCGAATGCCCGTCTAGGTCAATGAGGTCACGCCACGATGGGTTCCCATATCAATCGTATAGGCCTCCGTACCGCTTTCCTTATCCTCCGCGGACGATGCTAGGGATCGGCGGCGGTCCCAGTGGGCGGGGAGCCTGATCGGTTTCCTCGGCCTCGCGCAGCAGGATGATGCTGATGCGGCGGTTGCGAGGATGGTTCGGCGCATCGGCAAGCAGTGGCTCGCTGCCGGCCCTGCCCGAAACCCGCGCAATGCGGTTATCCGTCACACCACCGCCGAGCAGCACGCGGCGGCTGGCCAGGGCGCGATCGGCGGATAGCTCCCAGTTGCCATAGCCCGAGGAGTCGGTGAAGGAACTGGCGTCGGTGTGACCGTCGACGGCGATCTTCTGGGGCAACAGTTTGACCACCCGGCCCACCAGTTCAAGGATCGCGCGGGTGTGTTCGTACATGGCGCTGGAACCCGCCGGGAACATCGGTGCGCCTTCCTGATCGACGATCTGAATGCGCAGGCCTTCCGGCGTGTTGTCGACCAGCAGGGCGTCCTTCAAGCCCTGAAGCTGCGGCACGGCCTGGATCGCCTGACGGAGTTCCTGGGACACTTGATCGAACTGGCGCTGCTCCATCGCCTCGCGCATTTCGGCCTCTTTCTCCTTGTCGGAGCGGCCGTCAAAGTCGTCGTCTGCGGCACCCTCGGCGGGGTCGGTGAAGTCCTCGCCGCCCGCGCCAATGGTAGACGGGGGCAAGTTCATGGTCATGGTCGGCGCGGCGCTGGACGACTGGCTGGCGCCCTGTCCAATGACCTGCCCGCCCAACATGCCGCCGGCGCCGCTGGGACTTTGCGACACGGTGGTCGGCGAAAAATAGTTGGAGATACCTTGAAGCTGTTCCTCGGTCACCGAGTTGAGCAGCCACAGCAGCAGGAAGAACGCCATCATGGCGGTCACGAAGTCGGCGTAAGCCACCTTCCAGGCCCCGCCATGCGCGGCGGAGTGGCTCTTCTTGACCCGCTTGATGATGATGGCCTGCTTGCCCATTTGGTCGGCCATGCACTGCGCCTCTCAGTCTGGGGTAATCGCGGCTGCGGCGATCACTCGCTCGGCATGTTGGTGACCGTTTCTTCCACTTCCTGGAAGGACGGGCGGACATTGGACGGCAGGATTTTGCGGGCGAATTCCACGGATACCTGCGGAGCATAACCCTGCATGTGGGCCAGCAGGCCGGCCTTGATGGACTGCAAGTACATGGTTTCGGAGTCGTAGGCCGCCGCAATGGCGCGGCCATAGGGTGCGAAGAAGCCATAGGACAGCAGCACGCCGCAGAACGTGCCGACGAGGGCAGCGCCGATGAGCTGGCCGAGCACTTCTGGTGGTTCGGTGATCGACCCCATGGTGTTAATCACGCCCAACACGGCGGCCACGATTCCCAGGGCGGGCATGGCGTCAGCCATGGTAATCACGGCATCCGAAACAGCGGAATGCTCGTGGTGGTGAGCTTCGATCTCGGCATCGATGATCGCTTCGACCTCATGAGCATTGTTGGTGCCCAGGGTCAAAAGGCGCAGGTAGTCGCACAGGAAGACCAGGGCGTGGTGATCGGCGGCAAAGCCTGGAAACTTTTGGAACAGGGGACTCTCGTTCGGACGCTCCACATGGCTTTCCAGCGCAAGGTCGCCCTTGGTCTTGGCAAGCCGGAATGTGGTGTAGAGCATGCTGAGGAGTTCGAGATAGGTCTGCTTGGTGTGGCGTGGACCCTTCATCATCGGGCCGAGAGCCTTTAGCGTGCCACGCAGCACCGATCTCGGGCTGCCGACCACGAAGGAGCCAAACGCTGCCCCGAAGATGATCAGGAACTCCGAGGGCTGCCAGAGAATCGCCAAATCGCCGCCGTGCCACGTGTAGCCGACCAGGACGCTCGCGATAACGATGATGGAACCGATGATGATGAGCATTTAGTCTTCCACAGCCCCCTCCCGCCGTGCACCTAAAGCCTTGCGGAAGCTTCGAAGGTTGTAATCCATTCTCGTTGGAAACATCAACGAAAACCGTCTCTAAGCGCGTTTTCATCAGAATGAATGTGGTCTCGTCGGTACTGCTCTTGTTTTTCTGGCATTGGCGCAACAGGGTAAAACATGCTAGTTGGGCTTGGGGGCGCGGGTGGTTTCAAGGTCCGTCCGTTCCACGTAAACTTCGGGCCAGCTTTTGGCTGTCCGGTTGGCTTGTCCAGTAGACGGAACGATGACCATGAAGGTCGATGAACGCTCTTTCCGCAAGGCTCTCGGTTGCTTCGCCAGTGGCGTGGCGGTAGTCACTTCGGTCGGTGCGGACAAGCGCCTGGTCGGCGTCACGGTGAGCGCCTTCACATCGGTTTCCCTCGACCCGCCGCTGGTGCTGTTCTGCCTGGACAGGCGAAACACCAGCCTCGACGCTTTCACGTCCGGGCACTTTGCCATCAACATCCTTCAGGAAGACCAGCGTCAGGTGTCCATCCAGTTCGCCAGCCGCCTGGAGGACAAGTGGCAAGGCATCGCCTTTGAGGTGAACGAGCACGGCGTTCCGCTGATCAGCGAAACACTGGCCCGGCTGGAGTGCTCCGTGCACGAACTGGTCGAGGGGGGTGACCACTTGATCGTCATCGGCAAGGTCGACAGCCTGGACTACAAGACCGGCGGCCAGCCGCTGCTGTATTTCCGCGGTGCGTACGCCAACATCAGCGAGTGCTTTTAGGCTCCAAGGTCAAGACTCGGGAGTCCGGGGCAGGGCGGATGGCGATCAGCCGACCTTCCTGCCACGGTGCCATCATGTCTCGATAGTGCGGCGACAGCAGGTGGCCCGATTGCCCGGCAGCGATTATGTATCCTGAACTGTCCAGATCGCTCAGGTCATAGACGGCGCGCAGTCCAGCGCCATGATTGCGCCCAAGGCGCTGCCGCCACGATCCAACCCCACGGGCTGAGAAGCCGCCCCGGTTGACCGTCTCGTCGCTGCCGTCCAGGTGCGCGGACAGGGCTGACAACCAGCCCAGCACGGGCAGGTGCCGGAATACCGGATGTTCCAGGCGCACCGCGTGGGCGGCGCCCCAGCGCCACGTCGAGGGGGCGCCGAATTCCGTCTCCAGGCTTTTCAGTGTCTCGTCGAGGCTGGCAGAAAGCTGCTCCGCACAGGTTTCGGTCTGCGGAGTCGCAACATCGTCGCACCACGGGTGGACCGTCTTGCCGGAAAGCACACGCCGGAGCACCCGCGGGTGCGATCCCTCCCAATGCCGATACAGCGGCCCCAGATCATCGGCGAACACGGCCCGTTCAAGGGTCAGGCGCCATGCCGTGAACACCAGGGGTTCAGGGCGGGCTACGGCCATTGTGCCGTCCCACGCACGCAGCGCCGCCAAGGCATCGGCTGCGGCTGGGCTGTCCGGCTGGGTGCCTTCCATGAGGGGCCATAGGTCGCGAAATACCGGTGACAGGGCATCCAGTTGCAGCCGCCGCATGTCATCGGGTGTTGCAGCCGGGAGGCTCGCCAGGACCTCTTTGATACGTTCCGCGCGATGCGGCGCTGGCCAGTGAACCGACAGAAGGTGCGGATAATCCTCTGGAACCGGGCGATTATTGGCATTGATGATTACGCCGCTGGGTGGGTTCTCCAGGCGCGGCAGGGCGCTGTAGGGCAGCCATCCCGTCCAGTCGAAGGCACCCTCTGCCCCCGGCCTCGGAACCACGCCGCGCCCAGTCCGCCGCACTGGCACGCGACCGGGAGCCAGATAAGCGATGGTGCCGGCGCGGTCGGCGATTATAAAGTTTTGTTGCGGCGCGTGGTATGTCGCCAGGGCGCGCTCTGCGGCCTGCCACGATGACGCGCGGTTGAGGTGCAGGATGGCCTCGGCGGTGCGGTCGTCGGGTTCCAGGGCGGTGGCCGCCAGGGCAAGCACCGATCCCTCGGGCAGGGGAACGTCCAGCAGGTCACTGACCACGGGACCGTGGCGGGTGGCGCGAACCGTGAACTGCTCGGCCGGGGCGTCCCGCACCAGGATGGTTTCGGTGCGCGTCTCAAACGGCTGTGGGCCGTCGGGAGTCAGGTAAAGGCCTGGCCCGGCGCTGTCCTCGACAAAAAGATCCATCGTGTCGGAATGGGTGGTGGTCAGCCCCCAGGCGATAGTCCCATTATGGCCAACGATATGGAACGGGACGCCCGGCACCGTAGCCCCACTGACCCGTCCCTGCGGCGTCCGCACCTCGGCCAGATACCACACGTTGGGCACGCCAAGCCCAAGGTGCGGGTCGTTGGCCAGCAGCGGCGCGCCGCTGGCCGTCCGGGAGCCATCGAGAAGCCATGCGTTGGAGGCCAGCGTCGGCCGCAACGCCTCCGGCCAGGCCTCCATCAGCGCCGTGAAGACGTGCTTGGAGTGAGCAGCGGTGCTTATGGTAGTGGGGTCGTCGGGGTCCGGCCCAGCCCACAGTTCGGCGACGGTTTCAGGCGGTAGGGCCGTGAGAAGGGTCGCGCGGAGAGCTTCTTCGTACCAGTTCCCGGACAGGCGCATGGCCATCAGCCGCTGCCACAACAATGAATCCGCGGGTGTCCAGGGTTCCGGCTCCAGCCCAAGAACCAGAAACTCGGGCGGCAGAAAGCCTTCGCGGGTGTCGAGGAAGGCGTTTACCCCCGCTGCATACGCGTCCAGGGCGGCGCGTGTTTCATCGTCCACCGCGTTCAGGCTCGCCGCAGCGGCGTGCCGGAGTCCTAGTGTCCGCATGAAGCGGTCGGACGGCAGCGCAGCCGATCCGACTGCCTCGGCCAGCCGCCCGGACCCCAGGCGGCGCAAGAAATCCATCTGAAACAGGCGGTCCTGGGCATGGACAAAACCCAGCGCAAAGGCGGCGTCGTGTTGGTCAGCCGCCGTGATGATCGGCACCCCAAAGTCGTCGCGGGCCACTTCGACTGCGCCGTGCAAGCCGGGCAGGGATAGCGTGCCCGTCGTGCGCGGCAGCGATGACGTGGCCGCGCCGTAGACGATGACGACCAGCCCGAGCAGCAACGCCACCACCGCCACCGATCCGCGCCTGACCCATTTCATGGACCCGTCCCTTGCCGTGGTGCCGCAGCGCAGTATAGGCAATGAACAAAGGCCCTGCCACGTTCACGCGGCAGGGCCTTTTTATGCTCAACCCGATGGAGGATCAGGTCATGTTAATGATGATGGTCTTCTTCTGCGTGAAGTGTTCGAGCATCGCTTCCAGGGTCGCCTCCTTGCCCAGGCCGCTGCTCTTGATGCCGCCGTAGGACAGGTTCGGCTGAACAACGAGGTTCTGGTTGACCTGAACGAAGCCGGCCTCCAGGCGGTTGGCAGCGTTCATGGCAGTGCGCAGATCGCGGGTCCAGATGGTGGCGGCCAGACCATATTCGGAGTCGTTGGCGGCTTCGATGACGGCCTCGTAGTCGGAGAACTTCATCACGCAGCACACCGGCCCGAAAATTTCCTCGCGCACGCAGCGGGAGTTGGGGTCGATGTCCGAGAAGATCACCGGCTGGATGAACAGGCCCTTCTTGAGCGCCGGGTCGGTGGGCATGGCGGAGCAAACGTGGGCCTTGCCGTCCTTCTTGCCCTGTTCGATGTAGCTCTTGACCTTCTCGAACTGGCCTTCGGAGATGATCGTGCCGATGTCGGTCGCTTCGTCAAGCGGGTCGCCCATCTTCAGCGCGTTGACCTTTTCGGTCAGGCGGCTGACGAACTCGTCATGGATGCTCTCGTGGACATAGATGCGCGAGGCGGCGGTGCAGCTCTGGCCCTGGCGGGTGAAGCGCATTCCGGCTATGGCGCCAGCGATGGCGCGGTCCAGGTCGGCGTCGCCCATGATGATCATGGGGCTTTTGCCGCCCAGTTCCAGGGTCACGGGGATGAGTTTGTCGGCAGCGGCCTTGTACACGATCTTACCGGTTTCGACCGATCCGGTGAAGGTGATCTTGCCGACCTTGGGGTGCGTGACCAGCGGGGCGCCGCATTCCGGGCCAAAGCCCGACAGCATGTTGAAGCAGCCCTTGGGCAGCACTTCGTTCATGATCTGGCAGACGCGCAGAACCGTCAGCGGGGCTTCTTCGGCCGACTTGACGACCACGGTGTTGCCGGCAACCAGGGCCGGGGCGACCTTGAGCGCCATCAACAGCAGCGGGACGTTCCACGGAATGATCGCGCCGACCACGCCGATGGGCTCGCGCACGGTGACGGTCAGCATGTCGGGGTTGAACGGGACGCTCTCCCCCTTGAGTTCGGACCCGAGGCCGCCAAAGAACACGAAGGCATCGGCCAGAACGCTGGCTTCGACGCGGCTTTCGGTGCGCAGGGCCTTGCCGGTTTCCAGCGCAATCAGACGGCCCAGTTCATCGACATGATCCATCAGGCGGCGGCCGCATTCGGCCACCAGCTTGCCGCGCTCGCGGGCCGGCTTCTTCTTCCATTCCTTCTGGGCGCGGGCAGCGGCAGTGACGGCACGATCAACGTCGCTGGCGTCGCCCTCGGCGGCGTTGCCGACCACGGCCCCAGTGGCCGGATTGACGACGTCAAAGGTCTTGCCGGAGGCGGCCGGGACCATTTCGCCGTCAATGAGGTGCTTGCCCGACAGAATTTTGGCGAGCGCGAACGGATCGGACGTCATCTGGATGGACATTAGTTACTCCAATGGCTTGTGCGGTTTCCCTAAGGTATTTTATCGGCTAGGCCATGATGTAGCCGGTGGGCAACGTGGACAGGAAATCGGCGAAAACGTCGCCCTGCACGTTGACGTGGCGATGCATGGCCTTGCCTGCGGCTTCGGCGTCGCCAGCCAGAACGGCGGCAACCACCGTGTTGTGTTCGGCCAGCGACTCATGGACGCGACCGGGCCGGTTGAGCTGGTGGCGGCGGTAGGGCGCGGTACGGTGATGCAGGCTGCGCGTCATGTCCTCCAGCACCCGATTATGGCTGCCGGCATAGATGGCATCATGGAACATGCGGTTGTTGGCGTAGTACGCCTCCAGGTCCTGCCGCTGGGCAAGTGGCTCGGCGGTTTCGGTCAGGCTCGCGAGGTGGCGGCGTTCGACATCGGTCATGCGGCGGGCCGCCAGACGGGCGCACATGCCCTCCAACTCGGCCATGACCTCGAACATTTCGATCAGGCGGGGCAGGGTGATGGTGGCCACCACGGCGCCCTGACGCGGCCGGACCTCGATCAGACCCGACGCCGAAAGCTGGCGCAGAGCCTCGCGCACCGGCGTGCGCGACACCCCGAACCGCTGGGCCAGGGACTGTTCATCAAGGCGGTCGCCGGGCTTCAAGGCGCCGGAAAAGATTTCTTCTTCAAGAGTCCGACGCAGTTGGTCGGCACGGGTTGGCGTGTTTTTGGCCATGGGGCTCTGTCTTTCTTGCTTGGCCGTCCGGCTTCCCACCATACGCGTTCAGGTGGGGGCTGGGGCTTCTAACCAAGTCCTCCCGGTGATGATTGTATACAGTCGCCAGATTTTTGGTATCCAAAAAGTGTGCGCCTGTTCGTTTCATTCGGCGGGCGGGGACGGCTTGGTTATACTCCCCGCCAACGGCAACAGGAGGGTTCAATGAGCGAGCAGCCACGCTTGCGCTCGGTGTCATGCTTTCGGGCGGAAGGGTTCCGCCGCATGGTGTACTGGGAGTGGGGCAACCCGCACAACAAGAACGTCATTTTCTGCGTCCACGGGCTGACCCGCAATGGCCGGGATTTCGACTGGCTGGCCCGTGCCCTTTGCGACCGATACCGGGTGATTTGCCCGGATGTCGTGGGGCGTGGACGGAGCGACTGGCTGGACGACCCAATGGGCTATACCTATGCCCATTACCTCGCCGACATGGCGACCCTGATCGCCCGCAGCGGGGCCGAACAGGTGGATTGGATTGGGACGTCCATGGGCGGGTTGCTCGGCATGATGCTGGCGGCCAGCGATGAAAGCCCTATCCGCCGACTGGTCCTCAACGACATCGGCGCCTTTATCCCCCAATCGGCGCTGGAACGCCTGATGGAATACGTCGGCAAGGACCCGACCTTCCCGAACCAGGACGAGGCCGAAAAGTACCTGCGCAAGGTGCACGCTCCGTTCGGCGCCCTAACCGACGAGCAATGGCGCCATCTGGTGCAGAATGGAATGCGCATCCGGGAGGACGGATTGCTGTCTCCGGCCTACGACCCGGCCATCGCCGTGCCGCTGAACGCCATCCCGCTGCAGGACGTGGTGCTGTGGCCGGTGTGGGACGCCGTGGCCTGCCCGGTCCTGGTCCTGCGCGGCGCGGACTCCGACCTGCTGCTGCCCGAAACGGTGGGTGAAATGCGCCACCGTGGTCCCGGCTGCGAGGTCGAGGAATTCGAGGGTGTTGGCCATGCTCCGGCCCTGATGGACGCCGAGCAGATCCTGACCATTGATATGTGGTTGCTGGATCAGGATGCCAAGGAAGAATAGGAAGGAAGAATAGGAAGGAAGAATAGGGAGGTGGTGAACCACAGAGGTCGCAGAGAACACAGAGGTTGTGGTGGCCACTGCGCCGCAGGCGATTAATTCCCTATCGGGTTTTTAATGCGCTACGCGCGGCTATTTGCACCGAAATGTCTGTGTTCTCTGTGGCCTCTGTGGTTAATTTACTTCAGCAACCTAGCCGCTTCGACTGCGGAATACGTCAAGATCACGTCCGCCCCGGCGCGCTTGAAGCACAGCAGGCTTTCCAGCACCACGCGGTCATTATCGAGCCAGCCGTTTCCGGCGGCGGCCTTGATCATCGCGTACTCGCCGCTGACCTGATAAACCCAGGTCGGCACACCGAAGGTCTGTTTGACCCGCGCAACGATGTCGAGGTAGGGCATTCCGGGCTTTACCATGACGGCGTCGGCGCCCTCGGCGATGTCCACGGCGACTTCGCGCAGGGCTTCGTCGGTGTTGGCCGGATCCATCTGATAGGTCTTTTTGTCACCGCCCTTGAGCGCCCCGCCGGACCCTACGGCATCGCGGAACGGCCCGTAGAAACCCGAGGCGTATTTGGCGGCATAGGACACGATCTGGACGTGGTCGAACCCGGCGGCGTCCAGGGCGTCGCGGATGAGGCCGATGCGGCCGTCCATCATGTCCGACGGCGCGACGATGTCGCATCCGGCCTGGGCCTGGACGATGGCTTGGTGGATGAGCATGTCCACGGTTTCGTCGTTGACGACGTATCCGTCGCGGACGATGCCGTCATGGCCCGTGTCGGTGAACGGATCGAGCGCCACGTCACACAGGACGCCCAGATCGGGGTGGGCGGCCTTGAGGGCGCGGACGGCGCGACAGACCAGGTTGTTCGGATTGGCGGCCTCGGTCCCCTCGGTGTTCTTGAGGGCCGGGTCGGTGCGCGGAAACAGGGCGATGGCTGGAATGCCCAGCGCCTTGGCCTCGCCTGCGGCTTCGACCAAAGTGTCGATGGTGTAGCGGACGACGCCCGGCATGGAGGGCACGGCCTCCGTCTTTCCTTCCCCTTCGATGACGAACATCGGCCACACCAGATCGTTGACCGACAGGGTGGTTTCACTCATAAGGCGGCGCGACCATTCAGTGCGACGGTTGCGGCGCATGCGGGTACGGGGGAAGGTTCCGATCGGGGCGTTCACGCTGCCTCTCTTTTATTTCAAAGCCTTACAAGAAAATATTAAACCACGGGGGAAGCGGTCCCCCGTGGTCGCGTCTCTCGTTTTACGCTTTCGACAAGGCTTGGTCCAGATCGGCGATGATATCGTCGGGATGCTCGATGCCGACGGACAGGCGCACATAGCCCGGCGTCACGCCCGATGAAGCCTGATCGGCCGCCGAAAGCTGGGAGTGGGTGGTGGTCGCCGGGTGGATGGCCAGCGAGCGGGCGTCGCCGATGTTGGCGACATGGTAGAACAACTCCAGTCCGTCGATGAACTTGCGGCCGGCATCCAGGCCGCCCTTCAACTCGAACCCCACCAACCCGCCGTAACCTCGCTTGAGGGCGGCGTCGGCGCGACGGCGCAGTTCACCGTCCTGAAGGCCGGGGTAGATCACCTTGGCGACCTTGGGATGGCCGTTCAGGTAGTCGGCCACCTTGGCGGCGTTCTCGCAGTGGGCGCGCATACGCAAGGGGAGCGTCTCGATGCCCTGGATGAGCTGCCATGCGTTGAACGGGCTGATCGCCGCGCCCATGTCGCGCAGCAGGCACACCCGCATGCGCAGGATGTAGGCGATGGGGCCGAGCGGCTTGACGGCCTGGGTCCACACGGCGCCGTGGTAGCTGGGGTCGGGGGTGTTGAGCAGGGGGAAGCGGTCGGCGTTGGCCTCCCAGTCAAAGTTGCCACCATCCACGACCACGCCGCCGATGGAGGTGCCGTGGCCGCCCATCCACTTGGTTCCCGAATAGACGACGATGGCGGCGCCCAGTTCCAGCGGCTTGCACAGGATGGGGGCGGCGGTGTTGTCCATGATCAGCGGCACGCCGAGCTCACGGCCGATGGCGGCGACTTCCTTAATCGGGAAGACGTTGAGCTTGGGATTGGGCAGCGTCTCGGCGTAGTAGCACCGGGTCTTGTCGTCAGTGGCGCGGCGGAAGGATTCTGGGTCGGCGGGGTCGGCGAAGCGCGCCTCGATACCCAGGTTCTTCAAGGTGTTGGCGAACAATGTCCATGTGCCGCCGTAAAGATCGGTCGAGGTCACGAAGTTGTCGCCGGCTTGGCACAGATTGAGGATCGCAAACGTCGATGCCGCCTGACCCGAGGCCAGGGCGAGGGCTGCCACGCCGCCTTCCAGGGCTGCCACGCGTTGCTCGAACACGTCGGTCGTCGGGTTCATGATGCGGGTGTAGATGTTGCCGAGTTCCTTGAGCGCGAACAGGTTGGCCGCATGGTCGGCGTCGCGGAACTGATACGACGTGGTCTGATAAAGTGGGACCGCAACAGCATTGGTGGTCGGGTCGGCGCGGTGCCCGGCGTGCACTGCCAGCGTTTCCGGATTCGTGCTCTTGATGGCCATGAAGCGTCCCTCGTTCTGTGCGTTCGCGCGGCCCGCGGCCGCATTGGACAAGACCTTAAAGCGGTGGCGGGGCCTGTCAAGAGATACATAAATCGTCGTGTTCATTAAAGCCAAACAACGTTATCGCGGCGTTGTTTACCATGTATGGAACGCCGAACTTTTTTGTATGCAATATTTGACAGTGGCCGCGCCGCAAGTATCATCGCCATCAAGCAGGATCCATAAGCAGGCGGGAACGCCGCACCCAGTGGAGGAAACCGATGGACTTCCATCTTACCGAGGACCAGCGTCAGTTCCAGGACGTCGCCCGCGACTTCGCCAAGAACGAGATGGCCCCGCATGCCGCTGCCTGGGATGCCGACCACACATTCCCCGAGGCTACGTTGCGCGCAGCAGCCGAGCTTGGATTCGCCGGGATCTACGTGCGGGACGATGTTGGCGGCTCGGGCCTGTCGCGCCTGGATGCGGCGATCATCTTCGAGGAACTGGCGGCGGCCTGTCCGTCTACGGCGGCCTATATCTCCATCCACAACATGGCGTCGTGGATGATCGACCGTTTCGGCAATGATGAACAGCGCCACCAGTACCTGCCCAAGCTCTGCACCATGGAGCATTTCGCCAGCTACTGCCTGACCGAGCCAGGGGCCGGGTCGGACGCAGGAAACCTCAAGACCCGCGCCGAGCGCGATGGCGATCATTATATCCTGAACGGCGAGAAGGCGTTCATTTCCGGCGGCGGACGATCGGACATCTATGTCGTCATGGTCCGCACCGGCGGACCGGGGCCGAAGGGGATTTCGACTGTGGTGGTGCCCGCGGGCACGCCCGGCCTGAGCTTTGGCAAGCAGGAAGAGAAGATGGGGTGGCACAGCCAGCCGACCTCGGCCGTGGTGTTCGAAAACTGCCGCATTCCTGTCGCCAACCGCCTGGGCGAGGAGGGCGAGGGGTTCAAGATCGCCATGATGGGACTGGATGGCGGACGCCTGAATATCGGTTCGTGCTCGCTGGGCGGGGCGCGGGCCGCGCTGGCCCATGCGCTGGAGCACGTCCAGGTGCGCAAGCAGTTCGGGCACGCCCTGTCCGAGTTCCAGGCGCTGCAATTCATGCTGGCCGACATGGAAACCGAACTGGCCGCCGCCCGGTTGCTGCTGCACCGTGCCGCGTCGGCCTTGGACGCCAAGGAGCCCGACGCCACAAAACTCTGCGCGATGGCGAAGCGACTGGCGACCGACACCGGTTTCAAGGTATGCAATGATGCACTTCAGCTTCACGGTGGGTACGGCTATATCCGTGAATATCCCATCGAGCGGCTGTTGCGTGATCTGCGCGTTCACCAGATCCTCGAAGGCACCAACGAGATCATGCGGGTCATCATCGCCCGCAAAATGCTCGGTTGAGGCAACGGGGGCGCGGTGAGCAGGCCAACGCGCGCCCTGATAACAGCACGGACCGAGGATACCGCATGTCGCAGCAGCAGAACCTGGAACAGGATCAGGAACAGGACATCATCGTCAGCGTGGCTGACGGGGTTGGGCGGATCATGCTCAATCGCCCAAAGGCCCTGAACGCCCTGACCCTGGACAAGATCCGCGTGATGGACAAGGCCCTGCGGGCCTGGGCAACGGATGATGCGGTCCATTGCGTGATTATCGAGGGCGCAGGCGACAAGGCGTTCTGCGCGGGCGGCGATATCCGCAAGCTCTACGACGCGGGCAAGGCCGGCGACACCGCATTTCTAAGCGCGTTCTTTGGGGAAGAATACCGCCTCAACCGCCTCATCAAGACGTACCCCAAGCCCTATGTCGCCCTGATGGACGGCATCACCATGGGTGGCGGGGTCGGCGTATCCGTCCACGGCTCGCACCGGGTCTGTTCGGAACGCACCGTGTTCGCCATGCCGGAAACCGGCATTGGCATGTTGCCCGACGTGGGCGGCACCTATTTCCTGCCGCGCCTGCCGGGCGCTATCGGGATGTACCTCGCGCTGACCGGCGCGCGCATGAAGGCGGCGGACTGCCTTTATACCGGCGTCGCCACCCACTTCGTCCCGCATGAGCGCCATAAGGAATTGCTCGCCGCGCTGTGCGAAGCCGAGCGCAATGCCTCCACGCCCGAGGACATGCAGACTGCCGTGACCTGCGTGCTGGATATGTTTTATGAGGAACCTGGTGCCGCGGCCCTGGCCGTGCAGCGCGACCGCATCAACCGCTGCTTCAGCGGGGCCTCGGTCGACGAGATCTTCGCCAACCTGGAGCGCGAAGAGGGCGAGTGGGCGGAAATGACGTTGGCCACCCTGCGCGCCAAGTCACCAACCGCGCTCCGCGTGGCGTTCCGCCAGATGCAGGTCGGCGCACAACTCGACTTCGACCGCTGCATGCAGATTGAATACCGCCTGTCGCAGCGCTTGGCGGGTTCGCCCGACTTCCTGGAAGGCGTGCGGGCGGTCATCGTGGACAAGGACAACGCCCCGCGTTGGGACCCGGCAACGCTGGCCGACGTGGACCCGGCCGAAGTGGACGCCCTGTTCGCCCCATTGCCGGATGGCGACCTCAGTTTCGACTAACAAAAAACCTTAGGGAGAAAAGCATGGCCACCATCGGATTCATCGGTCTCGGCAATATGGGCGGCCCCATGGCAGCCAATTTGGCCAAGGCCGGCCACACCGTAAAGGCGTTCGACCTGTCCAGCGACGCCCGTGCCAAGGCGGTTGAAGCCGGTTGCACGGCCGCAACGTCGGTCGTCGAAGCGGCCAGCGGAGTGGATGTCGTGGTGACCATGCTGCCGGCGGGGCCGCACGTCCGCGCCGTCTACACCGGCCCCGATGGGGTGCTCGGCGTGGCGGCCAAGGGCACGCTGATGATCGACTGCTCCACCGTTGACGTGGACAGCGCCCGCGCCGTCGCCAAGGCCTGCGATGAGGCGGGCATGATGATGGTCGATGCCCCGGTGTCCGGTGGCGTGGCCGGCGCCGCTGGCGGCACGCTGACGTTCATGGTCGGTGGTCCCGACGCAGCATTCGCCAAGGCCAAGCCGGTGCTTGAGGCGATGGGCAAGACGATCGTTCATGCCGGTGGTCCGGGCAACGGTCAGGCCGCCAAGATCTGCAACAACATGCTGCTCGGCATCACCATGATCGGCACCTGCGAAGCCTTCATGTTGGCCAAGAAGCTGGGCCTGGACGCGCAGAAGCTGTTCGACATTTCGTCCAAGGCGTCGGGCCAGAATTGGTCCATGACGTCCTATTGCCCGGTGCCCGGCCCGGTGCCGACGTCGCCTGCCAACCGCGACTATCAGCCGGGGTTCGCCGCCGACATGATGCTCAAGGATCTGAAACTGGCGCAGGAAGCCGCTGCCCGGGCAGGGGCATCGACCCCGCTGGGCGCCAACGCCGAGGCCCTGTACCAACTTTTCAGCAACAACGGCAACGGCGGGCTGGACTTTTCCGGCATCATCAAGATGATTGGCGGCTCGGACACCTGAGCACGTCGGGGTATCATGGGGCGACAACGCGTTCGTGAAGAAGGCCTCGGAGAGGTGCTGATGGAGTTTCACGCCATCGGCGCCTCGACCCGCGTTTCGGCCATTCATGTGGCGACAAATACTGAAGTGACGGTGGTTTGTCCCTCGACCTATTCGACATTTTCAAAAACACAAGCCGCCGTTCGCAAGCTTCGCTTTGTGCTCGAAAAAAGCAAGGCGGCGGGGAAGTGATTAGGGCCGCTCTTTTGGAGCGGCCCTTGTTTATTCAGTCATTACCCTGCGCTATGGCTCAGGTGATCGCCTTGCGGCGGCGGCCACGAGGGGGCGGCGGCGGGGCGACTTCTTCAACTGCGCGGCGGCCCAGGCCGATGTCTTTTGCAAACTGCGACCGCTGGGCGGCGTAGTTGGGCGCGACCATTGGATAGTCGGGCGGAAGGCCCCATTTGGCGCGGTATTCTTCGGGTGTCAGATTGTATGTCGTGCGCAGATGACGCTTGAGCATCTTCAACTTCTTGCCGTCCTCAAGGCAGATGAGGTATTCGGCAGTGATCGACTTCTTGAGCGGGACAGCCGGACGAAGAACTTCAACCTCGGCCACCGGAGCTTGCCCGGCCGATGAGAGAGCCACGAAAACCGTCTGAATAAGTTCCGGTATCTGCGCCGATACAGTCTTGTTCTGGCCCACATAGGCGGTCACCACCTTGGCAGCCAGACGCAACGTTTCGTCCCGAGTAGGCGACAGGGCAGCTTGTTCCGACATGGGGAAGACCTCGCCTTTGTGTTGTTCTATAGACTCAGTGCCATTAATTCGAACGCTTGTCAATGGTCGCTGGGGTTTCGGGCGCAGTATATTCACGCACTATTGCGCGTTGACTTGCTTACCTGAGCGCCTCACCTGATGTCGTGGTGCGTTGGCAATCGCCGCGAACATATGGTATGACGGGCCAACCCGCTCCTCCCTCTGTATGTGGAAACCGAGCCATGCCGGCAGACATTATCGCCTTTGCGTCGGATCACGGGGCTTTGGACCTCAAGGACATGCTCAAGAAGCACGTCGAGTCCAAAGGTCTCAAGATTTTGGAACTCGGCACCACCACGATGGACTCAGTGGACTATCCCGATTTCGCCGATGCCATGGCACAGGCCATAGCGGACGGACGGGCATCGCGGGGCATCCTGCTGTGCGGTTCAGGTATCGGGATTTCGATTGCCGCCAATCGCCATTCGCATGTGCGGGCCGCGCTGGTCCATGACGCCTACGGCGCCCGCATGAGCCGTCAGCACAACGACGCCAACGTTCTGGTGCTGGGTGGCCGCACCACCGGACCGGAAGTCGCCAAGGACTGCGTGGACATCTTCCTGTCCACCCCATTCGAGGGCGGCCGCCACCAAGGCCGCGTCGACAAAATGAGCCGTACGCCGCAGCGTTGAGCACAACGGTCGGTCACGACCGGCACACCAGTTTTGTACCGATGGCCCGCCCGCTGGCGGGCCTTGTTCCCTTGATGGACCCCGACGAGGAACCCGACGCATGTCCTACGCCGTTCCCTCCACTTTCTTCACCCAGTGTCTGGCCGACGCCGACCCCGCCATCATGGACGCGGTGCGTCATGAAGTGGCCCGTCAGAAGAATCAGATCGAGCTGATTGCTTCGGAAAATATCGTCTCCAAGGCGGTTCTCGAGGCCGCCGGAACGGTGCTGACCAATAAATATGCCGAGGGCTATCCGGGCAAGCGGTACTACGGTGGCTGCGAGTTCGTGGATGTGGCCGAGGCGCTGGCCATCGACCGCGCCAAGCAGATGTTCGGCTGCGAGTACGTCAACGTCCAGCCGCACAGTGGGTGCCAGGCCAACGGCGCCGTGATGCTGGCCCTGACCAAGCCCGGCGACACCATCATGGGCATGAGCCTCGCCGCTGGCGGGCACCTGACCCATGGCGCGCCGCCGGCCCTGTCGGGCAAGTGGTACAACGCGGTGCAGTACGGCGTGCGCCGCGAGGACGGCCAGATTGATTATGATGAGGTCGAGGCCCTGGCCGTCGAGCACAAGCCGACCCGGATCATCTGCGGCGGCTCGGCCTATCCGCGCGTCATCGACTTCCAGCGGTTCCGTGCCATCTGCGATAAGGTCGGCGCGCTGATGATGGTCGACATGGCCCACTTCGCCGGTCTGGTGG
>JBAYSM010000006.1:0-39225 GCA_041676205.1 Rhodospirillaceae bacterium | reverse complement strand
GGTCAGCACGGCATCCAGGGCATCGGCCTCGGCCCGCAGGCGGGCACGGTCGGCGGCGGCGCGTTGCAGGGCCTCGCGCGCCTCGTCATGGGCGGTGCGGGCGGCGGCTTGCCGTTCCTCGGCCTCCTCGGCAGCAAGACGGCGGTCCTCGACGGTCAGCCCGGCGTCTTCCAGGGCTTCCCGCGCGACGTCCAAGTCCAATCCGTCGCCGGCCTCGCGCCGCACCTCGGCCAGTTGAGCCTCGTTGTCGGCAAGGCGGCGGTCCAGCCGCTCGACCCGCACGCGGGCATCTTCCAGACGGCGGCGGGCGTTGGCGCGGGCAGCCTCCTCGGCGGCCAGCCGTTCGGTCAGTTCGGCCAGCTTGGCTTCCAGATCCTCGACCTGAAGGGCCAGAGTTTCGACCCGCTCGGCGGCGGCGGCTTCGAGGTCTTCCTCGCCCTCGCGGGCATCTTCCAGGGCGAGGCGTTCTTCCTCCAGGCGGTCGAGCGCCCCGTCGGCATCGGCGGCGCGGGCCTGTTCGCGCTCCAGGTCGTCGGCGATCTGGCGCAGGCGGCGATCGGCCTGGCTGCGCGCCTCGACCAGCCGACGCTCCTCGGCATCAAGCTGTTCGCGGGCGACGACCAGCCGTTGCAGGCGGGCGGCGGCCTCGGCCTCGGCATCGCGCAGGGGCTTGAGGGCATGAGCAGCCAGCACCTGCTGCTTGGACGCCTCGGCCGCCACGCCGGTCAGCCGGGCCACCTCGCGCTCGGCCTCACGCTCGGCGGCGCGGGCGGCGTCGAGGGCGGTGATGGCCTCGGCCCAACGCAGATAGAGAAGGGTCGCCTCGGTGGTGCGGATGTCGTCGGACAAGGCGCGGTAGCGCTGCGCCTGCCGGGCCTGACGGCGCAGGCTGCCCAGTTGGGTATCGAGCGCCGAGAGAACGTCGCTCAAGCGTTCCAGGTTGGCATCGGCCGCCCGCAGGCGCAGTTCAGCCTCGTGACGGCGGCTGTGCAGGCCGGAAATCCCGGCGGCTTCCTCCAGCAAGGCGCGGCGCTGCGCCGGTTTGGCGGCGATGAGCTGGCCGACCTTGCCCTGGCTGACCATCGCGGTGGAGCGCGCGCCGGTCGCAGCATCGGCGAACAGCAACTGGACGTCCTTGGCGCGGACCTCCTTGCCGTTGAAGCGGTAGGTGGACCCTTCGCCGCGTTCAATGCGGCGGGTGATCTCGATGTCGTCGTGGTCGTTGAACAGGGCTGGCGCAGCCCGCCCGGCGTTGTCCAGGACCAGCGTCACCTCGGCCAGATTGCGCGCCGGACGGTGAGAGGTGCCGCCGAAAATGACGTCATCCATCTCGCCGCCGCGCATCTGCTTGGCCGAGGTTTCACCCATGACCCAGCGCAGGGCTTCGACAAGGTTGGACTTGCCGCAGCCGTTCGGGCCGACCACCCCGGTCATGCCGGGTTCGATCAGCAGTTCTGTCGGATCAACAAAGGACTTGAACCCGACCAGCCGCAGCCGGGTGAACTGAAGCACTTACTGTATCCTTAGCGGTTCTCCAACCCCTTCAGGATGGCGGCAAAGTATTCATAGTCTCGGCCACCGGAATGGACTTTGCCGTCGATCACCAGCGACGGAGTGGAGGAGATGGCATAGGTCTCATTGGCCGCCTGGCGGACGTCCTGGATGGCATCGACCAGCGGCTGGTTCTTGAAGCAGGCCTCAAGCGCCTCGGTCGACAGCCCGGCCAGACGGCCATAGCCCTGGATGGCTTCCAGCGGATTGGCCGACTTCGCCCAGGTTTCCTGGTTCTTGTAGAGCATGTCGAGCATCGGGAAGAAACTGCCCTCGGGCACGCAGCGGGCCACCAGGGCGGCACCCAGCGCCAGACGGTCGAGCGGGAAGTCGCGGTAGACCAGCTTGACCTTGCCGGTGTCGATGAAATCCTTCTTGAGCTGCGGCAGCGTGTTGGCGTGGAACGCCGCGCAGTGCGGGCAGGTCAGCGAGGAATATTCGACAATGGTGATCGGCGCGTCGGGCTTGCCCATTACGCGTTCGGGATAGGCTTCGGGCGAGGCCACCGGCTCGAAGGCCCCGGCGGGAACGGCAGCCAACACCATCAGGGCGAAGGCGGCGGCAAGGCGGGCAAACAGCTTCACGGTGACGATCTCCTTAAGTGTCTTCGGTGGGGCCTGTCTAAATCGTGCCCCGCGATTGCGGTGACTATGGGGCAGAGGTGGGTTCGGCCGCAATACGATGGTTCAGGTCTTTCTCCGCCGGGCCACCGCCTGCCCCAAACGCTCCAGGGCGGCACGCAGTTCGTCGGGCACGATGGGCGCCACGATATCGGCCACCGCCTTGGCCTCGGCCGGAGCCAGCGGCGGCGGGTCGGGTGGACGGCGGGGGCGGCGCACCGGCAGCGGCGCCTGCACGATCTTGAGCCGCACGACGGCCGGAAAGCCGTAGTAGCTGTTGACCCGCTCCAGGATGCGCGGGACGTCATGCTGGATCTGCACGGCCACCGGGCCGGACGACACGCGCACCGTCAGTTCCCCGCCGTCGCGCCGCCCCTTGGGGAACCGCACCCGTTCCGGCAAGGCCAATGCCGCGACGGCTGGGCCGACGATGGCCTCCCAATGGGCCAGCAGGTTGCCTTCGGCCAGCCCGTGCTTGCCGAGAATCGGGCGGGTCAGGCGATCGGTCACGGCGCCTACGGCGAGCATCTTGTACTTGCGCTCGGCCGTAGGGTCTGGCTTGGCGGGCGGGGCTTTTTTCGGCGGCTGGGTCATGGCGCGTGTAACTCTTGTGTTTCCGAACGGCCGTGCCATCCTGCAGGCCACTGTACACCCCCGCTGGGCCAGCATGGAAGACACCCCCGACAGCCTTCTGAAGCAGGCCCCGGCCATGGCCGCCGCGCTGCTCGATTGGTACGACGCCAACGCCCGCCCGCTGCCGTGGCGGGTGATGGGCGGGCCGCACCCCGACCCCTATCAGGTCTGGCTGTCCGAGGTGATGCTCCAGCAGACCACGGTACAGGCGGTGGGACCCTATTTCTCCCGCTTCGTCAGCCGCTGGCCGACCGTTGGCGCCCTGGCCGCCGCCGACGACGACGCGGTGATGGCCGCATGGGCCGGACTAGGCTACTACGCCCGTGCCCGCAACCTGCTGAAATGTGCCCGCGCCGTGGTCGAACGCCACGGCGGCGAGTTCCCCGATACCGAGGACGCCCTGCGGACCCTGCCCGGCGTTGGCGCCTATACGGCGGCGGCGGTGGCGGCGATTGCCTTCGGGCGGCGCGCCGTGGTGGTGGACGGCAACGTCGAACGGGTCATGGCCCGGCTGTTCGCGGTCGAAGACCCCCTGCCCGCCGCCAAGCTGCGCTTGACCACGCTGGCCGACGCACTGACCCCGGCAGAACGGTGCGGCGACTATGCGCAGGCGGTCATGGACCTGGGGGCGACGCTGTGCTCTCCGCGCAAGCCGGCGTGCGGACTGTGCCCATGGATGGCGGGGTGCCTCGGCCGCCGCCTGGGCATCGCGGCCGATTTGCCGCGCAAGACCGCCAAGGCCGAAAAGCCTCTGCGTCATGGCGTGGCGTTCTGGACCGTGCGCTGGGATGGCGCGGTGCTGCTGCGCAAGCGCCCGCCGAGCGGGCTGCTGGGCGGCATGATCGAGGTGCCCTCGACGCCGTGGCGCGACTCGCCGTGGCCGCTGGACGAGGCCGTCAAACTGGCGCCGTTCACTCTCGACTGGCACCCCCTGAGCGGCGTGGTGCGGCACACGTTTACCCATTTCCACCTGGAACTGGTGGTCGTAGCGGCCGTGGCACGGGGCGGCACGGTGGCGGCAGGGCGGTGGGTCGCGCCCGAAAACCTCGGCGAGGAAGCCCTGCCGACAATCATGCGAAAGATCGCCCGCCACGCGGCTAAAACCCCTACCACGATTGCATGAACTTTTGATGCAGTGCAGAACGTGGCCGCCGGAGGAAATTTCGTAAAAAATTCATGGGTTTGCCGATACCCATCATTAACGTTTCGGCAAGTTGTGCAGCGCAACAACGCCGCTGCACACCTATCCATTTGAAAAAAATGGTGAAATATCGTCTAGGCCCGCCGGGAAACCTCGCGCCGGGTGGCTTTTTCGGCTAGAATTCCATCACTCACGGACCTGCACGGCATTGGCCGCAGGGACCGTTCCGGGCACGGCTCAGACTAAGGAGGTCCCGCCATGCTGACCCTTCAAGACTGCCTCGAGATGTCCGGCATCGATTGGGACGAACTGGTCGCCATTGCGCATCACGAACATCTCCCCGACATGGTGGCGCTGGAAAAGGCGCACGCGTTCCTGCAACAGGAATGGGGTGCCCCGGCGGTCCGCCAAATGGTCGTCGACGAAATGCGTAAATGCCTCGAACGCGGCGACTGCAAGGAAGCCCAGGCTGCCCTGCGTCTGCTGGAGCACACCTTCGAGGTACACCCCGGCGGGCACGACCGCCGCCATGACCTTCGCATCGACGCTGCCGAAGACAGAGCCACCGAATAGCCCCGGCTTCCGGTCCCGCCCCTACCCATGCTACCTTTCCGGCACAAGCCGGAGAGGTAGATGGTTAACGCCCTTCTCGCACTGCTGCTGTGTCAACTGGCCGGTGAGGCGCTGGTGCGCGTAACCGATGCGCCCGTTCCCGGCCCTGTATTGGGGCTGGTGATCTTGCTCGGCGGGTTGAGTCTGCTGCGTCTGGCGCGCGGTCCCGGCGTAGAGTCGGTGCCCGAACCGCTGGAAAAAGTGTCTGCCGGACTGCTCTCCCACCTGTCCCTGCTGTTCGTGCCGGCGGGCGTCGGCGTGATGGTCCACGCCCAGCGCATCAAGGCCGACTGGGCGCCGCTGACCGTGGCGTTGATCGGGTCAACCCTGCTGACCATTGCCGTTACGGCGGTGGTGTTCAAGTTGGTTGACCGCGCCCTGTCCCGGCGGCGTCCATGATCCCCCTCTCCCCACCCCTCACGATCCCCGCTGTTGACCTTCTGTGGGTCTATCTCAGCCAAAGCCCGTTGCTGTGGCTGACCGCCACGCTGGCCGCCTATGCCGTGGGGCACAGCCTGCACCGGCGCGCGGCCGGCAATCCACTGGTCAATCCGGTGGCAATCGCGGTCATGCTGCTGGTCGGAGTGTTGACGGCGACGGGCACCGACTACGCCACATATTTCGACGGCGCGCAGTTCGTTCATTTCCTGCTCGGTCCCGCCACCGTGGCCCTGGCCGTGCCGCTGTGGCGCAATCTGGCCGAGGTCCGCCGCCGCCTGCTGCCGATGGCGGTTGCCCTGGTGGCCGGGTCACTGACCGCCGTGATCTCCGCCGTGGCGCTCGCGTCACTCTTGGGGGCCGGGCCGCAGACCGTGCTGTCACTGGCGCCCAAGTCGGTGACGACCCCCATCGCCATGGGCGTGGCCGAGCGCATTGGCGGCCTGCCGTCGCTGACCGCGGTGCTGGTCATCCTGACTGGCATCGTGGGCGCCATGGTTGCAACACCCCTGCTCAATGCCCTGCGTCTGTCCGATGACGCCAAGACCGGGGACTGGGCGGCGCGCGGGTTCGCCGTTGGCGTCGCCGCCCACGGCATCGGCACCGCGCGGGCGTTTCAGGTTCATCCCCTTGCCGGGACCTTTGCCGGAATCGCCATGGGCCTGAACGGACTGCTGACCGCCATCCTGGCACCCGTTCTGGTCAGCTTTTTCTAATTTCATCCGCCCCGCAGGCCGCAGAAAGCCCGCAAAAAATACGTTGGTATATGAGCGTCGCCCGGCCGCGACCTTTTTCCTGCCTCAAGCGACCTTCGCTCGCGTGCCGACAACCGGGCGCGCAGGCATAGTGGTCTCACAACACGAATAAACATCGCCCGCAAAGGGAGACAGATCATGCGCTCGACCCCCACCGCCTCCGCCACCCTGAAGCTCGTCCTTCCGGCCCCCGTCAGCGACATCGTCGCCATGGCCCGCCGGACCCGCAAGAGCGCCGAGGCGTTCAGCGCCACGGTCGCCCGCTTCGGTGCCGAGATGCCCGACTGCATGGATCGCTTCCACGAGGCGATGAAGGCCTTCCGCTCCACCGCAGCCGATCTGCGGACCGGAGCGCACTAGCGCGTCGGACCGACCCCCCTGGAAACCGTTAGTCTGCCCCAAGCAGCCTGACGCCCCAATCGGTCCGACCTGCCGAGCGCCCCGTGCCCCCCTGCACGGGGCGTTCATTTTTTAGGCCCGCGCCTTGCGCGCCCGCAGGCGCTTCCACACCCGCCAACGGCGGCGGAAGTCGATGCGCAGTTTGAGCATGCACGGGGTCACTACCAGGGTCAGCACCGTCGCCAGAGCCAAGCCCGAGACGATGGCGATGGACAGTTGCGACCACCACTGCATCGACGGCGCTCCCACGGTGACCTCGCGGTTCACGAAGTCGATGTTGAGCTTGAACGCCATGGGCAGCAGTCCAAGTATGGTGGTGACGGTGGTAAGCAGCACCGGGCGCAGACGTTGGGCGCCGGTCCGCACGATGGCCTCGACCGGGTCGGCGAACTCTTTTCTCAGGCGGTCGTAGGTGTCGATCAACACGATGTTGTTGTTGACCACGATGCCAGCCAGACTGATGACCCCTACCCCCGACATGATGATCCCGAACGGCTGCCCGAAGATCAGCAAGCCGAGCATCACGCCGATGGTCGACATGATGACCGCCGACAGAATGAGGAAGGCCGAATAGAAGCTGTTGAACTGAGTGACCAGGATGATCGCCATGATGAACAGCGCCACCCCAAAGGCCTTGACCAGGAATTCCTGCGACTCGCGCTGCTCCTCGTCCTCGCCGCGGAACGTCACCGTGACCTGCGGCGGGATGTCCGGGTGATTGAACAGTTCGGCCTCCAGGGCGCGCACCTTGTCGTTGACCAGCAACCCTTCGGCCACGTCGGCCTTGACGTCCACCACGCGCTGCCCGTCGGTTCGGCGAATTTCACCGGTCTTGGGCCGCGCCTCACGGGTTACGAATGCCGATAGCGGAACCGCCCCCTCCGCGGTGTTTACGAACAAATGGTCGATCTGGTCGAGGCTGCGGTTTTCCACCGGGAAACGGGCCACGATGTCGATTTCGTCCACGGCATCGTCCGGCAGATAGTCGGTGACTTTCAGCCCGCGCGTGACCATCTGCACCATGTCGCCCACCGCCTGAACGTCGATACCGAACTTGGCGGCCTGGGCACGATCAACCGTCAGCTCCCATTCGATACCGGGGACGGCGGCGCTGTCCTCGACATCGGTGAAGCCGCCCTGGCGGGTCATGACCTCGCGCACCACGCGGGCGGCGGGTTCCAAAAGCTCCGTTTGGGCCGAACTCAACTGGATCTGGACCGGCTTGCCGACCGGCGGACCGCTCTCCTGCTTGCGGACCTCGACGTCGATTCCGGCCAGATCGTCGGTGCGGCGGCGCACCTCGGCCAGGACCTCGGACGCGGGGCGCCGGGTGTCCCAATCGGTGAACTCGACACCGATGCGGCCGATCAGGTCGGTCGGGCTGTCCTGCTCGCCGGCGCCCAGGCCGACGATGGTGAAGACGGAGGCGAACTCTGGCAGGTCGAGAATACGCCGCTCGACATCGCGGACCAGGGCATCCTTCTCGTGGATAGACAGGTTGCCGCGCGCGTGGACCAGGATGTTGGCGTTATCCGGTTCGACGTCAGGAAAGAATTCAATGCCCTTGCCGAACATCGCATACAGCACCTGCGCCGCAATCAACAGCGCCACCGACGCCAGCAACACCTTGCTCGAATGGCGCAGCGCCAGGGTCAACGTGCGGGCATAAAACCCCGTGATGCCGCCCAACTCGGTCAGACTGCCGTGTTCGCTGGCGGCCAGGGCCTTCATGTCGTCGGCATTGGATTCGCCCGGCTTGCCAAACACGCTGCCCAGCGTCGGCACGAAGATCAACGCCATCAGCAGCGAGGCGGACAGCGTCGCCAGCAGGGTGATGGGCAGATACTTCATGAACTCACCCACCACGCCGGTCCAAAAGGCCAGCGGCAGGAAGGCCGCCAGGGTCGTTGCCGTCGAGGCGATCACCGGCCACGCCATGCGCTTGGCGGCCATGGAGTAGGCCTGCCCGCGCGGCAACCCCTCGGTCATTTTGCGGTCGGCGTACTCCACCACCACGATGGCGCCGTCAACCAGCATACCGACCGCGAGGATAAGGCCGAACAGCACCACCATGTTGACGGTCAGGCCCATCGCCGAAAGGGCCAAGATGCCCATCAGGAACGACCCCGGAATGGCCAGCCCGACCAGCAGCCCCGAGCGCAGGCCAAGGGCGGCCACCACCACCACCATGACCAGCAAGATGGCCGTGATGACACTGTTCTGAAGGTCATGCAGGCTGGTCTTGATTTCCTTGGATTGATCCTGGGTGAAATGGACGTCTATGCCCTCGGGCCACGTGGCGCGCTCGCGTTCGATCACAGCCCGCACGGCATCGACGGTATCGACGATGTTGGTGCCGATGCGCTTTTTGACCGACAGGGTCAAACCCGGCGCCCCGTTGACCCGCGCGATGCTTTCGGCGTCCTTAAAACCGCGCCGCCCCTCGGCCACGTCGCGCAGGCGCACCACGGCGTCGCCTTCGACCTTGACCGGCAGGTCGAGAACCTCGGGCACGCTCTGGAGCAGGCCCGGCACCTTGATGGAAAACCGCCCCTGCCCGGTATCCAGCGCCCCAGCGGCCACCAGCTTGTTGTTGCGGGCCAGGAAGGCGGCGAAATCATTGGCCGACAGGTTGTAGCTCTTGGCCAGAATGGGATCGATGATGACATCGACCTGTTCGTCGCGGTCGCCGCCGATATCCACCTCAAGCACGGTGGGCAGGCTCTCGACCTCGCGTTCCAGGCGGCGCGCCAGACCGAGCAGCGTGCGCTCCGGCACGTCGCCCGACAGGGTCACGACGACGACGGGGAACAGGCTGATGTTGACCTCGTTGACGGTCGGCTCCTCGGTGGCGTCGGGCAGCTCGACCTTGGCGAGATCGACTTGCCGCTGCACGTCCTGAATGGCGAGATCGGCATCAAACCCGGCCTCGAACTCCAGCAGAACGTTGGCCCCGCCTTCATAGGCGGTGGAGCGCATTTCCTTGATGCCCTCGACCGACCGCAGTTCCTTTTCCATCGGCCGGACCAACAGACGCTCGGCATCCTCGGGCGCGATGCCCTGGTGGACCATCGACACGTAAATGATCGGGATGTTGACGTCGGGCGCCGATTCCTTGGGAATGGCCACGTAAGCAGCGGTGCCCGCCACCAGCACCAGCGCGAGCGTTGCGAGGATGGTCCGGGCGTGACTTAGTGAAGCATCGACGATGGCTTTCATTGCACGCGTCCCGCCCCGTTGGCCCGCTCCACGAAGTCGGTGCCGGTGTCGTCGGAGACAGGAACGACCCGCTGCCCTTCGACGACGAATTCCTGCCCGACGGTGATAAGCCGAACCTGCTCAGGCAGACCCGACAGCCACATGCCTTCCGGACTGTCGCGCACGATCTGGATGCGGGCAAAGCGCACGGTGTCGGTGTCGTCCACCAGCTTGACGCCCACGACCCCGGCGTCATCGAGGGTCAGCACCGCCGGCGACACCAGATGCGCCACGGTGGCCTCCAGCGCCAGACGGACTTCCGCCGTCATGCCTTCGGGAATGTCCTGCTGGGGATTGGCGATGGTGATTTCAAGTGGAAAGGTGCGGGTGCCCTTTGATGCGCTGGAGGATACCCACGTCACTTCCCCTTGCACGGTCCGCCCATCGATCAGCCGCACCTCGGCGGGGGCGCCGACGGTCAGGTGCCCAACCACGCGCTCGGCGGCCTCGGCCGCAACGGTGATGGGATCCAGGTCGATCAGGGTGGCGACCTCGCCGCCCGGACTCACCAGGTCGCCGATTTCAACCGCGCGATGATTGAGAACGGCGGCGAAGGGCGCCCGCACCACCGTATCCTCGATTTCCTTGCGGATGGCGGCCAGGGCGGCACGCGCCGTTTCCAGTTCCGCCCGCGTCTCGGCAAGACGGGTGCGGCTGCCGTGGTCACTTTTGGCAAGGCTGGAGGCGGCATTGAAATCCAGGTCCCGCTGGGCGACGAGCGCCTGGGCTTCTTCGAGCCGTTCGCGGCGGTTGCCCATGTCGAGGCGGGCCAGCACATCGGCAGCGGCAACCACAGCGCCCTTGTCCACCGGCACCTCGACCACCCGGCCACCCGTCTCGGCCCGCATCACCACTTGGCGTGACGCCTTTGTCTGGCCATGAACGACCAGCGGCGTGATGGTTTCGCGGGCGATCATTTCGCGCACCCGAACGCGCGGCGGCGGCGTCGATTCGGCTTCGCGCATGGCATCGACGGCGCGCTCCTGGGCGGGCTCGTCGTGCGGCACCAGCAGGCCGCTGCCAATCCAGACGGCAGCGGCCAAAGCGATCGCGCCGGCAATAAGGGTGGACCTGCGCATCAGACCTTCTCCTTTACCGCATCATCCACGACGTCTTCCAGGATGTGGCGGTTTTCAGCGACGTAGGTGATTACGGCTTCATAGACTGCCAACCCGAAGTCCCGCACGAAGCGCCGCCCTGCAGGCACATCGGGGTTGGCGTCGATGCAGGCGGCAAGCTCGGCGCGCATGCGCTGATACTCCTCCAGATACCCGTCGAGCAGGGCAGTCCGCCGGGCGGGCGGCAGAACGTGGCCGAACGCCAAAATAAAGAGCATGTCCGACCGGAAGCGGTCCGCCCCCGGAGAGCCTTCCAAACCACGCATGAAGACCGCCTTGCCCTGCTCGGTGACGGTATAGACCTTCTTGGCGGGGCGCCCGTCCTGGGCCATTTCGCACACCGTCACCAACCCGTCGGTCAGCAGCGCATTGAGCGCCGGATAGATCGACCCGAGGCTGACCGCGTGGAAGGCGCTGTAAGGGCCATCCTCGTAGAATTTGCGGATTTCATAACCCGAGGCGTCGCCCAACATCAGCGCCCCCAGGCACAAGGTCTTGGCGTCCATGAAAGGTTCCGTAGCTGAACATCGTTCTGATTATTATATGTCAGCCCGACATATGACGTCTCGATATACCTGGATACGAGCCGCCGGATACCCCGGATCACCCTTTTTGCATCGGGAACTCCGCTTTTCTGTGGCGCGTTGATGGGAGTGACACTCCAAGGGGGTATCGCGGGACGACATGCCTGGCGCCGACCAACCCACCCTTCCGCCGCAAGCACCCTCATGGGGCACCCCACACGACGCCGCCGCTTGGCGCCGGGTGGAGGCGAAGCGGGCCGCCATCCTGGTCGATGGAGCGGCGTATTTCCTGGCCTTGCGGCAAGCCATGCGGCAGGCCAAGCGCAGCATCTACATCGTCGGCTGGGACGTCGATGGCCGCACGCCGATGGGAGACCCGGCCGATCCGCCCCAGGACGGCCTGCCGTTGCACCTGCGGGACCTGCTGATTGCCCTGGTAAAGCGCACCCCGACCCTGGAGATCCACATTCTGTTGTGGGATTTCACGGTGCTGTATTCGCTGGGGCGGGAGATGATGCCGTCGCTCTCGCTGGGATGGGCCACACCCAACCGCATCCACCTGGGCCTGGACGACGCCACCCCCCTGGAAGCCGCCCAGCACCAAAAGCTGGTCGTGATCGACGATGCCGTGGCCTTTTGCGGCGGCATGGACATCGCCCTGCGTCGATGGGACACCAGCGCCCACCGCCCCAACGACCCGCGCCGTTCCGATCCAGACGGCGAAGCGTATCTGGCCGTCCATGACGCGGCCATGGCGGTGGATGGTCCCGCCGCCGGCGCGCTGGGCGAGCATGTGCGGGAGCGATGGCGGCTTGCGGTCGGCGAAACCCTCCGCCCCCCCGATGGCCCCTCCAACCCATGGCCGGAAACCCTGTCGGGGAGCGAAGCCCTGCCGCCCGTGATTGGCGGTCCTTTCATCGTGGCGCTGTCGCGCACCGCAGCCGCCTACGAGGGCCGCGAGGGGGCGTTTGAAATCCAGGAACTGTATCTGCGCGCCATCGCCGGAGCGCGCCGGTTCATCTACATTGAAAACCAATACCTCACCTCGAAGGCCGTGGCCGAGGCGTTGATCGACCGCCTGAACGCCCCTGACCCGCCCGAGGTCGTCCTCATTACCACCAGCGAGCACGATGGCTGGCTGGAGGGCGTGACCATGGGCGCGGCCCGCACCGCCTTCCTGCAAACCCTCTCCCTGCGCGGCGTGCGCGACCGCGTGCGGGTGGTCCATCCGTGGGTGCGGGGCGACGACGGCGAACCCGTTGGGGTCAAGGTGCATGGCAAGGTCATGGTGGTCGATGACGCGTTTCTGACCATCGGATCGGCCAATCTCGCCAACCGCTCCCTCGGCCTCGACTGCGAAATGAACGTGAGCGTGGAGGGCACCGGCGAGGGGGAGCGCCGGTTCATCATGGCAACCCTGTGCCGCCTTGTCGGCGAGCACACCGGCGCAGGGGCGCCCGCCGTTGCCGATCGTCTGGCCGCCACAGGGTCGCTTCTGCACACCCTCGACAGCTTGGGCGATGGCGACAGCGGACGCGGGCTGGCCCCCTTGGCCGACGGCGACCCCGAGGAACTCGCCCGGCTGGAACCGCTCATCCGTATCAGCGACCCTGAAAAGCCCATCGACATCGAAGAATTCCTCATGCACGAGGCTCCGCCCCCGATGTCGTCGCACCGCCGTCCGGTGGTGCGGCATCTGTGGGTCGGCATCGGCCTGATCGCCTTGGTCGCCGCCCTGGTCCTGGCGTGGCGTTTCACGCCACTGTCCGAGATCGTCGATCCCGGCGCGGTCGAAGGCTGGCTGCAAGACCTGCGCGGCCCATGGACCCCCGTCGCCGTGATCGGATTGTACATGGCGCTTGGCCTTGTCGCGTTCCCCGTCACCGTTCTGATCGCCGCGACGGCGGCATTGTTCGGGCCGTATTCTGGCTTTGCCTATGCCCTGGCTGGGTCCCTGTGCAGCGCCGCCCTGGCCTTTTTGATCGGCCACCTGCTGGGCCGCGACGTCATCCGCCGCTACGCCGGTCACACCGTCAATCGCCTCAGCCAACGCATGGGGAGGCAGGGCATCCTCGCTGTCGCAATCCTGCGCGTTGCTCCGGTCGCCCCGTTTACCGTGGTCAACCTGATTGCCGGGGCATCGCACGTCAAAGCATTCGACTTCATGGTCGGAACAGCCATCGGCATGCTGCCCGGAATCTTCCTGATGACCATGTTCGGCAGCAATTTGATGGGGCTGCTCGAAGACCCGCAGCCGCACCAGATCCTGCTGCTCGGGGCGATCATCGCCCTGTGGATCACCGTCGGCCTGGTGTTGCAGCGGGTCGCCGTGCGGGTCCGGGCGCGTCACGATCGACAACGCAAACAACGAGCAGCCTAACGGTTTCACTTTGTCGGTGGCGACCCCACCTCAATGGAAGCGGCTGCCGGGTGGAACCCGGCGGACCCGCCAGGACTTCCTGTGACGACACCAGAAAACGGAGCCGCCCCATGACAGCCGCCGTCGCGGCAACCGCCAAGGATGTCCGCCGTGGCCGCTTGACCGTGGTCTTGGGAGTCGTGCCCGGCGTGGCGACGATTCCTGCCCTGGCCGTCGCCGCTGTCCATGCCGCGCCGGGCCTCGGACGGCTGGCCGCATTGATGGTGCCGAGCGGCGATGTCGAGGCGCAAACCCGCGAAGCTCTGGCCGCCGTAGGATACCACGGTGCCTTCATGATGAGCGGAGACGTCGATGCGGTTCTGGCCGCCGCCCCCGACGCTGTCTTGGTCGACGACCTTCAGGAGGTCAATCCGACCGGCAGCCGCCACCTTTCGCGCCGCCAGGATGTCGAGGAACTGCTCGACCGGGGGCTTTCGGTCCAGGCCGCCGTCAGCGTCACCCAGTTACGGGCCGCGCGCGAGGTCGTGCGGCGCTACACTGGCATTCTGCCGCGCAACACCTTGCCCGACGACCTGCTGACCACGGCCGATGAACTGGCATTGATCGACACCACTCCGGCTGCCCTTCTGGAGCGCCGGGCGGCTGGGGATCGCAGGCTGAGCACCGCCCCTGTGGCGCTGTTCACCGCTGACGCCCTGGGCGCCCTGCGGGAAATGGCGCTGGACATCACCCACCGCAAGGTATCGCAAACCCTACGCAACGGCCTGGGGCCGCCGGTCGGCAAATCCTCTGAAATCGAGGGACGCGTCCTGGTTCTGCTGACCCCTATCACTCCGGCGGATCGTCTGGTCCGCGCAGGACATCGCATCGCCGAAACGACCGGCGCGCCATGGACCGTGGCGCCCGGAACCGGCGACTTCGGCGACGGCAACGCCCTCAGCCCCGCAGCGGACGAAGAAATTCAAGACGCCCTCCGCTTGGCCGATGCCCTGGGCGCCGACATCGTGCCGCTGGGAGGGTCCGATATCGTCGCCAGCGTCATGGACTACGCCCACGCCCACCACGTCACCGACATCGTGATCGGCCGCCTGGACAGTCCAGACTTCGGCTGGGGCATCGGCCGCCTGTTCAAGCGGTCGCTGGCCGATCAACTGAGCGAATTCGCCGGGGGCATTGCGGTTCACGCGGTCGGCGTTTCCGCTCCCTCCGGCGGGCGAATGCTGCTGACGTGGCGCATCGAACAGGGCCGACCATGGTTCCGCGAATACCTGATCAGCGCCCTCGCGGCCTTTGTCGCCGCAGGAGCCATCTACCTGGCCCAGCCGCTGGTACCGCCCGAGTCGCTGTCCATCGTCATGCTGATGGCCGTTCTTTATGCCGCGACGGCCTACGGTTTCGCCGCCGCCCTGTTCACGTCAGCGCTTTCGGTATTTCTGTTCAACGTGTTCTTCCTGCCGCCGACCGGTGAATTTTCGAGCAATGCGCCGGAAAATATCCTGCTGCTCGGCCTGTTCATGGTCATGGGGGGCATCACGGCCAATCTGGCCGGGCGGCTGCACGATCAGGCGGCCACGGCGCAATTGCGCGAGCGCAACACCGCCGCGCTGTTCCGCCTGGCCCGCGAAATCGCCACCGCGCCGACACCCGAAGATGTCCTGAAAGCGGTGGTGCACCAGCTTGACGAAATCCTGTCGCTGCGATCGAGCCTGTACCTGCCGCCCCCTGGCGAGCCGGGCGCCGCCCCTCTGCGCAACCGCCGCCCAGTGCCGGCCTATCCGCCGCGCCTGGACCCCAGCCCGCGCGACGCCGAAGCCATCGACTGGGTGTTCTCGCACGGCCGCCCGGCCGGACCGGGCACCGGAACCTACGAAGATGCCTCGGCCCTGTTCTGGCCGCTGCGCACCCCGCACGGGCCGGTCGGTGTCCTTGGCCTCAGCGGCGTGGCCGTAGAGGCATCGCGCCAACCGCCGTTCCGCCGCCGCCTGGAGTCGCTGGCCGGACTGGCCGCCGTGGCCATCGAACGCATGATGCTCAGCCGCGAGATCGAGGCGGCGCGCTTCACCGCCCAGACCGAGTCGTTGCGGTCGGCCCTGCTGTCGTCCATCTCTCACGATCTGCGCACGCCGCTGGCCTCGATCATCGGATCCGCCACCAGCCTTCTGTCCTTTGGGCGCACCTATAATGAGTCCGTGCGTCAGGACCTGTTGCGGACCATCCTGGAGGAAGCGGAACGCCTAAACCGATTCGTCGGCAACCTGTTGCAGATGACCAAGCTGGAGTCGGGCGCAATCACTCCCAAGCGTCAATGGATCGATGTCGATGACCTGATCGGCACGACCCTGGAGCGCATGGAGCGCCGCCTTCAAGGGCACAAGGTTGTGACCGACATTCAGCCCATGCTGCCACCGCTGAACGTGGACTTCGTGCTGATGGAAAATGTGCTGACCAACCTGTTGGACAATGCCGTGAAGTACTCCCCGGCTGGCTCGACCATCACGGTGCGCGGTCAGCGGCGCGGCGATATGCTGTGCCTGGCGGTCAGCGACCAAGGCGTTGGCATTGCCCCGGAAGATCACGCCCACGTTTTTGACAAGTTTTTCCGTGTATATGCAAAAGACTCAGTCGTTGCGGGCACCGGCCTCGGACTCGCCATCTGCAAGGGAATCGTGGAAACGCACGGCGGAACCCTTGAACTGGAGAGCCAGGAGCCGGAAAGCGGGAACCAGCACAGCGGAACCACCTTCCGTATCCTGCTGCCGGTCCTGCCGCTGCCCGAGGAATACACGCCCGAGGGGACCGAGAATGCATAGTTCGGGATCGAAAATCCTAATCGTGGACGATGAACCGCAGATCCGGCGCTTCCTGCGCGCCAGCCTCAGCGCCCACGAGTATGAGGTCATCGAGGCCGACAACGCCGCCAACGCCATCAAGATCATCACGGTCGAAAAGCCCGATCTGGTGGTGCTCGACCTCGGCCTGCCCGACATGGACGGCCTGGAGGTCATCGAACGGGTCCGCGAATGGTCCCAGGTGCCGATCCTGGTGCTGTCCATCCGGGCCGACGAATCCGACAAGATCGCCGCCCTTGATCGCGGCGCCGACGACTACATCACCAAGCCGTTCGGCATGGGCGAACTCATGGCCCGCATGAGGGCCGCCCTGCGACACCGCCAGCAATCCGAGGGTGAAAGCGCCCCGGTGGTCGCGCTGGGCGACATCACGGTGGACCTCGCCAAACGGCAGGTGACTCGGCGGGGACAGCCGATCAAGCTGTCCAAAAAAGAATACGAACTGCTGCGCGTCCTGGTGTCCCACCCCGGCAAGGTGATGACCCACCAACAGCTCCTGCGCGAGATCTGGGGCGACGCCTATGTCGAGGAAACGCAGTACCTGCGGGTTTACGTGGGGCAATTGCGCCAGAAACTCGAAGCCGATCCGGGCCGACCACACCTCATCATCACCGAACCCGGCGTCGGCTACCGCGTCCAGAGCGAAGAAACCCCGGCGGTTTAGGGGACGGCACTTCCCTTCACTTCCCGCCCCAGCATCTCGATCACCCGGCATTCACGCACCGTGTCCGACTGGCATGCCGTGGCGATTTTTTCGAGTTCGCCTTCCAGGCGCCGCAGGCTTTCGATGCGGTCGCGCACCGCGCTCAGGTGGCGGCGGGCGATGGCGTCGGCGGCGGCGCAGGGCAGGTCCGGGCTTTCGCTGAGGGTCAGCAGGTCGCGGATATCATCCAAGGTGAACCCAAGATCGCGCGCATGGCGGATGAAGGCCAGCCGCTGCAAGGCCGCAGCGTCATACAGGCGCTGATTACCCTCCGACCTGTCGGGCGGGGCCATCAGGCCGATCTGTTCATAATACCTGATGGTCGGCACCTTGCAGCCGCTGTGCGCAGCAAGCCGACCAATGGTAAAGCGTTGGGCCATGGTGCACTTTCCCTCTTGAACCTATAGCTCCTAGAGACATTAGACTGACAGGCAGGCACGTCAACCTGCGGAGAAGGTCCCATGTCCGGCTGCGGATGTTCATCCACCACGGTCAAGTTCGATGGCATGTCCAAGGCCTACCGGCGGGTCCTGTGGCTGGTGATTGCTGTCAATGCCGCCATGTTCGCGGTCGAGATGGGGGCCGGGTTCCTGGCCGGGTCCAAGGCCCTGCAGGCCGACGCCTTGGACTTCCTGGGGGACACGGCGACCTACGGCCTGAGCTTGCTGGTCATCGGCATGGCTGCCCCGGTGCGCGCGCGGGCGGCCTTGTTCAAGGGGGTCAGTCTGGCGGTGATGGGGGCTTGGGTGCTGGGCAGCACGGTCTATGGTGTGCTTGTCACCGGCCTGCCTCGGGCCGAGATCATGGGCGGCATCGGGCTGCTCGCCCTGGCCGCCAACCTGTTCAGCGTACTGGTCCTGATGAAGTGGAAGGACGGCGACGCCAATGTGCGGTCGGTGTGGTTGTGCAGCCGCAATGACGCCATTGGCAACGTGGCCGTGATGTTGGCTGCGGGCGGTGTCTGGGCATCCTCAACCGCATGGCCGGATCTGGCCGTGGCGGGACTGATGGCCGGGCTGTTTTTGTGGTCGTCGGCCCTCATCATCCGCCAAGCCCGTGCCGAACTGGCCGAGGCAAAGCACTGCCACGCGCCCGCCGAATAAGCGAACGGGCCGCGGACCTTCGCCCGCGGCCCACTTTCAAATGCGCTTCGCTACCGTTGCAATGCGGCCATGGCCGGGCCGCCAGCCTGGACGCGGACCCGACGGTTT
Organism: Rhodospirillaceae bacterium; assembly: GCA_041676205.1. GTDB lineage: Bacteria > Pseudomonadota > Alphaproteobacteria > Rhodospirillales > Rhodospirillaceae > Cauispirillum. Next base: position 21,033 of record JBAYSM010000006.1, on the reverse strand, counting down.
TGCGGTTCGCGGACTTCATCGCCGGTCGGAACGCGCAGATCTTCCTGACCCCGCGCCCGCAGCTCCATGCGGTTGCGCGCGACACCGCGTTCGGCGAGCGCGGCAGCGACCGCTTCTGCCCGACGTTCGGACAGGCCCAGGTTATATTCGGCGGACCCGGAGGTGTCGGTGTGGCCCTCGATAATAACCGGCACATTGGGGTTCTGGCGCAGTGCGTCGGCAAGTTGGTTCACGATGGGCATGGCGTCCTCGCGGACGGCGTCGTCATCCCAGTCAAAGAATACCAGCACCGGCGGCGGCGCGGCGGCCACCGGCTGAATGGGTTGCTCCAGCGCCTGGACGGCAATGTTGAAGTCGTCGCGGCAACTGGAAATATGGTCATACTGATGACCTTCTTCCGCTTGCTCGACCCAACAGTCAAATTTGGTCTGAGCCAACGCGGCCTCGGAGGGGAACCGCTGGGCGGCTCCATCGCTCAGGGCGGCGTTCAGGCGCTGGTAGCCGGTGGTGACTTCGTTGGCGTATCCACCCCTCAACTTCGCATCGGCCGGATTATCGGGCGGAACGGTTTCTCCGGCCGCCGCCATCTGAGCTTTCGCGGCATAGTGCCGGGCAGAACTCCAATCATACATACGGTCGGCTTCATAGACCGCGAGATCCCGGTAATTTTCGGCCAAGCGCTGGTTGAAGTCCGTCCCGGATGTTTGCAGGGTGCGGACTTCATCCACCGAATTGGTGAACATGCCTCCCATTCCGCCGCAAGCGGTCAGGGCCGCAGCGGCGATGGTCAGCGGCAGCGCCTTGGTCAATAATCTTCTCATCGCGCTCAACTCCTTCAGCGGTCGGATGCGGGCGGGCAGCATTCTACCTAACGCAGTACCCCCCTCAGAGGTTCAGGATATGTCGTTTTGGTACGCGCCCGCCCCGCTCCGTCATGCCGCCGAATCGCGCTCAAGCCGAAGGGTGTTGCGGAGATTGGCCCGTCCGCGCGACAGACGCGACTTCATGGTCCCAACGGGTAAACTGGTTTCCTCGGCGGCTTCCTGGTGGGAGCGTTCCTCAAGGCCGAGCATGGTGACGGCGGACCGTTCCTGGTCGGAAAGGTGCGCAATGGCCTGCATCGTCTCGTTCAGGAACACGCGATGCATCTGCGACGGATGTGCAATCGACGCTCCTTGGTGCATGGCGTGCTGAAGATACCGCATCGATACTGCATCGCGCCGCTTCTGGCTGATGAAGACGTTGCGCATCAAGGTGAACATCCACGACCGAAGGTTGGTGCCCTCTCTGTACAGATCGCCCTTGACCAGGGCACGTTCGACGCAATCCTGAACCAGATCATTCGAATCATCTTCGCTGCGCGCCAGTGACCGGGCATAGCGCTTGAGGTCGGGAAGCAGCGGTTCGATCTGTTGACCGTTGAGGCTCATGCGGTCCTCCCATCAGGGTTCGTATGGTGGCGCCAGATCGGCGTAACGTCTTGATGCACCCACCTTGCGCCCCAAGCGCATAAAGGCTCCATGCGAGTCCACGACCCCCGCCGTAAAATTTCCGTGTCAGGCAGTCATCCTTTTGTCTGGCTTGGAGCGGCGTTCTCGAAGCCCCACAAAAGTCGGTCTAGTCATTTGTTAATAAAGCGATTTATTGTATATTCCAGTGACTTTCTCACCCGCTAAGGCGGACCTCCATACGGCATAAAGAATTCGTAAACCGGCCCACTAAATGGCCATGATTGTGCCGCTTTGCGACAGTGGTTCAGGGAGGCTTCGGCGTGTTAGCCTTGCCGCCTCTCTACCCCCTCAGCGGGAGCCGACATGCGACAGGACAGCGCCTTTCCAAATCTGTTCATCCTCGATCACCCGCTCATCCAGCACAAACTGAGCCACATGCGGGATGTCGACACGTCGACCCACACCTTCCGCGAGTTGCTGCGCGAGATTGCCATGCTGATGGGATACGAGGTCACGCGCGCCCTGCCGCTGGCGACAAAGCGTATCCGCACACCGCTGACCGAGATGGATGCCCCGGTGATCGCGGGCAAGAAGTTGGCCGTGGTGCCAATCCTCAGAGCCGGGGTGGGCATGGCCGACGGGCTGCTGGAACTGGTGCCCGGCGCGCGGGTCGGCCATATCGGGCTGTACCGCGACCACGACACCCACCAGCCCCATGAATATCTGGTCAAGCTGCCCGAGGCGGCGGGGCGCACCTTCATTCTGGTGGACCCCATGCTGGCGACCGGGAACTCCGCCGTTCATGCGGTGGACGTCCTGAACCGCCACGGCGTCGCCGACGAGTCCATCCTGTTCCTGGCCCTGGTCGCCGCACCCGAGGGCGTGCGCACCTTCCACGCCGCGCACCCGTCCGTGGGCGTGTATGTGGCGGCGTTGGACGACCATCTCAACGATCAGGCGTACATCCTGCCGGGTCTCGGCGACGCCGGTGACCGCCTGTTCGGGACGCGGTGAGGGATGTTACTTCGGCTCGATTTTCTGATGATACCCCGCCGCGGTCGGACGGCGCGTGCCACCGGGCAGGCGCAGACGGTCGGGCAGGCGCAGGCGTTCGGGCAGCGGGAGATAGGCCTTGCGCACCTTCAGCCCGTCGCGCGGGGCGGCGTAGATCTGCTTGGCAGCCTCGACCATCACCACCCCGGCGATGCGCGGGAACCACCGCGCACCCAGTTCGTCCAGCGGCCAGGCCCAGGCGTGGAGCAGCCGGGCGTTGACCGGCGGCAGGAACAGCGCCCCGGTGGTTTGCAACGGCGTAAACAAGGCGTCGCGCAACATGATCCTGAGTTGAGTGACTGAATACGGCCGCCCGTGGGCAAACGGCGTCCGTTCGAGGCGCGCCCACAGGCCCTGACGGTTGGGCGCCACCACGATCAGCCGCCCGCCATCGGTCATCACACGCCACACCTCGCGCATCAGGGCACGGGACGGCTCGCTCTGCTCCAGGGAATGGACCAATATCACCCGGTCGAAGGAGCGATCCGGGAACGGCAGGATCGTGTCCTCGCACAGGGTGACGAGGTTTGGCCCCTCGGGCGGCCACGACAACACGCCCTGGCTGGCCGGCATGGCGGCCACCACGCGTTCGGCCTCATCGCGGAAGGGGCGCAGAAACGGCGTGGCAAAGCCGACGCCGAGCACCCTCATGCCCCGCACGTCGGGCCAGATGCGGCGCACGCGCCGACGCACCAGCCGCCGGGCGACCTGCCCTAGCGGCGATGCGTAGAAATCCCGAAGATCAACGACGTCCAGCCACATGGCATGGGACTCTATCACACGCCCGGATGCGCCCGAAGCCTGTTCAGGCCTGCTGGCGGCGTAAGGCCCCATAAGCTGCCGCAGCCTGACGAATGCGCTGGGACCGCGACGTCAACGACACCAGCTTGACGGCCAGCGGGTCCCCGCCCTGAGCGGCATGGGTCAGCATGTCGGCGTAGCGTTGCCCGTCGATCTCCTGCGGGCCGCCCTCGAACCGGGCAAGGGCATCCTGGAGGATTTGGACCTCGTGGGCGCTCAGACCGTTCCTATGCAATTCCCGTAGCGCACTTTCGTCGAGCATCAAGCTGTCCTTCCGGCTCACGCTGCAACGCATTGTGGACCGCCATCATCCACGGCTACAGTGAAAGTAACGTTATGTCGCTATGCTGCACTGCGTCAATACGCCCAAAGGTGGAGGATCTTTCGTGACCGCCCTAGAGATCATTCAGATCCCCGTGCTGTCGGACAACTACGTCTACCTGCTGCACGACGCGGCCAGTGGCATGACCGCCGCCGTCGATCCGACCCTGGCCGATCCGGTGCAGGCGGTCCTCGCCGAACGCGGCTGGACCCTGACCCACATCCTGAACACCCACCACCACGCCGACCACACCGGCGGCAATCTGGCGCTCAAGCAGGCCACCGGCTGCACCATCATCGGCAACCGGGCCGATGCCGCCCGCCTGCCCGGCCTGGACGTCGCGGTGAGTGAGGGCGACACCGTCACCCTGGGCGCCCACTCCGCGCGGGTGCTGGAGGTCTCGGGGCACACGGTCGGCCACATCGCGTACTGGTTCGAAGATGCGGCCGCGCTGTTCTGCGGCGACACACTCTTTGCCTTGGGCTGTGGCCGCATGTTCGAGGGCACCCCCGCCCAATTCTGGTCCAGCCTGTCGAAGCTGCGCGCCCTGCCCGATGAAACGCGTGTCTTCTGCGCCCACGAATACACCCTGTCCAACTGGCGGTTTGCCGACTCCGTCGATCCCGACAACGCAACCCTTCAGGCACGCGGCCAAGCCATCCGAACGCTGCGCGATCAGGGAAAGGCGACGGTGCCCTCGATGCTCGGCGAGGAAAAAGCGACCAACCCGTTCCTGCGCGCCGACGACGCCGCCCTGGCCTCCCGCCTGGGGCTGGCCGGGCGCCCGCCCGCCGACGTGTTCGCCGAGATTCGCCGCCGCAAGGACAGCTTTTAAATGGATGGCTTTACTGGACTGACGCCCGCCCAGGTCGAGGCGTTGCTGGGGGCCATCGGCGTGGTCGACCTGCTGGCCGTGGCGGTATTTGCCATCACCGGCGCACTGGTTGCGGCACGCCGCGAGATGGACCCCATCGGATTCGTATTCCTCGGCACCGTCACCGGGGTTGGTGGCGGCACTTTCCGCGATCTGGTTCTGGGCATAGAGCCGGTGTTCTGGATCGCCCGGCCCGAGTACCTGTGGACCTGCATTGGTGCCTCGCTGATCACCTTCTGGGCGGCACGCCTGCTGGACAGCCGCTACAAGGCGTTACTGTGGTTGGACGCGGTGGGACTGGCCCTGTTCGCCATCACCGGCACGCAAAAAGCGGTGGCCGTGGGCGCCCCGGCCGTTGTCTGTGTCCTGATGGGGGTGATGACGGCCTCGGTCGGAGGTCTGATCCGCGACATCATGGCGGGACAAAAGCCGCTGCTGTTCCACCGCGAGATCTATGCCACCGCCGCCATCGCCGGGTCCGTCACGTATATGCTGGCCCGCCTGCTGGAGGTGCCCGAGCCGTTCGGGGCCATCGCCGGGTTCGCCGTCGCATTGGCGGTGCGGGCCTGCGCCATCGCCTTCGGGCTGTCCATGCCCAACTACAAGCGCCCGGAACGTCCGCTGGACGGTCCGACCGTCTGAGCGCCACCCGTCACACATGGTTGCGATTCGGCGTGTAATCGAATACCCCTTAGCGTTCTCTGCAGGGGGCTGGTGCCTCCGTGTCTTTTCACTGGGACAGATCGCCGCGCGATGCGCATCTTTCGCCACTACGACGAAATTCCGTCCGCGTTCAGGAACAGCGTCATTGCCCTGGGCAACTTCGACGGTGTGCACCGTGGTCACCATGCGGTGATCGCAGCGGCGATGCTGCGCGCCGCCCAGGATGGTGTCCCAGTTGGTGTGATGACGTTCGAGCCGCATCCGCGCCGCCTGTTTCAGCCCCTCCTGCCGCCGTTCACGCTGACCCCGTTCCGCACCAAGGCCCGCCACATGGAGGCCCTGGACATCGACTTCCTGTACATCCAGCACTTCGACCTCGACTTCGCCGCCAAGACGGCGGCCGACTTCGTCGAGGAAGTCCTGGTCGATGGCCTGGGGGTCAGTCATGTGGTGGTGGGGTCCGATTATCACTTCGGCCACAAGCGCGGCGGCACGGTGGAGTATCTGCAGTCCCGCTCGGTGGCGTTGGGCTATGGCGTGACCAGCGTGGACCCCGTGCGCGACGACATGGGCGAGGTGTTTTCCTCCACCCGCGTCCGCGATGCCTTGGCCGCCGGCGACCCGTGCGAGGCCAGCCGCGTGCTGGGCCGCCCGTGGGAGGTTGAGGGCCGTGTCGAGCAAGGCGACCAGCGGGGCCGAACCATCGGCTTTCCCACCGCCAATATCGCGTTAGGCGATTACGTGCGCCCAGCGATTGGGGTTTATGCCGTGCGTGCCGGGGTGGACAAGGGTGTCGATACCCAGTGGCACGATGGCGTTGCCAACTACGGTCGCCGCCCGACCTTCAACAAGACGGACGAGCTTCTGGAAGTCCATTTGTTTGACTTCAACGGCGACTTGTACGGCGAACATCTGCGCATCCAGTTCATCGACTTTCTGCGTCCCGAGCGCCGTTTCAACGGCCTGGACGCCCTCAAGGCCCAAATCATCACGGATGCGGAGGATGCCCGGCGCCTGCTTGCCGGGCGGTCCATTAGTCCCTGACCGCCTGCCCCGCCCGTCCGCCCCGCTGTCCCAGATCGAGCAAACCCGCCATGACCGAAGCCGCCGACTACAAGACCACCGTGTTCCTGCCGCGCACCGATTTCCCGATGCGCGCCGGCCTGCCCAAGCAGGAGCCCGACCACCTCGCCCGGTGGGCGAAGATGGACCTGTACGGCCGTCTGCGCGCCCAGTCCAAGGGCCGCGAGAAGTTCGTGCTGCACGATGGCCCGCCCTACGCCAACGGCCATCTGCACATCGGCCACGCCCTGAACAAGATCCTCAAGGACGTGATCACCCGCAGCCGGCAGATGATGGGATTTGATTCCAACTACGTGCCGGGCTGGGACTGCCACGGCCTGCCGATCGAATGGAAGATCGAGGAACAGTACCGCGACAAGGGCAAGGACAAGGACGCCGTGCCGATCACGGAGTTCCGCAAGCAGTGCCGCGACTTCGCCGCCAAGTGGATCGACGTCCAGCGCGAGGAATTCCAGCGCATGGGCGTGATGGGTGACTGGGCCAATCCCTACACCACCATGACCTATCCGGCCGAGGCGCAGATCGTGCGCGAACTGCACAAGTTCGTGGACAACGGGGGCCTCTATCGCGGCGCCAAGCCGGTCATGTGGTCGGTGGTCGAGAAGACCGCCCTGGCCGAGGCCGAGATCGAATACCATGACCACACCTCGACCCAGATATGGATCCGTTTTCCGGTCGTCCGAGCCTCCGTCACCGCCCTTGAGGGGGCCGACGTGGTCATCTGGACCACCACGCCTTGGACCATGCCGGGCAACCGCGCCGTGGCCTATGCCGCCGGGGCGACCTATGCCGTCATCCGCCTGACCGAAGTGGCCGAGGGCAGCCTCGCCAATGCCGGGGCGCGTCTGGTGGTGGCCGAGGATCTGCTGGCCGATCTGTGCGCCAGCGCGGGTATCACCGCCTATGAAACTGTCGCCACCCTGACCGGCAGTGAACTGGCTGGGACCGCCTGCCGCCATCCGTGGCGCGGGAAAGGGTACGACTTCGACGTGCCGCTGCTGGCCGGCGATTTCGTGACCATGGGCCAGGGCACCGGCTTCGTGCACATCGCGCCGGGTCATGGCGAGGACGACTATCACCTGGGCATGGCCCATGGCATTCCGGTTCCCGAAACCGTGGCCGGGGACGGCACCTACTATCCCCACGTTCCGCTGGTCGCCGGGCTGCACGTCTACAAGGTCGCGCCCAAGATCCTGGAACTGATGACCGATGCCGGGGCGCTGCTGGCCTCGGCCAAGCTGGTCCACAGCTATCCCCATTCGTGGCGGTCCAAGGCGCCGTTGATCTATCGCACCACGCCGCAGTGGTTCATTTCGATGGACACCAACGACCTGCGCGCCAAGGCTTTGCAGGCCATCGACGACACCCGCTGGGTGCCGGCGCAAGGCCGCAACCGCATCCATGCCATGGTCGAAAGCCGCCCGGATTGGTGCGTGTCGCGCCAGCGCGCCTGGGGCGTGCCCATCGCCGTGTTCGTGCACAAGCAGTCTGGCGAGATCCTGCGCGATGCCGACGTGATGGCCCGCATCGTCGCCGCCGTCGAGGCCGAGGGAGCCGATGCGTGGTTCGCCTCTCCGCCGTCGCGGTTCCTGGGCGAGGGCCGCAATCCCGACGACTACGAGCAGGTCACCGACATTCTCGATGTGTGGTTCGACTCGGGCTGCACCCATTCCTTCGTGCTGGAGCAGCGCCCGGACCTCAAATGGCCGGCGAGCCTCTACCTCGAAGGGTCCGACCAGCATCGCGGCTGGTTCCATTCGTCGCTGCTGGAGTCGTGCGGCACCCGTGGCCGGGCGCCCTATGACGCCGTGCTGACCCACGGCTTCACGCTCGACGAGCAGGGCCGCAAGATGTCCAAGTCGCTGGGCAACACCATCGCCCCGCAGGACATCGTCAAGGAATACGGGGCCGACATCCTGCGCCTGTGGGTGGTGTCGACCGACTACACCAACGACCAGCGCATCGGGCCGGAAATCATCAAGCAGACCGCCGACGGGTATCGCCGCCTGCGCAACACCCTGCGCTTCCTGCTCGGCGCCCTGGACGGCTTCACCGAGGCCGAGCGGGTATCCGACGTGGCCGCCATGCCGGAGCTGGAACGCTTCGTGCTGCACCGCCTGACCGAAATGGACCGCATGGTCCGGCAGAGCTGCCACGATTTCGAGTTCCACACCCTGTTTGCCGAAATCACCCAGTTCTGCACCGTGGAACTGTCGGCCTTCTACTTCGACATCCGCAAGGACGCCCTGTACTGCGACGCCCCGGACAGCGCCCGGCGCATGGCCTGCCGCACGGTGCTCGACCACCTGTACCATTGCCTCGTCAAGTGGATGGCCCCATTCCTGTGCTTCACGGCCGAGGAAGCGTGGCTGGCCCGCCATCCGGACGACGCCGACACCAGCGTTCACCTGCAACAGTTCCCCGACGTTCCGGCGACTTGGGCGGACGAGGCGCTGGCCGCCAAGTGGGACAAGATCCGCCGCCTGCGCCGCGTCATCACCGGCGCCCTGGAAGTGGCCCGCGCCGAAAAGAAGATCGGCGCGTCGTTGCAGGCCGCCCCCGTCGTTTATGCCCCGGCCGACTTGCTCGACGCCGCCGAGGGCCGCGCGATGGAGGACATCTGCATCACCTCCGATATCACCCTGACGGCGGGCGACGTGCCCGAGGGCGCCTTCACCCTGCCCGACGTTCCCGGTGTGGGCGTGATGGTCGAACTGGCCGACGGCACCAAGTGCCAACGCTGCTGGAAGGTTCTGCCCGATGTCGGAAGCCATGCCCACGCGGGCGTGTGCGGCCGGTGCTCGGATGCCGTCAACAGTATGGGGGCAGCCTGACCGTGACGGAAAACGCCGCCGAATCGACAACGGCCACTGAAAAGCGGTTCCATGCCCGGTCCCTGGCCTGGGGCCTGGGCGTGGCGGCGGTCATCATGGTGCTCGATCAGATCACCAAGCATTACACGCTGTTCACGCTGCTGGCCGACACGCGCGGGTTCGAGGTGCTGCCGTTCCTCAACATCGTACTGGCCTGGAACACCGGGGTCAGCTTTGGCATGTTCGGAGACGGCGCGTTCAGCCCGTGGCTGTTCTTCGCCCTGTCAGTCGCCATCAGTCTGGGCATGGCGGTGTGGATATCCCGCACCACCGACCGGATTCTGATCCTGTCCCTGGCCATGATGATCGGCGGGGCCATCGGCAACGCCATCGACCGGGTGCGCTGGGGGGCGGTGTTCGACTTCATCGACGTGCACGCTTTCGGGTGGCATTGGCCGGCTTTTAACGTCGCCGACGCGGGAATAACCGTGGGCGCGGCGCTTCTCATCCTGGATAGCTTGTTCCGGCGGGCGGACTAGCCTAAAAAGGAAGTCCGCTGAGGAGTGGATGGTGGGTATGACCCAAAGACTGTTGCTGACCCTGTGCTGCACTGCCGTTCTGACCGGAGCCTTGTCGGGCTGTAGCGGCGGCGTCAAAGAAACGTTGGGCCTGGACCGTCAGGCGCCGGACGAGTTCCAGGTCGTCTCACGGCCGCCGCTGTCCATCCCGCCCGAGTTCAAGCTCCGCCCGCCAGAGCCGGGCGCCCCGCCCGCCGGCATGGGCAGCGCTCAGGACATGGGCCGCTCCGCCCTGTTCGGCCGCAGCGCACCGCAAGGCGGCTGGACCCAGGACGGATCCCGTAACCTGAGCGGCGGCGAACAGGCCTTCCTGACGGCCGCAGGCACCCAGCAGGCCGAACCGGACATCCGCACCCTGGTCAACCGCGAAAGCTCCATCCTGGCCGAGGAAGAACGCCCGTTCACCGACCGCCTGGTGTTCTGGCGCGACTCGCCCGAGCCGGGCACCGCCGTCGACGCCGAAAAGGAAGCCCAGCGCCTCCGCCAGCGCCAAGCCCTTGGCGAACCCGTCACCGAAGGCGACACCCCGACCATCAAGCGCGAACAGCGCGGGATGTTCGAGGGGATGTTCCGGTAGGGCTAACGAAACAACTTTTTGTTGATTGGCGTTGATCAAGGGCCACATAACTAGTATTAAGTGTGCAGGACATGAAGGTCGACGCCGCCACGGCGGGTTTTTGCGCATCCCGACTGTCAGGCAACGTTCTGCCGCCACTTCATCCAAGGAGCCGATGCTCATGAAAACGAGACTGAAAACTTTGGACGATGTTCTCGCCCAAAGCGGCATCACCGATGCTTCTGAGTTTCTCTCTCGGTTTGACGTGGATGCTCCGGTTCAGCGCATCAATTCGCCGCATGTGCAAATGCGCGGCAGCGTACAGTTGATGCTGAACCGCACCATAAGCCGTGATGAGGTCAGCAGACGGATGGCCGCGCTGCGTGACGTCTGAACCCATTCCGTCATTCAAGCGCCCCGGCTGATTGGCAAGGGGCGCTTTTTTATTGTCACCATGCACCATCATAAGTCGAGTCCGCGATGCCGCACCCTGCTACGCCTGTTACTCCCCCTGAAACGGGCGACGTTCTGACGCGCTATAACACGCACGTAACAAAGCATTTGTCAGCGGCCTTGACTGAGGTGAATGCGTTTCCGCAAGAAATCCTGAACGAGTTGCGCGGAGCCTTCACTCATCTTGCGAAAGCGTACTCTCTGGGTCCTGGCACGGACGAGTACTATGAAGAAAATCGCTGTGCCATGCGGCACCTCAAGAGAGCTTCTCTCGATTGTCTGAAAGTGTCAATTCTCGCCGCCGCAGAACGACTCCAAAAGCAGATTGATGACTTGACGACCCATGTTCTCGCCCCCGCCCACCTCCACAATGCAGCAGAGTCACTGCGTGAACGGCGCCGGGAATTGATGAATGCCGAGTCGTCGCACCCATCGCTGACAACCATCGATGACCTGGAAACTCTGTACGTCGATTACAAAACACTACTGAATACTCTCCACAACGACTACCAAGCCAGCTACATGAATACGATTAAGGAAAAAGCAAGAAAACGAGAACTGAAATCGATCGGCATTGGCTTCATACTCGGCATCATCGCTAGCCTTGTGGCTTCGTGGATTTTGCCCGCACTCCAAAATCTGAGCGCCCCCTGACGGGATGGCCGCCTTACCGGTCGACACCCCTTGAGAGCGCCTTGCCATCCGCTCATATCTGGACCACTGTCCCCGCTTCGACTGTGTTCCGGAGAGCTTATGCCCAATCGCTCGCGCCCGCTTATCCTCACGCTCATCGCCACCCTGTTCCTGTCCCTGCCCGCCACGGCGCGGGAGGCGGACGAGCGGTTGTTCGGGGCGGAGACCTTCACGCTCGACAATGGGCTTCAGGTGGTGGTGGTCGAGAACCATCGGGTGCCGGTGGTAAGCCACATGGTGTGGTACAAGGTCGGCGCGGCCGACGAACCGGCGGGAAAGTCGGGTATCGCCCATTTGCTTGAACACCTGATGTTCAAGGGGACCGAAAAGATCGGCCCCAACGACTTTTCCAACATCATCGCCCGCCATGGCGGCCAGCAGAACGCCTTCACCAGTTCCGACTACACCGGCTATTACCAGAACATCGCCAAGGACCGCCTGGAACTGGTGATGGGGATGGAAGCCGACCGCATGGCGAACCTCCGGCTGGCCGAGAACGAGGTCATCACCGAACGCGCCGTGGTCATCGAGGAACGCCTGTCGCGGACCGAGAACGAACCCGCCGCCTTGCTCGGCGAACAGCTTGATCTGGCCCGGTGGGTGGTGCACCCGTACCGCAACCCGGTGATCGGCTGGGCGCACGAGTTGGCCCAGTTGAACCGCCAGGATGCGCTGGACTTCTATGGACGCTGGTACGCCCCCAACAACGCCATCCTGGTGATCTCGGGCGATGTGACCGCCGATGAAGTCCGCCCGCTGGCCGAACGCACCTATGGAGTGGTTCCGCGCGGCCCCGACATGGTCCGCGAGCGCGTCTCGGCCGATCTTCCGCCGACCGCCGCCCGCATCGTCATGCGCCACCCCCGCGTGGCCCAGCCGCAATGGCAGCGCCAGTACAAGGCGTCGAGCTACGGCACCACGACGGGCGACGCCGTGCGCGAGGTTTACGCCCTTGAGGTGCTGTCCGAACTGCTCGGCGGTGGGGCGACCAGCCGCTTGTACCGCTCGCTGGTGGTCGATCAGCAGTTAGCGGTGTCGGCCGGAAGCTGGTATTCGGCCAGCGCGGTGGATTTGGGGACCTTCGGGCTGTACATCACGCCCCGGCCCGGAGTCGAACTGGACGCCGCCGAAAAGGCGTTGGAGGCCGAAGTCGCCCGCCTGCTGTCCGAAGGCATCACCGAGGACGAAGTCGAAAACGCCAAGCTGCGCATGCGGGCCGGCGTGATCTATGCCCGTGATACCCTCCAAGGTGCCGCCCAGACCATCGGCGCCGCGCTGGCAACCGGCAGCACGCTCGATCAGGTGGAGACGTGGCCCGCCCGCATTGGCGAGGTTACTCGCGATCAGGTGATGGAGGCCGCCCGCGCCGTGCTGCGCGATGAAACCGCGACCACGGGCGTCCTGCTGCCCGACCCGCAGCAAGCCGCCGCCCGCTGATCCCCACCCCAAGCCCTTTCGGGAGTCGCTCCATGTCCCTGCGCGCCCTGTTCCGTTGTGCCGTCATTGTCCCCGCCCTCCTGCTGCTGCCGCTGACGGCGCAGGCCATCGAAGCTCAGAAGGTGGTCAGCGACGGCGGCATCGAAGCGTGGCTGGTCGAGGATCATTCGGTCCCGGTGATCGCCCTGGAAGTCGGCTTTCAGGGGGGCGCGGCGCTGGATCCGGCCGACAAGCCGGGCCTTGCCAACATGGTATCGGCCCTGCTTGACGAAGGGGCCGGGGACCTCGACAGTCTGGCCTTCCAGAGCAAGCTGGAAAGCCTCGCCATCGGGCTGTCGTTCGGGGCTTCCCAGGACAACTTCACCGGTTCGCTGCGCACCGTGCTGGAAAACCGCGACACGGCGTTCGACATGCTGCGCATGGCCCTCACGCAGCCGCGCTTTGACGAGGAACCGGTGTCGCGGATCCGCAGCCAGATCCAGACGGCGCTGAGTTTCGACCTGCAACGACCCAATACCATTGCCGCCCGGCGCTGGAACGAGGTGGTGTTCGGCACTCACCCCTACGCCCGCCCCGTGCGCGGTACGCCCGAGAGCATTGCGGCGATCACGACGAACGATCTGCGCACGTTCGTCACCACGCGGCTGGGCCGTGACCGCATGAAGATCGGTGTGGCGGGATCGATTTCGCCCGCCGAATTGAAGCCCCTGCTCGATGCCACCTTCGGCGGGCTGCCCAAGCAGACCGCCGTACCGCCGGTGCCCGACGCCACGCCTGCCGCCAAGGGCACGGTCGAGGTGATCGACAAGGCCATCCCGCAGAGCGTCGCGGTGTTCGGCCATCCGGGCGTGGAGCGCCACCACCCGGACTTCTACCCGGCGTTCGTGGTCAACCACATCCTCGGCGGCGGCGGGTTCACCGCCCGGCTGATGCAGGAAGTGCGCGAAAAGCGCGGGCTTGCATATTCAGTGTCCAGCTCCTTGGCGGCCATGGACCATGCGGCCTTGGTGACGGGCGGGGTCGGCACCAACAACGCCCGCATGAAGGAATCCCTGGACCTCATCCGCGCCGAATGGGCGCGCATGGCTGAAAATGGCCCCACGGCCGAGGAACTGGAGGACGCCAAGACCTACCTCATGGGGGCATGGCCGCTGCGCTTTACCTCGACCCCCAACGTGGCCTCGATCCTCGCGTCAATGCAACTTGACGGCTATCCGATCGATCATTTGCAGACCCGCAACGACAAGGTCGCCGCTGTCACCCTGGAGGATGCCCGCAGGGTCGCCGCCAGCCTGCTCAAGCCCGACGCCCTGACCATCGTGGTGGTCGGCCAACCCGAAGGCATTCAGGAAGCCAGTCGGTAACACCAAGGAGGACACGCCCTGCCCCGTCCGTGCTGGCCCGTGCGCCGTCCGCGTGCAGGCCGATCCGGGGGTGCCATGCCTATCCTTGAGGCATGGCACATGCAGCGAAGCTCACCGCATTTCTGGCCGTGTTTGCGGCCCTTCTGACGGCACCGGCCGCCTCGGAGGCCGCCGACCCTCGATGCGAGCGCGCCATGCACGCCGCGCCGCCGGTCGAAGTGGTGCTGCGCGTGGATCATGCCGACGTGGCCTATGACTTCACCCGTGAGCGCGACGACCTTCTGACCATCGTTCAACGCCACGGCAGCGCCGACGCCTCGGCGCGCATGAGCGGCCGCCGGGTGCATGGCCTGACCCACTCCAGCCTGAGCTACCAGCTTCAAGCATCGTTCCAGCTTCAGGCCTTGCGCGACGGGACGTGGTGCCTGTGGCCGGGCGCGACGCAGGCCGAACTGGGTTATTCCGATACCACCGTGTATGTCGCCCGCGATTACACGCCCGGCACCTGCGCGTTCAACGCCGTGCGGGCGCACGAGGCCGAGCATGTGGCGATCAATGTTGCGGTCGTGGACGCCCACGCGCCGCGTCTGCGCACGGCCATGAAAATGGCGGCCCGCCAGGGCTTTCCGCTGGTGGGACGCAACCAGGCGGACCTCAAGGCGCGGGCCAAGGACATGCTGGATGCGAATTTCCAAGAGTCACTCCGCCCCTTGCTGAACGACCGCACGCGCCGCAATGCCGCCATCGACACCGAGCACGCCTATCGTGCGCTGAACGCCCGTTGCGAGCGTTGGTGACGCTGCCCGGCGCACGCATGGATGCCTGGAAAGCATTCGGGTTGCTCCCGCCCTCTGTCCCCCGTATCATCCGGCCTCATTTTCGGCAGTGGCCTTTTACGACGGGGGAATCCACCCATGAGCAAGAACATCCTCATCCTGGCCGGCGACGGCATCGGCCCCGAAGTGATGGCCCAGGTCAAGCGCATCATCAATTGGATGAACGCCAAGGGCCTGACCGACTTCACGGTGTCCGAGGACCTCGTGGGCGGCGCTGCCTATGACGTGCACGGCACGCCGCTGGCTGATGCCACCATGGCCAAGGCGATGGACGCCGATGCCGTGCTGCTGGGCGCCGTGGGCGGCCCGAAGTGGGACAACCTGGACTTCTCCGTCAAGCCCGAACGCGGCCTGCTGCGTCTGCGCAAGGACATGGAGCTGTTCGCCAACCTGCGCCCGGCGATCGTGTTCGACGCCCTGGCCGATGCGTCCTCGCTGAAGCTGGACGTGGTCAAGGGCCTGGACATCATGATCGTCCGCGAACTGACCGGGGGCGTGTACTTCGGCGAGCCGCGCGGCATCGAGACGCTGCCCAACGGCGAGCGTCGCGGCATCAACACCCAGGTCTACACCACCTCGGAAATCCTGCGCGTGGCCGAGGTTGCCTTCGATCTGGCCCGCAAGCGCGGCAGCAAGGTCCATTCGGTCGAAAAGGCCAACGTGATGGAGTCGGGCCTGCTGTGGCGCGAGGAAGTGCAAAAGCTGCACGACGCCAAGTTCGCCGACGTCCACCTCGAACATATGTATGCCGACAACTGTGCCATGCAGTTGGTGCGCACCCCGCGCCAGTTCGACGTGATCGTCACCGACAACCTGTTCGGCGATATTCTGTCCGATTGCGCAGCCATGCTGACCGGCTCTCTCGGCATGCTGCCGTCGGCCTCGCTGGGCGCTGACCTGGGCGGCGGCAAGCGCCGCGCCATGTATGAGCCGGTCCACGGTTCGGCCCCCGACATTTCCGGGCAGGACAAGGCCAATCCGCTGGCCTGCGTGCTGTCCTATTCCATGATGCTGCGCTACTCGTTCGACATGGCCAAGGCCGCCGACATGGTCGACGCCGCCGTGCAGAACGTGCTGGGCAAGGGCATCCGCACGGGCGACATCATGGCCGACGGCTGCACGCTGGTCGGCTGCACCGGCATGGGCGACGCCCTGCTGGCTGAACTGGAGACCTTAGCCTGAACGTTATCTCCCCCTTGAAGCTCGAAGTCCTGACCGCCGGCCCCGACGGGCCGGCGAGCGGGGCGCCCTTGGTCTTTCTTCACGGCGCGTTTTGCGCGGCGTGGATCTGGCAGGAACACTTCCTGCCGTTCTTCGCCGAGCAGGGCCGCCGGGCCTACGCCATCTCGCTGCGCGGCCACGGTGCCAGTGATGGGCACGACATGCTGCCGCTGGCCTCGCTGGACGACTACTTGGCTGACCTCAGCAGTGTGATCGACCGGCTCGATCAGCCGCCGGTCCTGGTCGGTCACAGCATGGGCGGCATGGTGGTGCAGCGCTACGTCGAGCGCCTGGACCGCAAACTGTTCCGGGGTGATGCACCCAAGCCGGTGGCCGGAATGGCCCTGCTGGCCGCCCTGTCGCCCAGCGGGCTGGCCACCACGGCGACGCAGTTGATGCTGTCCGACCCGCTGGTGTTCTTCCAGCTTTCGGCCCTGCAGACGTTTGGCGAACACGCGGTGCTGCCCGAAGGCGTCCACCGTGCGATGTTCGCGCGCTCCACGCCGGTCAGCATGACGCGCAAGTACATGCCGCGCATGCAGGCGGAAAGCCAGCGCGTGCAGCTCGACCTGATGATGGGCGCGCCGCCGTGGCCCGCCAACGCCCTGCAAATCCCCCGGCTGGTCATCGGCGCCCAGGACGACCCGTTCGTTCCACCGTGGATGTCACGTATGACCGCCCGCCACTACAATACCGAGGCCCACATCCTGACCGAGTCGGGCCACGCCATGATGCTCGGCCCGGATTGGGAAACCCCGGCACGGCTGCTGCTGGAGTGGCTGGAAGAAAACGGGATCTAAAGTACCCCGGCCACCACCCGATGCCGCAGGCTCGCGTGGCGGAAGGCTTCCGGGGCGGGAGCGAGGTCCCACAACCATTCCCGGCGCCCCGTCAGCGCGGGTTCGGGCAGGCCGAGCAACAGGTCGGAAACGCCCTCTGTGGCGCCGCTGTGGACGTTGATGCGGTATTGCTCAACGTCCATCACCGCCACCACGGTTCCCCGGCAGGCCCTGAGCGCGTCCAGGTGCGCGGCGATGAGGCCGCTTCCCCAGGCGTCCACCTCGTCCTCGGGGAAGCGGCCCCAGGCGGCTTCCATGGCGGCCAGGGGGATCTGCGACAGGCAGTTGGCCGACAGCACGAAATCAGCCTCCGCCCCGAACGGAATGGTGGCGCTCGGCGGGGGCAGGGCGTCCGGCCGTCCCGCCATGACCTCCAGCACGCCGCTAAGGTCGTGGGCCAGCAACTCGACATTGGGGAACGCCCGTGCGGCGCGGCGCGCGGCGGGCATGTGGAACAGATCAATCAGCACCACGCGGTCGAATCGCACCGCAAGATCGGCCAGCGGCACGTCCAGCAGCAGGCCCGAGCCGCACACCACGGCCAGCCCCCGCCCCCGCGCGGCGTCCATCCCGGCGCGCGCGGCGGCCTTGGCGGCGGCGAGATGCGGCGCCCAGGCGCGGGCGCACCGCTTGCCCCGGCTTTGCAGGGCGATCAGGCCGTGCAGGATGCCGAGACGCTTGAGGTGCCGGGGGCACGGCAGAACCAGGTGCTGGAAAGCCTCGACAATCACGGCGTGTGGTACGGGCTTTCGTCTTTCAGCCGGTCAACCATGTCGTCCAACATGATGCGGATCGACGTCACATAGGCTTCCTGCGCCCAAATTTGGTAGACGTTGCCGCAGTTGGGGGCACAGGTGCGCGGCTCGGAATAGATGGTCTGGTAGAGGTGCCCCAGCGTCCGCCGCAGGTCGGCAATGCGCGCCTCCACCCCACCATCGCCGAAGGCATTGCCGTCATAGAACTCACGGGCGATGGAAAACAGGACGACTTCCAGGCACTTGGCCTGGGCATTCAGGTTTTCGAGGATGATGGAGGTGTCGGCGCTATCGTAGACGTTCTTCTCGTCACACAGCGCAGCCTTGGCCGCCGCCTGATCCAAGTGGCGGAAGTCGATGGAGTCCTTCTTCCTGTTGTTCTGGGCATCCGCGCCGGTGGCTGCCACCAGGGCGACCCCGAGAACGGCTGCCACGGCCCACGTCCGCATGCCAGTTTCCCCACCTACCGCCCCAAGTCGTACCGGGAAAAGGCGGACATTTCCACCGGATTTGGAATTTGAATGCGTCTAACGCCGGCCGAACAGCTTTTCGATGTCCTTGAGCTTCAACTCGACATAGGTCGGGCGGCCGTGGTTGCACTGGCCCGAGTGGGGCGTGGCCTCCATCTGGCGCAGCAGGGCGTTCATTTCATCGCCATTCAGGCGGCGTCCAGCCCGCACGCTGCCGTGGCAGGCCATGGTGGCGCACACATCGGCCAGCCGGTCCTTCAGCGCCAGGGCCTCGTCCCATTCGGTCAGGTCGTCGGCCAGATCGCGCACCAACCCCTGCACGTCGGCGTCGCCGAGAAGGGCGGGAACCTCGCGCACCACGATGGTACCGGGACCGAAACCCTCGACCAGCAGACCAAGTTCGGCCAGTTCGGCGGCGCGGCCAAGCACCCGGTCGGCAGCGGCCTCCTCCATCTCGACCACTTCGGGAATGAGCAGCATCTGGCGCTTGAGGCCGTCGGCGTCCAGGGCCTGCTTCATGCGCTCGTAGACCAGCCGTTCGTGGGCGGCGTGCTGGTCGACGATGACGATGCCGTCCGCCGTCTGCGAGACGATATAGGTGCCATGAACCTGCCCGCGCGCCGTGCCCAGCGGATACTCACCGCCCTCGGCCGGGACGTCCATGGGACGGGCAGCGGGCGGAGCATCAAAGCGCGGCAACTCCCGCCGGTCGCCAAAACCCAGCGGCGCCTGCGCGGCGAACGCTCCGGCCACCTGCCCCGCCGAGGGCCGGTGCGGCGCGTGGTGAAAGTGCGCGAACGGCAAGCCGGGCCGCACCTCGTCATGGGCCTGCAAGGCCCCCAAGGCCGCGCCCGATACCGTGGTCGAGGCGCGGTGCCCGGCCTGGTTCAAAGCATGGCGCAACGCCCCGACGATCAAGCCGCGCACCAGCCCCGGCTCGCGAAACCGCACTTCGGCCTTGGCCGGGTGGACGTTGACGTCCACGTCGCGCGCCGGCAGGTCCAGATACAGCGCCAGCACCGGATGGCGGTCATGGGCCAGGAAATCCTGATAGGCCCCGCGCACCGCTCCATGCAGCAGGCGGTCCTTGCATGGCCGTCCATTGACGAACAGATACTGGTGCTGGGCATTGCCCCGGTTGAAGGTCGGCAGGCCGATATGCCCGGTCAGGCGGATGCCCTCGCGCTCGGCATCGACCAGGACGGCGTTGTCGGCGAACTCGCGGCCCAGCACGCCGCTGAGGCGCGACAGCCGGGCGTCGAACAACTCACCCTGCGCGGCGTTGAGGCGGAGCGCCATGCGGCTGCCATCGGACAGCGAAAACGCGACCTGCGGGTGGGCCATGGCGAGGCGCGCGATAACGTCCTGGGCGTGCTGGAATTCGGTCCGTGCGGCCTTGAGGAACTTCAGGCGGGCAGGCGTGGCGTAGAACAGGTCCCGCACCTCGACCCGCGTGCCCTGGGGGTGGGCGGCGGGGGACGGCTCGCCCTTGGCCCCAGCGTCCACGGTCAGGGTCCAGGCACTGTCCGCCCCCCGTGCCCGCGACGTCAGGGTCAGACGGGCGACCGAGCCTATGGACGGCAGCGCCTCGCCCCGGAAGCCGAGGAACCCGATCTCGACCAGATCATCGTCGGGCAGCTTTGAGGTTGCGTGACGATCGACCGCCAGGGACAGATCCTCGACCGTCATGCCGCGCCCATCGTCGGTCACGGCGATCAGGGTCCGCCCGCCGTCGGCCATCTGCACGTCGATGCGGGAGGCCCCGGCGTCGATGGCGTTTTCCACCAGTTCCTTGACCGCCGAGGCCGGGCGTTCCACCACCTCGCCAGCGGCGATGCGGTTGACCAGGGTCGGCGGCAGCAGGCGGAGGGTCACGGTCTACGCATGTCCTTAAAAGCGTTGATCAGGCCGTTGGTGGAGGCATCGTGCGCCGTCACCGGCCCATCCCCCGACAGTTCGGGCAGGATACGCTTGGCGAGTTGCTTGCCCAGTTCCACGCCCCACTGGTCGAAGCTGTTGACGTCCCACAGGACGCCCTGCACGAACACCTTGTGCTCATACAACGCAATCAACATCCCGAGCGTCCGGGGGTCAACCCTTTTCACAAGGATGGTGTTGGATGGCCGGTTTCCGGGGAATATCTTGTGGGGGACCAGACTTTCCAGCGCCTCGCCGCTCACACCTTGGGCGGTCAGTTCGGCCCGCACCTCATCCTCGGTCTTGCCAAACGCCAGGGCCTCGGCTTGGGCAAAGACGTTGGACAGCAAGATGGCGTGGTGGTCGCCGAGCGGGTTGTGGCTGTGCGCCGGGGCGATGAAGTCGCACGGCACCAGCCGGGTGCCCTGGTGGATCAACTGGTAAAAGCTGTGCTGACCGTTGGTGCCCGGCTCGCCGAACAGGATAGGCCCGGTGGCATAGTCCACCACGGCGCCGTCGCGGGTCGTCCGCTTGCCGTTGCTCTCCATATCCAGTTGCTGGAGATAGGCCGGCAGGCGATGCAGGTACTGGTCATAGGGCAGCACGGCAATGGCCGGGGCGTCCATATAATCGGCGTACCACACCCCCAGCAGGGCCAGGATCACCGGCATGTTGCGGTCCAGCGGCGCGGTGCGAAAGTGTTCGTCCATGGCGTGCGCCCCGGCCAGCACCTCCTCGAACCGCTCGAAGCCGATGGCGATGGCCAGCGGCAGGCCGATGGCCGACCACAGGGAATAGCGCCCGCCGACCCAGTCCCAGAATTCGAACATGTTGGCGGTGTCGATGCCGAACGC
>JBAYSM010000005.1:0-39233 GCA_041676205.1 Rhodospirillaceae bacterium | reverse complement strand
TCGTCATGGCGTAGTCGACGGTCTGCCCGTCATAGTCGCTGTCGGGCGGCGTCGTGAACACCAAGCGGCCAAGCGACGGGTCGATGCCCAGGCCGTCCTGGCCGTTGTCGGCAAAGGCAGACGCGGCCAGCGTGTAGGTGCCATCGCCGTTGTCGGTGAACAGCCCGGCGTGGTTCGGCGCCGCCGGCTGCCACGCCAGGACGCCCGCCGAGGCATCGCCATGGGCGGTAAAGTCAAAGGTGATGACGCTGCCGTCCACCAAGCTTTCCGACCCGTCGGCGGAAGGGGTGATGACCGGGTTGACGACGATGGTTCCATCGCTGCCATTTGGCCGGGTGGCATCCTCGTAACCGCTGTCGCTGGCCGCGATGGTCCAGGCGTTGACGACCGGATCGACGGAAACGGAAATGCTCGCCGTCGCCTCGGCCACGTCCGGGGTGCCGTCGCCCGCTGCGTTGGCGCCGGGATGGAGGTCGTCGGGGTCGGTGCCCTGGTGGAAGTCGGCGTCTTCGACCCGTGTTTTCAGGGTAAAGTCGATGGTGCCGCTGGCGGTCGGGTCGTTCCAAGCCACGGCCAGTTCGTCCAGGCGCCCGGCTTCCCACAGCGCGGACACGTCGTATGTCTGCGGGTCGGCCCCGGCGTCCACCGGAGCAAGGGCAACCACCGAGCCGTCGGCCTGGACCACGCCCACGGCGGCGGCGGCGGGCACGCCTTCCAGGGTCACGGTGACGGCTTTGTCGGACGTGCCCGAGCGGCTGTCCAGTGTCACCTGAAGGCTGTCGAGCCGGGTCCAGCCCGCCTCGCTGCCGGTCACGGTTGCCCCGGTCATGGTCGGGGCGAGGACGCCCACGTCCACATGCACGGTGTCCACGGTCCATGCCTGCTCGGCCTGACCGGCGTAGTCGCCGTTCGCGTTCTCGCTCATGGCCTCGGTGCTGACCGCCACGAGGTCGAGCGACAAGTCGTCAGACGTGCCTTCGGGAAGGTAGACTTGAAGGCCTGAACGGACGTCGGCGATCTGGTTTGCGTCGCTGAAGGTGATGCGGAAGTCGCCAGCCCCGATCACGGGGGCGCCGTCGCCCTCGAAGCCCGAGGCGCTGTTCAGCGCCGCATCGTCGCCCACGCCCAGGCGGGTGATGGTGATGCCTGCCGGTAGTCCAGCGATGCGCAGGTCGCCATCTGCCGGAACGCCCTTGACGTAAAGGGTCAAGGTTTCCGAGCCGTCCGTGTCGCTCAGGGCCAAATTGTTGCCGATGCTCACCCATTGGCCCGGCAGGCCGCCGACGTCCGACGTGCCCGACAACGTCGGGGCGTCGGCGATGGCGGCGACCGCGATCACGCCATCGACCGGCGTCACGGCGCGCGGCTGGTTGTCGGCATCGACCACCGTGGCCGAGACGGTATAGACCGCATCGGCATCACTATCGGTGGTCGGCTGGAACACCAGCCCATTGACGGTGTAAAGGCCCGTGGCCGGGTCAAGGCTGACGTGCGGATCGGTCACGGCGATGCTGTACCGGCCGCTGTTCTCGCCCGCCGCATCGACGGCGCTGCCGTCGCTCCATCGCAGGATCCCCGGCGTCGTCGCGCCATCGGCAAAGGCGATGTCGATGGTTCCGGTCAGGGACTCCGAGCCGTCGATGTCGGTCAACTGCACCGTCAGGCCGACCTCGATCGGCCCGGTCAGCGAATCTTCCGACCCGCTGCCGCCGGTCGTGATGGTGGCGTCGTCGGCTACCGCAATAATCTCGATGGTGCCGTCGTTGGCGGAGAAGGTGCGGGTCTGGTCGCCGTCGCGGACGGTGAAGTCGAAGTCGTAAGCGACCGTCCCGTGCAGGTGCTCGACCGGGACGAAGGACAGCGCGCCAAGGGCCGGGTCAACGACCAGATTGCCCGCGCCATCGTCAACGAAGGCCGAGCTGGCAAGTGTATAGGTAAGCCCGTCTGCCGAGACGGAGAACAGCGCCGGTTCGCCCGACCACGTCAGGTCGCCCTTGGCGGCCTCGGCGGCGTCAAAGCGGAAGACAACCACATCGTCCAACGCCTCGGACGGATCGCCCGACAGCGTGATGACCGGCGTCACGGGGATGCCGTCACCGGCGGCTTCGGGCGTGCCCGCATCTTCAAGCCCGCTGTTGGCGAGCGCGACGCTGGCGTCGTCAACGTCTGCGATGACGTTGACGGAGAAGCTGGCGGTGGTCCGTGTTGCGTCGGCGGTGCCGTCGCCACGGGCATTCGGTGTGCTGCCGATGGCGTCGGCATCGTGGCCCGGCGCCATGTCCGGGTCCTCGACCACGGCCTCGAAGGTGCCGGATATTTCGCCGGAGGCGTTGGGGGCGCTCCAGCGGACGGCGAGACCCTCAATCTGCTGGGTCGTCGGGTTCCACCAGTCGCTGACGTCGTAGCTGGCAGCCGGAGCGAAGGCCACGAAGCCGCCCGCGCCATCGTCATAACCCAGGATGGCGCCGTCGCTCAGGCCGGTCAGGGCGACCGTGACGGTCTTGTCGGTGAAGGAACCGGCGGCGTCCGGACGCACGAAGGTATCGGCCAGGGCCGTCCAGTTGTCTTCCACGCCCGTTTGGTCGGGCGCCGTCACGACGGCGGCGCGCGTGCCGACATCGACGTGCACGGCAGCCTCGGCCCAGGCCTGCTCGGCTTGGCCGTGGTCGGCGGTGCCATTCGCCTCGGTGGTGACGGCGACCAACTTGAGCTGCATGTCGGCCGCGCTGTTTTCAGGCGGGCGTACCTGGAGGGTGGAGAGGCGGGCCGCCAAGTCGGCATCGCTCAAGGTGTGAGCATCAGGAATGTCGATGCGCCATGTGGTGCCATCGCCGCCCAGCACGCGGCTGGCTCCGCCCGTGGCGGATGTCAGGGTGATGTCGGCACTGATGGGTGCCGCAGTCAGACCGTGGCCCAGGCGCAGTTCGGCCCCGGCGGGCACGCCCTCGACGTAGACGGACAGGCTTTCCGAACCGTCGCGGTCGGTGATCGACAGGGTATCGACGGGAATGTCGATCCAGCTATTCTCCAGCCCGCCCACGTCGGCGGCGGCGATGGCCGGGAGGTCAGCCACGGCGGCGACCGAAACAGTGACCGGGACCACCGTCTGGTTGGTGTCGCGGGCGCTTTCGTTGGCCGTGCCGACGTCGGAGTCTTCGACGATGGCGCGCACCGACAGGGTGATGTCGGCGTCGGAGTGCGCGACGGCCCCGTCCTGCATCCACCGCACCTGCAATTGGTCGGTGAGCCCGGTGACGTCAAACGTGCCGTCAGCGCCGGGCGTCAAAACTGTGCCGGTATCGGCGCGGCGCAACTCGGCGTCGGACGGCAGACCCTCGATCAGGACGGTAAGTGTCTCGCTGCCATCGGCGGCAACCACCGTGGCGGTGAGGTCCAGGTCGGTCCAGGTATTTTCCTGGCCCGCGCCCGTGCCGCTGACGTCCGGTGCGCGGACGCCGATGTCGATATGGATGGGAGCCGGGCCGGTGAGAGCGGCGTCACCATTCATCGCCTCGGTGGTCGCGGCGTAGGCCTGCAGGTTCAGGTCGGCGCTCCAGGTCGCCGGCAGGGTGACGCCCAGGGTGCCGAGGTCAGCCGGGGCGACGGCCCAGGTTCCGGCGGGCAGGGTGGTGCCGCCGATGGTCAGTGGGGCATCCAGGCGCGTGCCGTGGGTCAGCGTGGCGCCGTCGGGCAGGCCGGCGACGTAGACGGTCATCGACTCCGATCCGTCAGCGTCGACCAGGCTGGCGGAAATGTTCAGCGGGACCGGCTCGCCCTCGGTCAGGGCCAGGTCTTCGGCGGCCAGAAGGGGAGCGTCGGCCACGGCCTCCACGTGCACTTCCAGGGTCTGGGTCACGGTGACGCTCTCGCCGGTGATCTCCGTCGAGCGGACCTCGACGCCGATCTCCAGGTCGCCGCTCCAGTGCTCGGGGCGGACCAGCCACAGGTCGTTGGACTCCGCCAGCGAGAAGGTCCAGGAGGTTCCGGACGCTGTGCCGACGGCATTCCCGTTGCCATTGACGAAGGCAAAGCCGGCGGGTACGGCGGTCAGAGTGACCACAAGGGTTTCGGCGCCGTCTGTGTCGCCGGAGGCAACGGCAAGGTCAAGTTTGAGCGGCAGATCCTCAATGCCGTTCGACGGCCCTACGGTGAGCCGGGCCGCTTCGGCATCGGGCAGCGGTGCTTCGATGTCGGTCAGCGGCGCGGCGTTGGCCGCCTGTGGTGCGGCGTTAGCCTGCGCCTGCGGTGCGGCGGCGCCTTCGGCGGGGGCGGCGGCGTTGCCGCGCGGCGCGGCATCTTCCTCGGGCGCAGCGTCTTCCGGGGCGGTCTGCTCGTCAAGCCCGCGCGCAGCCGACCCCGGTGTTTCGGCATTCGGCGCGCCAGGGGCACTGGGGCCGGCTGGCTGCGGAGCCTCGAAATCGGCGTCAACGGCGGAGTCGGGTTCACTGCCCTGGTAGTCGCCTGCCGGGATGGGGGTCTGGTCGCTGAGGGTGTCGCCCTCCGGCGCTTGGCCCTCGACCATCTGCTCGAAGGTGTTCCGGCGGCCGCTCTGGACGTTGGCGTTGCCAAAGACATCGTCTTCAGCCGGCGGTTCGTCGTTGCCGCGCTCGGTGCCATCGTCAAGGGCGTCAAAGCCTTTGCCGGCAATATGAAGCTGATCCGCGACGTCGCTGGCAGGCGCCTGCGGTTCCCCGTTTTCTTCGGTCGCGTTGGCGTCCTGGTTTACGTCTTGATCAGCCATAATGCCCCCCTGTGGTCCCGGTCAAATTAACAACGGTGCGCTCGCCCCCCCGGCTAACGCTCCCGGAATGCCTGATTCAAAGATACGACGATTGGCTTCAAAATATACTCCATCAAAGTCTTCTGGCCAGTGATTACATCAGCCTGAACAGTCATTCCCGGAGTGAGTTGATTGGTGTTATTGCCAACGTAAGGAGTTTCAAGGACGATTTTTGCCTTGTAGTAAGACTCTCCGCTGGTCTCATCTACATAAGTCGTAGCTGAGATGGAGTGGAGGGTGCCCTTCACATCGCCGTATCTGACAAAGTCGAAGGTACTAACCTTGACGCTGACCTCTTGGCCGAGTCTCAGGTGGCCGACATCGCGGGTGGAGACTTTCGTTTCAACCAGCAGAATATCGTCAACGGGAACGATCTCCATCATCAGGCCGCCAGCCGGGACGACGGCACCAGCGGTGCGGGCTTGCAGGTTCTGAACGAAGCCGCGCACGGGGGAAACGACGGTCAGACGGTCGGCCCGGTCGGTGGCGCGCGCCAAGGCTTCCTCGACCTGGGCCAGCTCGGCGGTCACGGTCCCCAACTCGTTGAGGGCGTCCTGGCGTTGGTTGGTGTCCAGGTCGTTCAGGCGGTCGTCCAGTTCGACCAGGGCCTCGCGGGCGGTGTTCCGCTGACCTTCCAGGCGGTGCAGTTCGCTTTCCATGGCGGCGACCTGACGGCGCACCGCGAAGAATTCGACCTTGGTCGCCAGTTGGCTTTCGTACATCCGCTTGCGCAGGGCTTCCTCCTCGCGCAACAGGGAGAGTTGGGCGTGGGTGGCGCGCTGCTGGTCGCCAGCGGCGGCAATTTCCGCCTTCTTCTGCGAGATTTCGGACAGGATTACCTGGCGCTGACTGTCCCAGCGGGCGCGGTTGGCGGCCAGGATGTTTTCCTGGTCGGCAATAGCCGCGGCGAAGCGCGGCGGCGCGATGGCCGAAAAATCCGGGTCGCGCCGCTCGGCAAAGGCCCGCAGACGTTCCGCCCGTAGGCGCAAGTCGATCTCGCGGGCGCGGGTCTGGTCAAGGTCGGCGGTTGCCTGCACGGGGTTCAGATAGATCAACGGCTGGCCTGCCTCGACCATCTGGCGTTCTTCGATCAGAACTTCGTGGACGATGCCGCCTTCCAGGTGTTGAACGGCATGGACCGAGCTTTTGGGAACGACCGACCCATAGGTCACCGCCACTTCCTGCATCGTCATGAACGAGGCCCACACCATAAAGGCGACCACCAGCACCGAAATGACCACAACCACGCCACGGGCGAGGCCGGATACGCCCATTTCCTCCAGCAGGACAGAGTGCGCCATATAGCGAAGCTGCCGCGACGAGGTCTTCATCGACCGGTCCTGAGGCGGGGAAATGGCGGACATGACGGAGTTCCTTGGATGGGTGGACGCGGTGTCAGAACATGCCGGGCGGCAGGCGGCCAAGCACTTGGTGCGGCGGGCCGACCATTCGCAACTGGCCTTGCTGAAGGATGGCGACACGGTCGGCCAGCTTCAGGTGACTGGGGCGGTGGCTGACCAGCAGAACGGTGGAATGGCCGCGCATGCGCTGGAGCACCTTCATGAACTGCTGGTCGCCGGTGAAGTCCAGGCCGTTGGCCGGTTCATCGAACAGGGTGATCGGCGCCCGCTTCACATAGGCGCGGGCCAACGACAGGCGTTGCAGGAAGTGCGAGGGCAGGGCGCCGGTGCGTCCGTCGCCGACGCGGGTGTCGAACCCCTGCGGCAGGGCCTCGATGTCCTCCAGCAACCCGGCCTCGGAGCAGGCCCACCGCAACTCGCGGTCCGATGCCTCGGGCTGGGCGAGGCGCAGGTTCTGGGCGATGGTGCCGAAGAAAATCTCGCAGCTCTGCGGCACGTAGGCCACCGCCTGACGCAGCGCCAGCGGGTCCATCTGGCGGATGTCCACGTCGTCGATGCGCACGGTGCCCGCCTGCGGCCGGTACATGCCGAGCACCATCTTCAGGATGGTCGACTTGCCGCTGCCGTTAGGGCCGGCAATGGCGATGATCTCGCCTGGCTCCACTTGCAGGCTGAGACCCGCGACGGCGGGGTCTTGGTCGGCCAGATAGCGCAGGGAGACTTGGTTGAGCGTGATCTTGCCAGTCATGCGGCGGGCTGGCACGGTGCCCGCGCCCTCCTGCCATTCCGGGGCAACCTGCATCAGGCGGTCGATCTGGGCGATCGAATCGCGCACCCGCTCCATCTGAGTCATGGCCGAGAACACCACGCCCAGGGGCTTGAGCACCCACCACACCATGATCATCGAGGCGATCAGGGCACCGATGGTCATCTGCCCCTCAAGGGCGCGCAGGACGCCCCAGCCCAAGGTGGCGAGACCGGTCAGCACGATCAGGCTCTGAGACAGCGCCCCCATGATGGCCGTGGTCCTGGTCGATGCCTGATTAGCCATGACGGCGGCTGCCGACAACTCGCGGAAGCGTTCCCGCCAGATGGCTTCCGACCCGGTGTCCTTGATGTCGCGGACCTTCGAGAAGATTTCGACCAAGAATTCGTGCCGTTTGGAACCGGCGCGCGCGGCCTGCGCCACTTGGTGCTTCATGACCGGCTGAATGAGCATGGCGATGATTAGAAACAGAATCATCGCGCCTGCCGGGACAAGGACGATCGGGCCGCCC
Source organism: Rhodospirillaceae bacterium (assembly GCA_041676205.1). Lineage (GTDB taxonomy): Bacteria > Pseudomonadota > Alphaproteobacteria > Rhodospirillales > Rhodospirillaceae > Cauispirillum. The sequence goes on along the minus strand of JBAYSM010000005.1, from coordinate 31,815 downwards.
AAGATCGCCATCATCACCAGGAAGATGGTGGCGAAGGGCAACTCGAACAAAACTGCCGCCACGGGGCCGGTGAAGAACTCGCGGATGGTCTCGAAGTCTTTCAGGCGCGCCACCTGCGAGGAAATGTTGGCCATTTCCGTGAAGGCCGGCGGCAGCGACAGAACGCGCTGGAAGACGGCGCGGCCCAGGATGTAGTCCAGGCGGCCGCCCAAGTGGGCGATCATGTGCGCGCGCAGCGCCTTCAAGATCCAGTCCCCGGCCAGCGCCATGGCCACGCCGAGCAGCATGATCGCCAACGTGTCGAGGGCGGCGTTGGGGATCACCTTGTCATACAGCGACATAATGAACAGCGGTGTCGACAGGATGATGATGTTGCTTGCCAGGGTGGCGCCCAAAGTGCGCAGGATGAGCGGCCGGAACCGCGTGAGCAGGCGCCGGAAGTAGCCTGTTTCCTGCTTGGCGCCCTCGGCATTCAAGCCGCGCTTGAAGACGTGGTAGTGCCCGCGGAGGGCACCGGCGGGGCGCTCCACCACATCACGGAGGGCAGGGTCGTACAAGCGCACGCGGTCGCCCGCCCGGCCCAGGACCACGACTGCGGGATGGTTGCCTTTGGGCAGCAGGAGGCCGGGGGTCAAACGCGGGTCAAGCGTCGCCATGTGCAGGGGCAGGGAGCGGCTCTCCCAGCCCAGGTTCGCCATGACGTTCAGCATGTCCGTCAGGTCAAGGTCGTTGGCGAAGTGGGGCAGGGCTTCAGCCACGGCGCGCGGCGTGCTTTCGTCGCCCAATGCCTCAAGCAGGGGCAACAGGCACAGCGCAAGATCGCTGGACGCGCTGAAGTCTCCCAGGGTGCCCTGGCGGACGGCGCTGTCGGCCAGCCCGTCACGGGCGCCGCGCGGCGCATCCCAGGCAATGTCTGCGAAGTCGTCTGCCGTCGGCGCGGCGGTCGGGGGCGGCGGGGTCATGCTCCCTCCGACGCGCGGGTGGTTTCGGCTGGTGCCGGGGGCTGGTGGCGCGGCAAACCGTTGATGGACGGATCCTGGCGTTCCAGCAGGCGGCCCTTGACCAACTCATAACGGCGGTCGGCGAGCTTGAGAAGCGACGGGCGCAGCGTCACCAGGATCATGGTCGTGTCGCCGCGCCGACGCTCCAGGGCGGCTCTCAGGGCGTCGTCGCCTGGACCGTCGATGGACATATTGGCCTCGTCAAACAGGATGACGCGTGGCCGGGTGATCAGAGCGCGGGCAATGGCGATGCGCTGGCGGATGCCGCCGGGCAAGGCGTCGGCGGCACCATCGGCGATGCGCGTATTCCAGCCATTGGGCATGGCCGCGAACAGGCGGTTTAGGCCAAGATCCTCGACGATCTCCTCGGCCTGATGGCGCAGGTCGGGATTGAACATGGTGATGTTGTCCAAAATGGTACCCCGGAACATTTGCGCCCGCTGTGGCAGGTAGGCAATGTTGCGGCGCAGGACGGTGATGTCGTGCGCCCAGGGCGCCCGTCCGTCGATCAAGACGTCGCCAGCAGTCGGCTCGATGGTGCCGCGCAGAAGGTCGAGCAGGGTCGACTTGCCGCTGCCGTTGGTGCCCAAAATGCCGATGCACTCGCCGGGCGCCACCTCCAGGGTGGCGTCGTCCAGGACGTCGGGTCCGTCGTCAAGATAGCGGAAACGCACGCCGCGCAGGCTGAGTGCGCCCTTGATCTCCGCCCGCGCCGCCTCGGGATGGGCCGGGCGGCGGGCGGCGGCGGCCTCCATCTCCTCGACGTCTTTAAATACCTCTTCGGCCCGCTGGCTCATGAGCTGGATGGTCTGAAGGCGGGTCCAGATGCCCATCGCGCGCTGCACCGGGGCAAGGGCGCGGCCTGCAAGCAGCGTGCAGGCGGCAAGGCCGCCGACGGTCATGGCGCTGTCGATGACCAGCGTGCTGCCGTAGCCGGCGGTGGCGATCATGATGATCTGGCCGAAGATGGCGACTTCCATTTGGGCTTGGGCGTTGCGCAGGACGACGCCATGGTTGGAGGTCGCCACCGTTTCCTGCAAGCGGGTGTAGCGCTGAAGAATCTGGGCTTCCATGGCCATAGACTTGATGGAGTGCATGCCGCCCAGAACCTCGATGACGAAGTTGAGACGGCGGTCGCGCAGGATGGTGTACTGGGTCAGTGCGGCCTTCAGGCGCCGCCCGCTGACCGCCATGATGATGCCGAACACGAGCAGGCAGGCCAACGGCACAAGCACCAGCGGCCCGCCCAGCATCCAGATCACGGCCAGGAAGATGATGACGAAGGGTGCGTCGAGGATGATGGCCGATCCCTGGTCGGCATAAAAGTCCTTGATCGCCGACAAGGCGGCCATGCGCTCCAGGTGCTGGCCGGTGCCGGTGCGCTCGATGCGGTGCACGGGGGCGGCCAGGATGGCGTCGAAGGCGGCGCAGCCGGCGCGGTGTTCGAACCGTCCGGCGGCCCATCCGCTCATCGCCTGCCGGGCCAGACGCAGGGCCGCTTCCAGGGCGACCGCCATGGCAACGCCCAGGAGCAGCAAGGACATGGTGCCGATCGAGCTGTTGGGGATGATGCGGTCATAGACCTGCAGCAACGACAGGGGCAGCGCCAGGGTCAGCAGGTTGAGGATGACGGTTGCGGCGCCCAGGTGCAGGCCGGCTTCGCCAAACCGGCCATAGGCCAGAAGCCTACGACGCCGGGCAATGCTTTCAGCATCGCCGGTCATTCGCGACGTCAGGCGCCCCAATAGGCTGCGGTGCCGCTGTTCAGCGGAGGTCTGAATAGGACGGGTCACGGTCGGCTCCCTCGCGCCCCTTTCCCCGTTGGGCGCAGCGCCGATAGTTTCAATCTTACTCAAATCGACGACAATAGGCCCGATGGCCTAGAGGATTGGGTTCGCCTTCTCTGCTATAGGAAAGGCGTTATAGAAGCATTTGTCATACACGAGGGGGCTGTAAATAATGGGGGCACTGCGGACCGGCCAGAAGCTGGCAGCAGCCGGACTGGTCATGCTGTTGGTGTCGGGCTGCGCCATAAAACGCGACGATTATGAGGTCCCCGACGTCTCCCTGCCGGACACTTTCCTGCGGGATCCAGAGGCCAAGAGTGTCAGCCCCGAAAGTGCCGCCGCGCAGACGGAGCATCTTCTCAAGACCCTGCCGCAGTGGTGGCGGGCCTTCGGTAGCGACGAGCTTAACGGCTTGGTGGAACGGGCCATGACCGGCCACGGCGACCTGCGCATGGCCGCCTTGCGGGTGGTCCAGGCACGGGCCGAAGTGACGCGCGACGCCGCCTCCCAGTATCCGGAACTGGATGCCACCGTGTCCGGTGGCGCCGATGCGCCCAAGGATGGTGTTGGCACGGTCAACCCAGGCCAGGACCCGACCTCGGAGCGCACCTTCCGCGCCGGGCTGGAGGCGACCTGGAGTCCCGATATCTGGGGCGAGCACGCGGCAGCCGCGGAAAGCGCGCAGGAGTCGCTGCGCGCCGCCATCTTCGAGCGCGACCGTATCCGTGCCCGTGTGGCCGACGATGTGGTTACGACCTATCTGCGTTACCGGTCGCTGACCGACCGCATCGCCACGGCCCGCGACGTCACGCGGACCATGGTGGAGATGCTGGATTCGTTGCGCGCCAAGCTGCGTGACAACGATACCACAGCCCTGCGAGTGGCCCAGCAGCAGTCGGTGGCCTTCGCCAGCATCGCCGCCATTCCGGATCTGGAATTGCAGCGCGACCAAGCTCATGACCGGCTGGCCTTCCTGCTGGGAACTGTGCCGGCAGACATCGACCTCCAGGGTGGTTCCATGGCCGACCTTCGGCTGCCGCCCGTGCCGCAGGGGCTGCCGCCAGCCTTGGTGTTCAACCGGCCGGATGTACGCGAAGCCGAGGCGCGGTTGCTGGCCGCCGACGCCGATATCGACGTGGCGCGCGCGCAGGTCTTGCCGCCGCTGGATCTGCGGGCTGGCTACGGCTATGGCTCCAACTACATGTCCCGAATGTTCACGCCCGAAGGCGTGGTGTGGAACATGCTGGCGACACTGAGCGCCAACATCTTTGATGCCGGTCGCCGCAGTGCCGCCGTTACCGCACGACAAGCCCGTCACCAGGAACTGACCGCGGGCTACGTGCAGACCATCTACGGCTCGGTACGGGACGTGGAGGATGCCCTGGCCGCGCAAACTCACTTGGCCCGCCGCCTGGCTGCGCAGTCCACGTCGCTGGAGGCGGCCGAGATCGCGTATCGTCTGAGCCGCCAGAGTCATGACTACGGAACCGTCGATTACCTGACGGTTCTGGACTCAGAGCGTACCTATCTGCGGACCCTCGACGATTTCCATCAAATCCGTTTGGCCCGCTACGCGGGCATGGCCGACTTGTTCACGGCGCTAGGCGGCGGCGCCACCTTTGTCGCCCCGGATCGTGAGGCGGCCAAGGTGATGGGCGAAGCCGCCGTAGACCGTCTGAGGGAGGGCGCTGACGCCGCAGTCATCGGCGCAGCGGCGGATGCCGTGGCGGTGGAAACGGCGGGTGCAGAAGCGCCCGTCACGCCTGCTCCGACCGAAGCCGTTCCGCCTTTGCCTCCGGCTGAGGACCCGGCGTCGCCGCTGAACAGCATCGAAGACGATCAGGTTCCGTCAAACGAGGCCGCACTGGAAGGTTTCTCCCGCGGTTCGGTGGAAGGATATCAGGGGGTATGGCGGGGTAATCCTCCCGTTTCTAACGGGGTCGGATCGTAGAATCCAGCCGAGGGCTGAGTGTTTGCGGCGCGGGTTGTAGAAGCCGTTGATGTATTCGAATAGGGCGACCTCGACCTCACGGCGGGTTTGCCAGTTGCGCCGCCACACCAGTTCGGCCTTCAGCGACTTAAAGAAGCTTTTGACAGCGGAATTGTCGTAGCAGTTACATTTCCCGCTCATCGAAACCTTGAATCCGTGCCTGCGCAGCAGCTTTTGATAGTGGCGGGCGCAGTATTGCGATCCGCGATCCGTGTGGAGGCGGTCAACATCAACAACATCCGCTGCGAGCAGGTTCCCGACGTCATCCTCCCCTCGTTCAGTCTGGCGAGGGGTGATCTGTTGGCGGTGGATTTAATGAGGGAAGGACAACGCTTTGTGCGGAGGGTGCCTCGCACCGCTGGACGGGCCTGGGGCCGCTGAGGACCGGCTGGGGGACCGGCCGCGCAAAGCTGGCGGCCAGGGCAAGGGCGAAAAGGCTCCATCCGGCGACCCACAGCACCCCCGCGCCATGCAGCAGGCCGGGCGCGAGCGGTGCCGCCACGCGCGCCGCCGCCGACAGCCACACCGCCGCAAAAGCCAAGGTCAGGGCCGGTGTCGCCCGCAGCGGCCCGCCGTTGCGCCGTGCCAGGGCGCGGCTGGCGATGGCCATGACCATGCAGCCCATGGCGCCCATGCCCAGCCCGTGCAGGGCGTCGGACGGGGCATAAAGGTCCGGCCGCATGAGGCTCCCGCCTAGCAGGACGAGCCCGACCGGCAGCCAGATCCATCCGGCGTACATCATAAGCAGTAGGGCGTCGCAACGCGGGCGCCACCGTCCCATGCGTCCCGCCTGCAGCAGCCCAGCCACGATCAGGAGGCCGCCGCTGTCCCACAGGATGCTGATGCCGAGGACGGCAAGGCTGGCGGTATCGAATGCGGTCGAAACAGGCGCTACCCGCGCGAAGGCCGGCAGCATCCGCCCGCCTATGATCGCGATGGCCAGGGCGAAGCCGATGACGGCCGCACGCAGGACATGCTCGCCGGGGACTGCGCCCTCCAGCACCAGCATTCCGACCGGCAGAAGCACGAAGGGCAGCCGCCCCCATGCCTTGGCGCGCACCAGCTTGACCAGCAGGACGGCGGCCAGCAGGGCCGGGAAGGCGCCCACCACTGCTAGGGGTGGCCCGTCGGAGCTCGCCATGGCGGCCCGGCCGGCGAGCCACAGGCCGCACAGGAGGACGATCAGCCATGTGTTCACCCGCGCGCCCTGCGTCCAACTGGGCAGGGCTGTCAGCAGGTAGCCAGCGGCGGCCGCGCCCCCGAAGCCGAATATCATTTCGTGGCCATGCCAAGCCGCGCCGCCAGCCGGCATCGGAACCCCGTGCAACAGCGCTGCCGTCCACCACCCCCCGCCCGCCGCCGCCGCCAGGGCGGCCAACAGGAACAGCGGACGGTAGGGGGCGGCGAATATCGTCCTCAGCATGGGGAACCTGAAGAAACGTCAAGGCGCGACTGCGCCGGGCGGCCCCCGCCGCGTGAGCCAAGCCGTCCGAGGCGGCGCCTGGCGTTTGAGGGGGGGGGTAGCATATAAGATGCAGCCGCCCGGCCTGGGGATCGCAGTCGCGTCAGCCACGTTGCTCTGCGGTCCCATCGGGCCGGACGGCTGCCCATCGGAGCGGGCTTGCGCGTCCCGCCCCAATCCGGAAATCATCGAGCCTATTCCGCGGCCACGATCAGCGGTGCGGCCTTTGGCAGGCCCAGGCGCTCCCACACCGCGCACAGCGCGTCGATGAGGGCGTCGATCTGGGCCTTGGAGTGGACCGGCGACGGGGTGATGCGCATGCGCTCCGTCCCGCGCGGCACGGTCGGGTAGTTGATCGGCTGGATATAGATGCCGAAGTCGTCCAGCAGCATGTCGGTCGCCGCCTTGCACTTGACCGGGTCGCCGACCAGCAGCGGCACGATGTGGCTGGGCGAGTCCATGACCGGCAGGCCGGCCTCGGCGAGCCGCTGCTTGACACGGGCGGCGCGCTCCTGATGCAGGTCGCGCAGCAGGGGCTGGCCCCGCACCACGCGGACGCTGGCCCGCGCGGCAGCGGCGACCGCCGGGGGCAGGGCGGACGAAAAGATGAACCCCTGGCCGTAGGACCGCACGGTGTCGCACAGATCGGCACTGGCCGCCATGTAGCCGCCGACCACGCCGAAGGCCTTGGCCAGCGTGCCCTGGACGATGTCGATGCGGTGCATCACGCCGTCCTGTTCGGCCAGGCCGGCCCCGTTGGCGCCATAGAGGCCAACGCCGTGCACCTCGTCCAGATAGGTCAGCGCGCAGTAGCGGTCGGCGAGATCGCAGATGGCCCCGATGGGGGCGAAGTCGCCGTCCATGGAATAAACGCTCTCGAACGCGATCAGCTTGGGCGCGTCCGGCGGTGCGGCGGCCAGGAGTTCTTCGAGGTGGTCGAGGTCGTTGTGCCGGAAGATGCGCTTGTCGGCCTTTGAATGCCGGATGCCCTCGATCATCGAATTGTGGTTTTCGGAGTCCGAGAACACGATGCAGCCGGGCATCAGACTGGCCAGGGTCGACAGCGCCGTCAGGTTGGCCGTGTAGCCCGACGTGAACAACAGTGCGGCGTCTTTGCCGTGCAGACTGGCCAGTTCGCGCTCAAGCTCCACATGGTAGTTGGTCGTGCCCGAGATGTTGCGCGTGCCCCCCGCCCCCGCCCCGCAGGCATCGGCCGCCGCGTGCAAGGCCTCGATCACCTGCGGGTGCTGGCCCATGCCGAGGTAGTCGTTGCTGCACCATACGGTGATGGGGCGCTGCCCGTCGGTCCGGTGCTCGTCAGCCGACGGGAACGCGCCGCGCCGTCGGTTGAGTTCACAGAACACCCGATAGCGGCCTTCGGCCTTCAGCGCGGCGATCTTGTCGCGGAAGAATGCAGCGTAATCCATGGCTCGGCCCCTTTAGTTTGCTGGCACTGTGCGTCTTGGCTGACGCCGGGGAGGCGGGTCGTCGTTGACCTGCGTTATTGTTCAGTGACTTGTTCCTTCCTCGTAGCGGATTTTGTTGCCGACGTTGTACTTGCCGACCGGCCGCTTCATGGGCAGGCGCTTGATCTCTTCGAGGGTCGCCGCGTCATAGACGATCAGCGCGCCGTCGGCCTCCATGATCGACAGCAGGGCGAAGCGCCCGTCGGCCGTAAACTCGATGTGAGCGGCGGTCTTGCCCGGCACGGGCTGGAGCGTCTTGACGATTTCCAACGTCTGCTTGTCGATGATGTGCACCTTGTCGCGGTGCGGCCCGAAGAATACATCGGTCCAGGCGTAGGGGCTGGTCGAATGGCTGCGCATGAAGAAGCCGGGGCCGAGCGTTTCGATGGTCTTGACGGTTTCCCAGGTTTCCAGGTCGATGACGCTGACCTGATTGCCCTTGAGGTGCGGCGTCGCCAACACCGACCGCCCGCCGCGCTTCCAGGTGATGCCCGACCCCAGGTGCGGCATGCCGCTCAGCGCCACCTCGGCGATCTTGCGGCCGACCGTCAGGTGGACGACCTGACCGTTCAGGCCATTGCGGGCGGCGCCGATCAGGTGGGTGTAGGTCTGGTCGAAGAAGAAGTCGTCGAGGTAGTCGTCCAGCTTGATGCGGCGGACGGAGAACGCGGTGTCCTGCACGCCCAGCGCCTCGACCATGCCGGTCTGGTAGCTGTGCACATAGCCGGGATAGTAGGGCTTCTTGGGGGTGACGGTGGGGATTTCCCAAACCTCGGGGATGTCCTTGAGGGCGACGATGAAGCTCTCGCGCGGCGGCGCGGCGTAGACCGCCGACACCCGGCTTTCCTTGCCGAAGTCGCCGATCACCGGGATGACCTTGTGCAGGGCGAGGGCGCGGGCGTCGAGGATGACGACGCTGGCTGGGACCATGTTGCCGACGGCGATCCACTTGCCGTCGCCCGACACCGCGATGTTGCGCGTGTTGATGCCGGCTCGCACCTCGGCCACCGGCTGGAGTGTATGGAGATCGTACTGGCTGACCCAGCCGTCGCGCGACGCCATGTAGGCGAACCGGCCGTCGGGCGAATACTTGACGCCGCCGTGCAGGGCGAAGCGGCTGGGGAACCGGGCGATAACCTCGAAACTATCGCCGTCGAGGACCGAGACATGGTGGTCGCCCGATTCAACCACCGTGAACAGGTTCATCGGATCGCGGCCATGCTGCGGCTCGGCGGGGAGGGTGGCCGGATCGACGTGCAGGATATGACTGGTGGCGATCTGGTCGGCGCCCCAGGCGGGCTTTTCGGCCGGTTCGGTGAACACCCACTGGGCCAGCGCCTCGATGGCGGGGGTGTCGAGCTTGTCGGAGAACGCCGGCATCTGGGTGGCGATACGGCCGTGAGTGATGATGTCGATGGCCTGGGCAGGCTTCATGCGGCCGAGGTTCTGGGGCAGCAGGGCCGGGCCGATGGCGCCCAGGCGGTCGGCCCCGTGGCAGGCCGCGCAGTGTTCGGTATAATGGCGTTCGGCATCGGGGGCCGCCTGCGCCGGGAGACTGATGGCAACCGCCAGGGCGGTGCCGAGAAGGACGGTGTGCAGCATCATCACAGGATCCCTTGCGCGGCGGCGACGCGGGGGCGGCGCGGGCCGGTTCCAAAGGCGGTGACGGCTACGCGGTCGGCGCCGGGAAGCACGCCGATCTCCTCATCGGTCAGATAGCAGCCGGGGTCCTCGGCCCAGGCGTCGCCGGTCAACTGGAAGGCGCGGGTGCGCGTGTTGCCGTTGCACATGGTCAGGAACCGGCAGTCCCCACACCGTCCGGTGACCGCGCGGGGACGCTGCTTCAACCCCGCCAACAGCGGGTCCGAAACGTCCTCCCACAGGGCCGAGAACGGACGCTCCCGCACATTGCCGAAGGTGTGGTTCCACCACATGGTATCGGGGTGGACGTTGCCGACGTTGTCGATGTTGGCGACGTTCACGCCCGAGGCATTGCCGCCCCAACGGTTCAACATGGGCGGCAGCAGGTCGGCCTGCTCGGGGAACCACTTGCGGGCCCAAAGGTACAGATAGGCCCCGTCGGCGTCATTGTTTCCGGTCACGTAGTCGCGTCCGGTCCCGGCCCGCAGATCGCTCAGGCAGCGGTCGAACAGGACATCGAGCGCGGCGCGGGTCAGGCGGTGGCGGGCATCATCCAGCCGGTTGTGATTGCCGCGCCCGGCGTAGTTGAGGTGCGACAGGTAGACCTTCTCGATGTCCTCCTCGGCCACCAGATCGAGCAGCGCGGGCAGGTCGTCGGCGGTGTCGCGGGTCAGGGTGAAGCGCAGCCCCACCTTGATGCCCCGATCACGGCAACGCCGGATGCCGGCCAGCGACAGGTCGAAGGCGCCATCCAGGCGGCGGAAGGCGTCATGAGACTCCTTCAGGCCGTCGAGGCTGACCCCCACGTAGTCATAGCCGACGGCGGAAATTTCAATGGCCGCGTCGTGGTCGATCAGGGTGCCGTTGGTCGACAGGCCGACATAGAACCCCATGTCCTTGGCCCGCCGGGCAATGGTGTGAATGTCGGCGCGCAGCAGCGGCTCGCCGCCCGACAGGATGAGCACCGAGACGCCGTAGGCCCGCAGGTCGTCGAGCACCGTGCAGACCTCGTCATAGGTCAATTCGCCCGCGAAGTCCTTGTCGGCCGACAGAGCGTAGCAGTGGCGGCAGGTCAGGTTGCAGCGCCGCACCAGATTCCAGATGACGACCGGCGCGGTGGGGCCGCCGGGGCCGATGGCCGATGGGCGGCGAGGGCTGACGGTGCGGCCCTCGGCCGCCGCGACCAGCGCCCCCATGTAACGGGACAGGCGCAGCATGATCAGTCTCCCCGACCGGCGGCGCCCAGGCGCAGGCCGGTCTTTTTCAGGATGCGGGTGCTGTAAAGGATGTCGCGGCCGAGGCAGGCGGCGCCCAAAAGGCCGGCGATCTCGTCGGCGTAGGCCTCGGCCTCGGCGCGGTCGTGGCCGTGCACCATGGCGAACAGGTTGTAGGGCCACTGCGGCAGGCGGCGCGGCCGGCGGTAGCAATGGCTGACGAAAGGCAAAGCACCGACCCGTGGCCCCAGGGCGTCGACCTCGGCATCGTCCACGTTCCACACCGTCATGCCATTGGCCCGATAGCCCAGGCGGTAGTGGTTGGGCACCACCCCGATGCGGCGCAGGGCGCCGGCGTCGAGCAGGGCCGACAGGCGGGCGCGCACCTCGTCCTCGCTGATGTCCAGACGGCAGGCGACGTCCTCGTAGGGGCGCGGGGTCAGCGGCAGGCCGGCTTGGGTGGCTTCCACCAGGGCGCGGTCAAGAATGTCCGGCATGGTCAGGCCTCCAGCTTCAGTTCGAGGAAGTATTCCCGTTCCTTGGGAAAGGACAGGACCTCCAGGCCGGTGGCGGCGGCGATGCGCTCCAGGGTGCGGGCAAGCGCCGCCTCATCGCTGTCGGCGGCCACGAACCACATGTTCAAGGCGTGGTCGCGGGCGTAGTTGTGGGCGACCTCGGGGAAGGCGTTGACCGCCTCGGCCACGGCGTCGAACCGGTCATCGGGCACGCTCATGGCGGCCAGAGTCACCGCGCCGCCCAGCGCCACCGGATCCCACAGCGGGCCGAACCGGGTCAGGGTGCCGTCGTCGAGCATGGCGCGCAGCCGCTCGACAAGGTCGATCTCCTGGATGCCCAGGCCCTCGGCGGCATCGGCGAACGGCCGCTCGGTCAACGGGAAACCGCCTTGAAGACCATTGATGATGGCGCGGTCGAGGGGGGTCATAGCGCCTCTCCCACCAGCCGAACGCCCTCGCCCACCGCGCGGCCGTAGCGCCCGGCGGTCTGCTTGAAGCGGCGGCGGCTGAACAGCACCTGGCGCGGGACGTCGGCCAGCCCGTGGCGGGCAACGATGGCGTCGATCTCGGCCAGGACCACCTCGCGGCTGCGGCCGTGGATCATGCAGTAGAGGGTATAGGGCCAATCGGGCAGGGACGGCGCCCGGCGATAGCACAGGGTCACGGCGTCCTCGTCGGCCAGCGCCTTCCCAAGGGCAGGGATGGTGGCCTCGGCAGGCGCGAAGACGATCATGGCGTTGGCGGCGTAGCCGGCCTCGTGATGGCGGACCACGGCGCCGAACCGGCGGATGACGCCGCTGTCGCACAGGGCGCGCAGGCGGCCGAGAACCTCACCCTCGCTCATACCCAGGCCAGCGCCGAGCGCGCGGTACGGCGTGGCGCAGAGCGGCAGCCCATCGCGCAATGCGGCGATCAGGGCGAGGTCGCGGGGGTCGGTCACGGCGCGGGTCATGGCGTCAACTCCGGCTCAGGAGGAAGCCGAGGTCGAGGTGATAGTCCTCGATCATCGGCAGGCGCAGCACGGGCAGGCCGGTGTCGCTCTCGATGGCGTTCAGCACGCTGTCGCGCGCTGCCTCGTCCGGGGCGGTGACGACGAACCACAGGTTCACGGCGTTCTCGCGCTCGTAGTTGTGGTTGACCTCGGGGAAGGCCGTGACGATCGCGGCCACGGCGTCCAGGTCCTCGGGCGGCACGGCGATGGCGGCCAGGGTGCTGGCGCCGGCCGCACCGGGCCGGTAGACGGCACCGATACGCGACAGAAGCCGTTCGTCGCGCATCGTGGCGAACGCGTCGATTACCTCGTCCTCCCGCACGCCAAGGCGCAGGGCAAGCTCGGCATAGGGGCGCGGCGACAGCGGAAAGTCGCGCTGGGCGATGTCGAGCAGGTCGCTTTGAAGCGGGGTCATGGTGGGACGCTCCTTCACAGGCCGATGCGGTGGGCGCGGGAGGTCATGAAAATGCCGCTCGGCTTGGCGGCCGGCAGGGTGGCGATGACCTTGCGGGTCAGGGTGTCGCGCACCTGCACCTCGTTGCCATCGCGAACCGACATCCACACCAGATCGCCGCGCGGAGCGAACTCCATGTGCAGGACACCGGGGCCGGGGGTGAGCGTTTCGACGATGCCCAGCGTCTCGGTGTCGATCACCTGGAGGGTGTCGTTGTTGGGCACCGAGAAATTGACCCACACATGGCGTCCGCCCGGCTCCGCCATGACGAAGACCGGCTGGCCGTGGACCAGAATGCGCCCGGCCTCGGTCCAGGTGCCCATATCGACCACCAGCACTTCATGACGGCCGACGGCGGGGACGAAGGCATGGCGCCCGGCCACCGCCCAGCCCTCAAGGTGCGGCATCTTGTAGACCGGCAAGGCCTGCTCGCCGCGACCATAGCTGTCGAGGATGCGGCGGGCGCCCTTTTCGGGGTGCCACAGATCGACCAGGGCCAAGCCGTCCTCGCCGAACAGGCCGGCGATGTAATAACGGCCATCGGGGGTGATGAGCGCGTCATAGGGATTGGCGCCGATGTCGGTGATCCGCGTCACCACCGGCTGCGGACCGGCGGAGAAGTCGGCAATCCAGATCTCGCCGGTGTCCCACAGCGAAAACACGAAACGGCGGCCGGGCGCATCGGCAAGGCCGACCACCTTGGACCGCTTGCCGCCGCCGATATCGGTGGCCGGAATGTCGGCGACCGGCGCCAGGGTGTCGGCGTCGAACACGCGGACGCCGCCCGGCTCGTAGTTGGCCACCGCCACGAGGCGCCCGTTGTCGGAAATCGCCCCGCCGATGGAATTACCAGACTGCATCACGCGGTTGACCAAGTCGCCGGTCAGCACATCGACCTTGGACAACCCGCCGTCGCGCCCGAACACATAGGCATAGCGTTCGTCCGGGCTGAACACGGCCGAGGCATGGCTGAGGTCGCCCAAGCCCTCCACCGTCGCAAGGCGAGTATGGGCGCGGGTGTCGATGACGGCGACCGTCCCGGCCGCGCGCTCGATCACGATGCCGAGCGTCCCGGTGCCGCGCAGGTCGTCCGCGAGGGCAGGAGCGGCGGCGATCATCGCCGCGACGACCAGGGAACAGAGGCGTTTCATGGGGTTACTCCTTGGCGCAGGCGGTCCACCATCCAGCGCGCATCGTCGGGCGACAAAAGGGCCTCCCACGGCGGCATGGCGGTGCCGGGGCGCCCCCCCAGGATGGTCGCGACAAGGCTGTCGTCCGACCAGTCGGCAAGGGCGTCCGGCGTCAGCGGGAGACCCAGACCGCCGGTCATTCGCAGGCCATGGCAGGATCCGCAGTCCTGGATGAGCATGGTCTCAAGCGCCGCCACGCGCTGTGGAGCGATGTCCTGGGCAGCGACCGGAAGCGCTGTCAGCAGCAGGATTGCGGCCAGTCTAACCATGGGCGGCCACGGCCAGACGATGGGCCGCCTCCCGGTGGAAGATCGGCAGGTCGGTGCCCAGGGCCAGGGCGGCCACGCGGCCGATGACAAGCAATGTCGGAGCCTGGAACCGGGCTTCGGCCAGGTCCTCGACGGCGTGGCTGAGGGTGGTGCTCAGGCGCCGCTCGCGCGGCGTGGTGCCGTTCTCCACGGCCAGAACCGGCGTTGCGGGCGATAGGCCGTGTGCCATCAGGGCAGCGCTCGTCTGCGGCAGGGTGGCAAGGCCCATGTAGACAACCAGCGTGGTGTCCGCATCGGCCAGACCGGCCCAGTCAAGGTCGAGCGGCTCTCCGGCGCGGACGTGGCCGGTCACGAAGCGGACGCTGCGGGCCATCCCGCGATGGGTCAGCGGAACACCGGCAGCGGCGGCGCAGGCGGCGGCAGACGTGATGCCGGGCACCACCTCCACGGGGACACCGTGCGCCCGCAGGTATTCGGCTTCTTCGCCGCCACGGCCGAACACGAACGGATCGCCCCCCTTCAGGCGCAGGACGTGCCGATGGCTGGTGCCGAGTTCGCACAGAATTTCGTTGATGCGGTCTTGGGTGACATGGTGACAGCCGGTTTCCTTGCCGACAAAGACGCGGGGCGTGCCGAGCGGGGCCAGGGCCATGATTTCGTCCGAGACCAGGCGGTCATACACGATGACGTCGGCCTGGGTGAGCAGCCGTGCCGCCTTGAGGGTCAAAAGGTCGGGATCGCCCGGACCTGCGCCAACCAGATAAACGCATCCGCCACCGCTCATGGCCTGCCCTCCCGTTGGTGGAGTGGAACGGAGCCGGGCGGGACCGGCAGACCGATCCCGCCACAGAACCCGTCAGTAGACGTCGTGCTGCGTGTTGTAGACGTTGAACTTGCCGGTCGGCGTGACCAGACGCTCGTCCTTGATCACCCGCTTCAATTTGCGGGTCTTGTCGTCGATGACCACGATGGCCGACTTGTTGGCGGAGTCGTTCCAGATGGAGAACCAGACCTCCGTGCCTTCCTTGTTGTACTCGGGCTGCACGACGCGCTTGGCGCCTTCGCCCAGGTCGGCCCACTCGGCCAGCGGCAGGACCTCATAGCCCTTGTCGAGGTTGCGGGTGTCGAATACCGCGACCGACTGGTACAGCTCGGCCTCGGAGTTCAGGGGCGTGTCGACCCACAGGTTGGTGGACTTGGGGTGGGTCTTGATGAACAGCGACCCGCCGCCCTGGCCGTCGATGCTGGCGACCATCTTCCACGCGTTTTCCGGGTGCTTTTCGGGGTCGGTGCCGATCAGGGCGATGGTGTGGTCGCCGAGATGGCTGGTCGCCCACACCGGACCGAATTCAGGATGGACGAAGTTGGCGCCACGGCCGGGGTGCGGCGTTGTGCCGACATCGACCAGCTTGACCAGCTTGCCTTCCTTGGTGTCGATCACCGCGATCTTGTTACGCGCGTTGGCGGCCACCATGAAGTAACGGCCGGTGCTGTCGAAGCCGCCGTCATGCAGGAAACGTTCGGCGTTGATCGTCGTGACCTTGAGGTTTTCGAGGTCCTCGTAGTTGACCAGCAGGACCTGGCCGGTTTCCTTGACGTTGACCACGAACTCCGGCTTGTAGTGCGACCCGACGATGGCGGCCACGCGGGGTTCGGGGTGGTATGTCTGTTCGTCATAGATCATGCCGCGGGTGGAGACGATCTTGCGCGGCTCCAGGGTCTTACCGTCCATAATCACGAACTGCGGCGGCCAATAGGCGCCGGCGATGGCGAAGGTGTCCTCGTAGCCCTTGAACTTCGAGGTCTCGACCGAGCGGGCTTCCATGCCGATCTTGATGGTCGCGACGGTGGTCGGTTCCTTCGGCCACAGGTCGATCATATCGATGCGGGCATCGCGGCCGATCACGAACAGGTAGCGCCCCGAGGCCGACACGCGCGTAATGTGAACCGCATAGCCGGTCGGAATGATCTTTTCGATCTTGTAGGTGGCGCCGTTGATGAGCGCGATCTGGCCGGCGTCGCGCAGGGTGACCGAGAAGATGTTCTCAAGGTCCAGCTTGTTTTCCTGCTTGGCGACGCGGTCCTCCGGCTTGACGAGGAGTTTCCAGGTCTCGGTCATCTTGTCCATGCCCCATTCCGGCGGGGCCGGCGGGTCAAGCAGGACGTAGCGGGCCATCAGGTCGATCTGCTGTTCGGTCAGCTCGCCCGCTGTTCCCCAATTGGGCATGCCGGCCGGTGAGCCGTAGGTAATGAAGGCCTTCAAGTGGTCGAAGCCAAGCTCGCGGGTGCGTTCGGGCTCCAGGCTTGGCCCGGTGGCGCCCTTGCGCAGCACGCCGTGGCACCCGGCGCAGCGCTCGAAGAAGATCTTCTTCGCTTCGCCAAACTCCTCGGGCGCCATCTTCGGCAGGTTCAGAGCCGCCGGTTCGTCGTCGACCGGCATGCTGTCCATCTGCGGCACGTATTTCTGATCCGTTGCATGCCCCTTTTCCGTCGCCGCCATGGCGCTGGACGAACCGATGGCGATGGCTGCGACGGCGACCGCTCCTAACAGGGCCCTCTTTATTCCTATGGTGGTCATGGGGTCCACCCCTCTTTAAGGACGTGTGGCTGACCCTATGGAGAGTGCCCGCAACTAAAGAAGGGGCATTTGACTTTAGTCAACATCTCGGATGTTCCAGCCAAATAAGCGGCGATATAGGGATGTTTCGGACGGATTTACCAAGCGTCAAGTCAACGATTTATCTCCACCACCCATACTAAAGAAAGCGCCAATCGCCCGAGACGGTAGCCATGACCTTGACCAACCCAAGTAACAGCACCGGCCTCGACGACCAGGGTCGGATAGGTGTCCTTCTCAAGAGGCGCTTCCTCATATTCCTGCTATCTTTGGGGGCTTGTTCGGTGGCCGCCTACATCGCCTTCGGCATGCTGACGGCCGGGCAGGACAGGCTGGCCTCACTGATCAACGACGTCGGGCGGCAACGCATGCTGGCCGCGCGCATCGCCACCAGCGCCTTGAGACTTCCCATGGCTGCCACGACCGACGATGCGGCGGAACATCGGGTGGAGATGCTGCGCAACCTCGCCTTGATGGAGGAGGTCTTCCATAGCCTTCCCGCCCGCGCGGAGGACAGCCGGCTGCAGCATGTCGTGACCGCCCTCATGGACGACCCATCCGACGGCCTAAAGCAAACCTTCGCCAAATTTCGCGCCCGCGTGACCGCCATTGCCGAGTCGCCCGATCCGCAACCGGCCGAAATAGAGGCTATGGTCACGCTGGCCCTCGGCGACCTGATGCGCGAACTGGAGGCGCTTGTTTCGGCGTTGGGCATAGGCGGCCAGGGTCGCGCGCAGGACGTGCAGGCCCTGGCCGCGGCGGGGGAGGTCGTCTACCTGTTTTTGCTGCTGATTCTGGGCGCCCGCGTCTTATGGCCGCTGTCGGATGAAGTTCAGGGCAACGTGCGCCAGATCATCGACCTGGAGCACTTCCAGCGCTCCATCGTCGATGGCCTGGCGGACGGGCTGGTCCTGCTTGGCGAGGACGGGCAACGGGGTGAACCGCTCAATCCGGCGGCCCGCGACATCTTCGGCCTTGGGCCGCACGACCAAGCGGTGCTGAGCACCCTGGCGCCCGATCTCGCGACCGCATCAGTCCAAGACCTGCTGTCGTGGACCCGCCGCGAGGTCGAGGGCACCAAGCTTGATGGAACGCCGCTACAGCTGGAAGTGACGATCTGCCGGGTTGCCAATCAACGCCTCGTCGCCGTCCTGCGAGACGTGACTGAAGCCAGGGAGAACGCCGCCCGCATCCGGTCGTTCTACGAAGTCCTGGAACAGGCCCCGGTGTCCGTGGTCATCACCGACGCGCAGGGCGTCATCCAGTACGTGAACAAGCAGTTGTCCAGCAGCACCGGCTATACGTCCGATGAAGTGGTCGGCAAGACTCCGCGCATTTTCAAGTCCGGACAGACACCGGACGACACTTACCGCAATCTCTGGACGGCCCTGCGCAGCGGTCGCCAGTGGCGGTGCGAAATGCTCAATAGGCGCAAGAACGGAGAACTGTTCTGGGAACATCAGGCGATCTCTCCCTTGCGCGACAACCGGGGCCGCATTACCCAGTATCTGGCCGTTAAAGAGGACATCACCGACCAGAAGGAAATGCAGCGCATCCTGGTTCAGGCCATGGAAAACGCCCGGCGGGCCAATCAGGCGAAATCAGACTTCCTGGCTGGCATGAGCCACGAGCTGCGCACGCCCCTGAACGCCGTAATCGGCTATTCCGAACTGTCGCTGCTCCAGCCGTGGGGTCCGCTTGGCGACCCGCGCTACCGCGAATATCTGCAAGCGGTCAACGATTCGGGGCGCCACCTGCTGCAACTCATCAACGACCTGCTCGACCTGTCCAAGGTCGAAGCCGACAAGTTCGACCTCAGCGAGGAAAAAACCAATTTCTCCGAGTTGCTGGACCAAGTGATCCTGCTGGTCCGCGAGCGGGCCGACAAGCGCGGCGTCCTTATCCGCCGCGCCCTGTCCGACCCGTCGCCGTGCGTGCTCGTCGACCCGCTGCGCCTCAAGCAGGTGCTGGTCAATCTGCTGTCCAACGCGATCAAGTTCAGCGACCAGCGCGACGTCGTTACGATCAGCCTTGAGGTCGAGCCCTGCGAGGACCTGCGGATCATCGTGGCCGACGAGGGATGCGGCATCCGCGAGTCGGATCTTTCCAGGGTAATGGAGCCGTTCGGCCAAGCCGACGACCCGATGGTCCGTCAGGAGGTCGGCACCGGCCTCGGACTGCCCCTGTCGCGCAAGCTGGTGGAACTACACGGCGGCACCCTGGACCTGTCGAGCGTCTACGGCGAGGGCACGACCGTGGTGGTCACGCTGCCCTTCTCCCGCCTCATCGCTTGCCCGCGCGAACTGACGGCGTCGGCGTGATAAAAAGAGGGCCCGGATAGGGAAGCCTCCGGGCCCTGAATACGGGAGCAAATAAGCGCGACGGATGCGTCCGCCGAACCCTTGGAAAGATGCACGACATCGGCCGGCGATGCCTTGATGGAGGGTAAGGCAAGGCAAAAAATTTGGCGCCGAAACGACCACTTAGCCCGCGTCATGTCTTTGCCGCCGCCAAATCGCGTACTTGATGAAGCTCACCGTCCCGCGAGGCTGCCGATGCGTTCGAGTGCTGCGCCGTTTTCCCCGTTGCTCCTTCTGGGGCTGGCTTTGCGGCCGGTCCCGGCCCCGGCGGCGCTCGGTCTCTCCCGCCCGATACTCGATGCCATTGCGCGCCGTCTCGGGCCGCTGGTGCGCGACCGCCTGCAAGGGCTGTCGGGCACGGTGGCGGTCCTGCCGACCGATTTCCCCTATGGCTTGATGGTGTCCGTCGGTGCGCACGACCTGACCCTGGAGGCGGTGGATGCCGCCACGGTCCCGGCGGCCACCGCCTGCCTGCGTGCCCCGGCATTCGTGCTGCTCGACCTCGCCGAGGGACGTGGACGGGACGGCGATGCCAGCTTCTTTGCCCGCGACCTCGTCATGGAAGGCGACACCGCCCTGGTCATGGCGCTGCGTTACGCGCTGGAGGATGCCGCCGATTCCGGCGCGGCGCCGTTCACGCTCCTGGCTGACAGCCTGCCCTTGCCGACGGCATGGCGGGGGCGCGTGGCGGCACACCTGGAAGCCACGGCGCGGCTGGCGGCCGACGATGTCCGCAAGGTTCAGGCCGCCGTGCTGGAGCCCCTGCGGGCATGGCGGGCGCGCGTCGATGCCCGCCTGGACATCATGGAGGACCGCCTTACGCGGGCCGAACGGCAGAGCCGAACGCGATCTTCACCCCCCGTCCCCCGAAAGGAACCCCATGCCTCGGACGCTTGAACTGGTATGCCCGGCGGGAACCCCGTCAGCCCTGAGCGCGGCGGTCGACGCCGGTGCCGATGCCGTCTACTTCGGCTTTCGCGACCGCACGAACGCGCGCAACTTTCCCGGCTTGAACTTTTCCCCGGCCGAGGCCGAGCAGGCCGCCGCCTATTGCCGCGATCGCGGCGTCCGCCCGATGATCGCAATCAACACGTTCGCCAGTACCGGGCAGGAGGACATCTGGCGTCAGGCGGTGGATACCGCCGCCCGCGTCGGCGTCGGCGCAATCATCGTGGCCGACATTGGCGTCGCAGCCTATGCCGCGCGCAAATACCCCGACCTGCGCCTTCACCTGTCGGTGCAGGCCGCCGCCGCAAATCCCGAGGCCGTCGCGTACTACGCCCGCCTGTTCAACGTGCAGCGGGTCGTTCTGCCCCGCGTGTTCACCATCGACGACATCCGCATGGTTACGGCAAGCCAGCCCGACGTGGAGGTCGAGGTGTTCGTGCTGGGCGGCCTGTGCGTCATGGCCGAGGGCCGATGCACCCTGTCCTCCTACGCCACCGGCCGTTCCCCCAACCGCGACGGCGTGTGTTCGCCGGCCGAGGATGTGCGGTACGAACAGGAGGGGGATGTCCTGGTGTCCCGCCTCGCCGGCTACACCATCAACCGCTTCGGCCCTGGCGAGGACGCCGGCTATCCAACCCTGTGCAAGGGACGGTTCGAAGCACGCGGCCGGGCCAGTTATCTATTTGAGGACCCGGTCAGCCTCGACGCCACGGCCTTGCTGCCCGATCTGGCCGCGGCCGGTGTCACCGCCATCAAGGTCGAGGGACGCCAGCGCGGCAAGGCTTATGTGGCGGCGGTGGTCGGCAACCTGCGGCGAGCGATCGATGCCCTGGCCGAGGGCGCCGCGCCCGGCCCCGCCGTCTCGGCCGACGGCTTCACCGAAGGCGGGCGCACCACCGAAGGCGCCTACAAGCGCGGTTGGCGCTAATTTCTGCAAGCGAAGG
Source organism: Rhodospirillaceae bacterium (assembly GCA_041676205.1). GTDB lineage: Bacteria > Pseudomonadota > Alphaproteobacteria > Rhodospirillales > Rhodospirillaceae > Cauispirillum. The sequence continues at coordinate 10,966 of JBAYSM010000005.1, read as the reverse complement.
ACCCGCCCATGACCCGCGATGTTCGCCTCACCCTCGGCCCCCTCCTTTACAACTGGCCGACCAGCCAGCGGCTGGAGTTCTACGGCGCCATCGCCGCAGACACCTCCTACGACGCGGTGGTCCTGGGCGAAGTGGTGTGCGTCAAGCGCAGCCCGTTCCTTTCCGACACCATCCTTGAAGTGGCGCAGATGCTGGAAATGGCGGGCAAGGAGGTCATCTTTTCGACCTTAGCCCTTCCGGTGACGCCGCGCGAACGGGCGGAGTTGGCCGATGTGTGCGCCATGGCCGATGACGGGATCATGGTGGAGGCCAACGAAGCCGGAGCCCTGTACCTGCTCGACGGTCGCCCGCACCGCGTCGGCCCCTATTTCAACATCTATAACGCCGAAACGCTGCGCGTCCTGGCCGGTCGCGGAGCGACCACCGTGTGCCTGCCGTGGGAGCTTGACCGTCCCGCCGTGGAAGCGCTCTCCCAAGCGGGCACGGCAGAAGGGCTGACCATCGAGGTCCCCGCGTTCGGGAGCATCCCGTTGGCCATTTCCGCGCGGTGCGCCCATGCCCGCGCCCATGGCCTTGCCAAGGACGGATGCCAGTACGTCTGTGGACAGGACAGCGAAGGCATGCCGGTCGATACCATCGACGGGCAGACCTTCCTGAGGCTCAACGGCACCCAAACGCTGTCCGATGCCGTCCTCGTCCTGGCCACGGAGATCCCGGCCCTGGTCCGAGCAGGCGTCGCGGCGTTGCGGATCACGCCCGAAGGGGTGGACATGGTCGCCGTCGGCCGGATCTACCGCGCCTTGCTCGACGGCAGGGTGGACAGCTCGGTGGCCGAAGCCATGCTGCGCGACCTGCTGGGGAAGCGGCGCGCCGCCAACGGCTACCTGCATGGCAGGGCCGGGGCGGCCTGGAAAACGATGAACGCCACGAGCTGAGGGCGCGTGGCGTTCGCTGGGCAGCCGGAAACTAACCTTTAGGAAAGATCGTGGACCTCGGCGCCGCCGCCGTGTTCGGGGCCGAACCACTTGCCGGCTTGGCGAAACGCGTTGGGCCTCTGCGTCACGCGCGAGATGGTCGAGACAAAGGTCGAAATGCCGATCGGCTTGGTCATCACGGCGTTGGCTCCCGCCGCGTACATCTCGCGGACCATGTGGTCGTTGCTGTAGGCCGACACCGCGACGATGGGAAGCAACGGATTGCGCAGGTAGCCTTCGCAGCGGGCGACCTTGACCAACTCCAGCCCGCTCATTTCGCCCATGCGCCAATCGCAGATCAAAAGGTCGATGGGGACCCGGGTCAGGATGTCGGCGGCCTGTTTTCCACAACTGGCTTCCAGGCAGGTCGGCGACCCAATGACCTGCAAGAGAGTCCCTATCAAGCGGCGCATGTGGGTGTTGTCGTCCACGATGAGCACCGTCATCCCCTTGAGCGAACCCTGCGTCCGTTCGTCCATCATGTGCGGCCTCCCTTGTGGCGTTTTACCTTGGTCCGACTCTATCTGTCGGATTTGCTGCCGCGAATGACGCGGGTTAAAAAGGTTGAACAGCTTGACCGGAATCAATCCGTTTGCGCGTTGCCTTGGCCTAAAGTTTCACACCCTCAACGCGCATGGTGGTTCCCGATGAACAGCGTTCCCGCCAATCCCGGAGGCCCCCGCCCCGACGCAGCGCTTGCCGCCGCCATGTGCCGGCATTTCGCAAACGGCATGGTCCCAGTCGATTTCGAGGACGGCGCGACCCTCGTCAACCTGAACGCCCCGGTGGATTATTTACCGCTGCTGCTGAGCGGCCGGGGATTGGCCGTGCGGAGCTTCCAGGGCGTTGACGTGCCGGTCGGCGAGGTCGGGCCGGGCGCCCTGTTGGGGCTGGAAGGCGTGTGTGGGACGGGGCGCCACGGCATGACCGTGAAGGCCTTGGGGCCGGTGCGCGCCGCGATGGTGCCGCGCGAGGCGTTTCTCGACACCATCAGGACCAACCCGGAGGCCGGGCTGCTCGCCTTCACTGTGCTCGGCACCCGCCTGCGGGCCTGCATCAACAGCACTGCCGACCTGAAGTTCCGCGATGCCACGTCCCGCGTCGCGCGCTACCTGCTCGAAACCCTGACCAACGGCCCGGAGGATACCGGTACCGGCACGCCGTGCGAGGGTCGGTTGCCGTTTCCGAAAAAGACACTGGCCGTTCATCTCGGAATCACCCAGCAAAGCCTATCGCGGGTGCTCAACCGCCTGCGCGACATCGGCGTGACCGTGCTCGGAGGCCGCATCCGCGTGGCCGATTCGGAACACCTTGCCGCCCTGGCAACCGGGGAGGGCGGAGAATGAGCCGCCGCGTCAGCCCAGCCGAGGGCTTCCACCTCGACCTCCTGGGGCCGCTGATTGCCGAACAACCGGTCACCGACCTGCCGGCCGGCACCCTGCTGTTCAGCCAGGGCGAGACGGCCGACCGGTTCTTCGTGCTTCTGGAAGGTCGGGTCAAGCTGTACCGGGCCAGTCCGTCAGGCGCCGAAAACATCATGCAGGCGTTCGGGCCTGGCGACTTTTTCGGCCTGCCCGCCATGCTGAGCATGAAGTCCTATCCAGTGAACGGCGAAGCAATCACCCCATCCCGGCTGATCATCATGCACCGCACCGTGGTGCTGGAATGGCTGCGTGCGACGCCCGAACAGGTGCCCCATATGCTGGCCCTGCTGGGGCGGCGGTACGAACGGATGCTCGACAGCCTGGCCGCCTTCAAGGTTCTGTCGCCGCGCGCCCGCCTGTGCCGCTACCTGCTGGAAGCCGCCGCAGAGGCCGGGCCGGTGCCCGACGCCGGACCGGTGTCCTTCGCCCTGCCTTTGCCCGCCCACATGATCGGCGGGCGCATCGGCCTGGCCCCCGAAAACGTGTCCAGAGCCTTCCGCTGGCTCGGCAGCCACGGGGTTTCGCTGTCGCGCGGCGTGGTCAAGGCCGCCGATGTGGCTGTGTTCCGGCAGATGGCGGGTTTACCGCCTGGAGCGCTGCGGAGGATGTGAGAATTACACCGTGCGCCGTTGGGTTGGCACAGTATCTGACGGACCTGCCGCAAATGAGCCATGCCGACCTGTGCGGCGAGTGACGGCCGCTGTACCGGGCGCCGCCGCCCAAGAAGCTGGGACGGGGCATGCTGGAGTTGGGCGTGGCCTGGAAGCTGCAGGAAAAGGCCCTCGGCGCGATCAGCGCGGCATCCCGGCGGCTGGCCGACGTCGCGGCCGTGCTGGAGAAGAAGGGGGACCTGGGGCAGGCCTGGGTGGCAAGGCTTCGCCCCAGCGCCCGGCTGGCGCGCTAATGGCGTGGTCAGACCCACGAGGTGCTGGTCAGCGACCACAGCTTCCACTGGCGCGGCAAGACGTGGCGCTCCCTGTCGGTGATCGCCCGCGAGATCACGGGGACTCAGTGGTCGGGACCGCGCTTCTTCGGGCTGGGCGCGAAGGCCGTCCGTGGCACGGAGGCGGCTCATGGCTAAAAAGGCAGCCGCCAAGAAGGTGCGCGCCACCGTGCGCTGCGCCATCTACACCCGCAAGTCCTCGGAGGAGGGGCTGGCCCAGGAGTTCAACTCTATGCCCAGTGACACCGGTACTACCGAAAGAGAATTTCGAATCCCGTTCGGAAATCTGAAAATCTCAATAATAACAAGAAGTTAATGGCGGTTGAGGCAGTCAGGCGCGAACTGGTCTCTGAAAAATTCCCTATTATTAGGGAAAATACAGGAGCAACTGGCAGAAATGGAACCTGGGGACGACTGTGTGGCCGATTTGTTGGCTGAGTTTCTACCTCTATAGCCGCAGCAACAAAAACCACGAACAGGGAAACTGGCGGCGTGGAACAGGGTATTGCGCGTACAGATCAGCGAACTACTTTCGGTGGAGCAGCATTGAGTTCAGAGTGTCTTCCACCTCCTGCTTTCCTTATTGGCGCTTGATGCGTTCGATTTGGCGGTGGGCCAGGACCTATTTCGCGTTGCACCTTCTCGATCGGCGGCGACAATGATGCGCCATGACCGCGGGTTGCCATCACTCCGCTCCGTTCAGATAAAGCCCCAGCAGTGCGGCAAGATCGCCGTCGGTGAGGGGCTGCGCAAAGGCCGTCAAGGTGTCGCCGCGCACGCCAATCATTAGACGGGCCGCGAATTCCCGCAGCGGCATCGTGCCGGCGGCCTGAAACAGATCCTCGGCTGGGAGAAGATCATCGGGGTCGGGGGGCTGGCCGTCGTGACAACCGGCGCAAAGGCCGTCATGCAGGGCGAGCGCGAGGCGGCGGGCTCGGGGCCTTTGGTCGGGGGGTAGGATCCCGGTGGTGTCCAACGGCACCCTGGCGGCCAGGGCGTCCAGATTGCGGCGCAGCGTGGCAAGGTTCTCGGCGGCAATGGCCGCGCGCAGGGACTCTATCTCGCCCGGCTCCGCCGGGTGTCCCGCCAGACGCAATAGCAGCGGCAGCCCGGACATGCTACCCAGCAGGCGATCACGCACGCCCCGCTGGCGCAGTGGCGGCAAGTTTTCCTCGGTCAGGCGCCGTGCATCTCCGGCCATGACCAGGATCTCGGCGGCGGCCAGCCTGACGGGGCGGCTGCGCGGCCACCGGTGATCGTCGGCGGACAGGGCTGTGGCCGCAGGGACGATGATCCCCGCGGCCACGGCGACGCTCAGGATGAGACGGCGCACCACGAGCCTAGTTCAGGTTGATCTTGGCTTCGGTTTCGTTGCCCTTGATGGTCCATTCGGTCATGGAGCCGTCATAGAGCTTGACGTCCTTGTTGCCCATGATCTCAGACGCGGCGAACCAGCCGATGGAGGCCCAGTGGCCGGTGTTGCAGAAGCTGACCTGCTCGCCCTCGGTCGGCACGCCGGCGGCATCGAACAACTTGGCGAGCTGGTCGCGGCTGCGGAACTTGCCGCCGCCGTTCTCGGTCATCCAGCTTTGCGGCAGGTTGACAGCCCCGGCGATGGTGCCGGAGGCCTTGGCCTTGCCGTGGCGGTTGACGCCCATGTACTGGTCGGCCGTACGGTTGTCGACCAGCAGCGCACCGCGCGCCGCCATGGCCTTAACGTCGTCGGCGCCGGCCAGCATTTCAGGGCGCAGGTTGACGGTGAACGTCTTGGCCTCGGCCTTTCCGGCGCCCCGTTCCAGCGCATTGGTGGGGTTGCCGTCCTTGTCGGCCGGGGCGAGATAAGCCGTCATGCCGCCGTCGAGGATCGAGACCTCGTCATGGCCCAGAACCTTGAAGGTCCAGTAGATCCGGGTGCCCATGCCCATGTCCGAGGAATTGGCCCCCGGCGGCATCAGGACGACGTGGGTCGCATTGTCGATGCCCAGCCCGCCGATATGGGCCGCCAGCTTGGCGGTGTCGGCCGGAAACAAGTCGGGCACGCCGTCGCGGGCTTCGCGCCAGCCGTCCTTGCCGTAGTTGCTGTGGACCGCGCCGGGGACGTGACCGCGCAGGAAGTCCTCGCGGCCGCGCAGATCGACCATGACGATCCCCGGCTTGCTGGTGTTTGCCGTGACCCAATCGACCGATACGAGAGGGTCCGCGGCCTGGGCCGTGGCGCCAGCGGCAAGACTCATGGCCGCGACAACGAACAGCAACCTGCCTGTGCTCAGAATGGACATGTGCTTCCTCCATGAAAGCGCGGCCGTTTCCCCGGCCGTCGCGGGATTGGTTCAGACGCTCAGGACGATGCGAGCCTTCATCAGGGCCGCCACCACGGCGTCCCAGTCCTCGGCCGTGCGTGCCGCCCGCAGGTCGACGCGCCGCACCGGGATTTCCAGGGCCTCAACCGCCGCGCCCAGGGTGGCGCGATCCGGGAACAGCCCGCTGTCGAGTTCAAGAATATCGGACATTGGCGCTCTCCCTTCAGATACTTACCACATGATCGGCGGCCTTCAGGGCGGCGGCCAAGCCGACGGTGTCGAGCAGCGGCAGCATGTCGGCCATCGCGGGCACGGTGGTTTCCGGCTCCACTTCGGACAGCTCCAGCAACTCGGCCTGCTCGGCGTTGGCCTCGGTCTCAGCCACCGGCCCGGTCATGAAGACCAGACGCACGCGGTGGCCGAAAATAGTCAGGCCGGCAGCCACTCGCATGGCCTCGGTGTGATCGCGGCGGCCAAGCACCAGAATGTCCTTTTCGTTGGCCATGAGCGGTTTCTCCCCGTGGTAGTGTTTGGCAGGGCTAGAGGCTGACAACGCGGGCGGCCTGTCCCATGAGGGCGCTGTTGACGGTCTGGCTGCCGCGCTCGACCGGGCAGTCGCGGCCGGCCATGTGCAGATCCCAGGAGTGTTCGCATACCGCCGCCCGCGTGGCGCTGCCCAGGGCGGCGACGAAAGCGGCATCGCCCAGAACACGCACCCCGTCGTTGGTGACAAAGCAGCCCCAGGTCGCGCCCGCACGCCCCAGTGCCTCGGCCAGGGGCAGGACGACAGGCAGGGCGTCGGCGGAGGTCACGTGCAGAAGAACGTCCATTCGGGGCTATCCTCTTTCAGCTGGATCGGGATGGGTCTGGGCGTCCGCGGGCAGGGGCGAGGCCGCCCATTCCGCCCAGCCGCCCGCATAGAGCCGCGCCGTGGCCCCCTGCACGGTCAACGCGGTGAAAAAGGCGAGGCCGTCGGGGGCTCCGTGGGCATAGGCCACCACCGGCCCGGCCGGCGGCAGGACATCGGGCACCGGGCGACCGCGCGAAGCCCGCAGGCGCTCCAACGGCAGGGATTGGGCGCCCGGCAGATGGCCGCCGCGGAGGCCGCGCATCCGGCCGCCCCAGTAGTCTTCCTCCGGCCGCCCATCGACCACCGCCGGCGCGGCGCCGGACCGCAGCAGGGCGGCCAGTTCATCGCGTAGGATCAACAGGTCGTCGCGCATCGGGGCGGTATAAACCACCTCGCGCACTAGCCCTGCCGTCCGGCCCGGCCCGCCGGGCGGCAAGGCCGACGGCGGTGTCTCCACCACCGTAACCGCCGCTTGTCCGGCGATGTGCAGCAAGGCGGCGACGGCATCGCGCGGCGCGGGGTCGTCGCCGATCACGGCCACCCGTTCGGCCCCGGTCAGGCCGAGCGTGCCGAGGCGCCACAGCAGAACTTTGGGATCGACCAGACGGCCCCGTAGCCCGAACAGCAGGTTCGCCGGGAGGCACCGGGCATCGGGGCCGACGCTGCCTGCCGCGCAGTGCACCGCCGGGCGGGTGTCGATGACTACTTCCGCCCCTGCGGGCATCCCACGCTGGCCGCGCAGCTCCGCCGCCGCCGGAGCGGCAATCACGGCGATGCAGGCGGCCAGCACCACGGCGCTAGCGCGTATCATCAGCAGCCCCCGAAGCGGCGCTGAACCGGCGCGTCGGCCGTGCCGCCACCCACTGGAGCGGGCGGGTTGGCGGCGTAATAGTAGGCCAATTCGCTGACCGCCATCACACCGAACCCGTCGCCGACGTCAACCTCTCCCAACTCCTCGGCCGGGGTTGGCTGGCCGTAGGTGCGGGCCTCGGCCTCCGGCAGCATGGCCGTCGGCAGGACCAGGCCCGCCCCGCCCAGGGTCACGACCAGCGCGAGGATGCCGAACACCAGGCTGGGCTTGTCGATATCCATGATGAACTCTCCCGGTCAGACGCTGTCGCGCAGCAGCGCGAGCCACAGGGCGTACAGGGCGACGACGAAAGCGATGCCCTGGGCAATGGTCTGGAGGTCGATGTCCATGCCTCAGCCTCCCTTGTAGTGGCGGATGAGGACGTCCAGGCGGATGCCCTCGCCGGTTTCCGGATGCATGACCAGCGGCGAAAAATGCGGCTGCCCGTCGGCCGTCAGGCGCAGCCCAGGGGGCGGCGCGATGACGATGTAGACGATGCCGGCCAGACTGGCCAAACCGATGGCACCGCTGAACAGGGCCATTTGCAGGCGTGCGCTCATGGCGCCCCTCCCTCTTGCTTGCGTCAGTCCTTGCGGATGTAGACCTGCCAGCAGCGCTCGGCCTTGAGCGTCTCCAGGTGGGTGGCGCCGATCTCGTCGCACATGGGGGGCAGGGCCTCCATCGACGACGGGTTGTCGACCATCACTTCGATGATCTCGCCGGGGGCGACCTGTGAAATGGTCTTCTTGGTCATGAGCTGCGGGCGCGGGCAACTGTCGCCCAGGCAGTCGATCTGGCGCACCACGGTATAGGTCTGGCCGTCGCCAAGGGTGACCTGACGGGCGGCGGCTTCCTGGGCCACGGCGTCGCGCTTCTTGAAACCAAACATGATGTCTTGCCTCCTTGGTCGATGGGATTAGTCGGCGGGGGTGGCCGGAACGCCCTGGGGCACCGCCCCGCCGGCCCCGGCGCCGCTCACCAGAACCGGGCGGGCCGCGCTGTGCTCGCGGGCAGTCTTCTCGTGGATGGCCTTGCCGCGTGCCTCCTTGCGCAGGATTGCGCGATAGAGCGCAAACAGCACGGCGGCCTGGATGATGCCGAAGAAAATGGCCGGAATGCCCAGCTTGGCCTGCAAGGTCTCAGCGTTGGCGAAGCCCAGTTGCAGCGCCGCGAGGTTGGGCTCGCCGGTCATGCTGGCGGGCGCCGGCGGCCAGTAGGTGTGCGACCACACCAGCGAGAACAGGAACATGCCGATGAACGTGAACAGCAACGCCCACAGGGCGCCGAAGTTGCCCTCGCCGCACTTGACCCAGGTGGACACGGTGCAGGCCCCGGCCAGCACCATGCCGATGCCGAACAGGAACAGCCCGGCGAAGGTGTTGAGGCCGACGTCAAAGCGCAGCGTGTTGCCCGCCCCGACGCTGATGAACAGGGTGAAGCCCAGGGTCAGGATGATCATGGCGACGAGCAGGGCTTTGGTGTTGCGGTAGCTCTTGAACAGGATGGCGTCCCGCAGGGCGGCGGTGTTGCAGAAGCGTGAGCGCTGCACCAACAGACCGACCACGGAGCCGAACAGGAACGCGAGCACGCATTCCGCGACGGGAGACAGCAGCATGGCGTTTCTCCTCAGCCTTCAAGAATGCGCTTGTAGATGAGCGATCCGACCCAGGCACCGGCAAGGATGCCGCTGATGGACAGATAGCCCCCCAGGTTCATTTCCGGGGTCATGCCGAAGAAGGTCGACACGTTGCACACGAAGGCCAGGCGGATGCCCACGCCCATGAGCAGCCCACCGATGGTGATGAGTACCCACTCGTTGAGGCGGCGCGGAAAGCGTAAATAGAATTCCTTGCTGAGGACGGCACCGACGAAGGCACCGAACAGCATCCCGAAGCTGATGTACATCTTCCAGTAGCCCCAGTCGGGCTCGAACACCAGTGACCAGAACGGGATGCGGGCCAGGGCTTCCTCGCCCAGGACAGCCTGGGCGGCCAGGCCGGTCATCATGGTTTCGCCCCCGCCGACGGTCCACGAACCGATCAGCAGGAACATGAAAATGTTGAGTACCGCGATCGCCGACAGCGCGATCACCGGATCAAGGGTCTTGCGGAATAGATCCATGTCTCCGCACCTTCCAGACGTTTTCCCCATTGCGCGGCCCGTTGTTCGGGCCTTGGGAAAACGTTACCGACCCATGTTCAGGCAGTGGTAGTATCTATTGCCGACAGGTAAAAAACTGCGAAAGCACAAAAGATAGGGTGCACTGCAAAAAAAGCACCCGGGAGGAGACCGCATGAGCATCTTCCTGAGGGCGGAGGACTTCCTCGGCCACATGTTCAATGCGTGCACGACCAGCCAGATTTCGGAGTTCATTCCCGAAAAGCGGGCACTGCGCATCCATGGACACAGCACCACCATCCGCCTGGAGCGCGCCTTCTGGTCGACGCTAGAAGGCATGGCCCGCGACATGAGCCTCACCGTGCCCGCCCTGATCGAGCGCATCCACGATCAGTGCCTGGTGGCAAACGATAAAAACCTGTCGTCGTGCCTGCGGGTGATCTGCCTGAAATACGTCAACGTGTACGCGGCCTGAGGAAGCCGGCTCTCAGTACTTTGTGCTGATTGGGAGCCTCCGAAATGAATGGTCGCGTCCGGTCGTGAACCGCCCCGGGTTTGCCGGAGGCTCCAACTCCAGAGTAGGATGGAGCCATCATGAGCAAGACGATGAACAAGTTCTCCCCGGAAATCCGTGAGCGGGCGGTGCGGATGCGGAACGTGTCAACGCCAATGAGACACCAGCTTGGCCGGTTTAAGCAGCCTGTGCCTGTGAGTTTTCAGGCGGGTTTATCCATGCCGCCGTCGGCATGGCGGGTGCCTGTGGCGCGGTGCGTACGAAGCGGTTGGGATGGCGGGCGTGGGCGGCGTCGAGGACGTCCTGGCGCTGCTGGCGGATTTGCCCGGCGCGGCCGGAATGGACCTGCTGGGGCGTCAGCAGGCCGATGCCGCTGTGGTGATGGCGGTTGTTGTACCAGTCGAAGAACGTCCGGCAGAAGGCGCGGGCGTCCTGGATGGAGCCGAAGCGGTCGGGAAACTCGGGCCGGTATTTCATGGTCTTGAACTGGCTCTCCGAGTACGGGTTGTCGTTGGACTGGTAGGGCCTGGAGTGGGTCTTGCAGGGTCAGGGTGCCCGGCGTGATGCCGTGGCGGCGGCAGGTCTCGGCGATCAGCATCTTTGCCAGGGTGGCGCTTTCGCGGTCGGCCAGCATCCAGCCGACGACGCAGCGGCTGAAGATGTCGATGATCACGTAAAGCTGGAAGCTGCTCCACTTGGCCGGCCCCTTGAGCTTGGTAATGTCCCACGACCACACCTGGTTGGGGCCGGTGGCGAGCAGCTCAGGCTTGGTGTAGGCGGGATGGGTCAACTGGTTGCGCCGCTCGCGGACCTCGTGGTTGGCCGCCAGGATGCGGTACATGGTGCGGATCGAGCACAGGTAGGTGCCCTCGTCGAGCAGGGTGGCGTAGACCTCGGCCGGGGCCAGGTCGACGAAACGCTCCTCGTGCAAGGTGGCAAGGACATGCGCCCGTTCGGCCGCGCTCAGGGGCCGCGCCTGGCGCCGCGGCGCCT
>JBAYSM010000004.1:0-40363 GCA_041676205.1 Rhodospirillaceae bacterium | reverse complement strand
CGTCGTTTTGCAGAACGGCGGCCATGCCTTCGCGGGTGGAGGGGAACTCCGACACGCTGCGTACAACGCCTTGTAAGGTTCCGTATTCCTCGCGGCGGACGTTATCGGGGGCGATGCGGACCGTCATCCCCGGCCGCACCAGCTTGCCGTGCTTGGTGGCCACGTAGGCGACGGAGTCCAGTCCGCCAGCACCTTTGGTTCCCGTGCTTTCGATGCCGAGAACCGCTTGGCCGGTGCCGACCATGGCACCGGCCGTGGCCCTGATTTCGGTCACGCGGCCGGGTGCGGGGGCATGGATCAACGTGTCGCGGTCCAATTGTGTTTCCAGCTCCCGGATGGTGCGCTGGATATCCGCAATGGCGCCTTGCACATCGACCATTTCGCGCTCGTGACGCAGGGCGATGTCGTTGTCCTCGGCTTGAAGCCGCAATAATGCGCTATGGCCATCGGCCTGTACTTGTCGAGCTTGGCTCAACTCGGTTTGGATGGACTGAACCTGCGTCTGGGTGGTGAACCCCGCAGCCGCCAAGTCCTTATGCCCGCGCAAGCGCTCGGTTATCCATTGGACCCTCTCAGTGGCGGCGGCAATGGACTGTTCCAAAGCGCGACGTTGCTGGTCGAGGTTGGCGCGCACAAGGTCGCGCTCGCGGGAATGAGCGGCCCGGCGGCGGTCCAATTCCGCGGTGCGCTCGGACAGCAGTTCACGCGTGTTGTCCAGGCGGGTCTGCACGTCGGTCTGGTGAATACGGGCGACGGGCTGGCCCTTTTCCACGGTATCGCCCAACGCGACCAGCAACGTGTCGATGCGGCCAGACGCCGGACTCATGGCCGTCAGAACCCGTCCGTCTCGGGCAATCAGGATCCCCTTGCCGGGAACATTGGTCGGAATGCTGCCGATGAAGCCCCACACCACCAGCAATACAAGCAGCACCGCCACCGTGGCGGCCACAATCCAGCCGCGCACGTCTGTAATGACGATGGCCCTGTCCAACTGATCAGGCGACGACAAGCGTTCGAGAGCAGCCTGGCGGAAGAGTCGATTGGGATTGCTCATCGCAATCAGCCATGCGTGCGGTTAAAGAAACCGGCGAGGCGGTCGAAGGGCATCAAGGGACTGTACTCGCTACGATGTCGGACGTCGGAAAACTATGCGCGGGCGAATCTCAACGCACCTTACGCACCTTATTCCTACTACTCGCAGCGAATAAATGAATGACTAAAAAACATTTCTGGTCAGCCGAACTGCTGCAAAACGGCGCCCACAAGGGCTATGACGTGGCCGCCTTCATCAAGGAGTTGCGGGGGCGCAAGATCACGCCGCACATCGCCCGCAGCGACCACGTCACCAAGACTCGAATGCTCAGGCGCCCGGCTTAACCACCGCGCGTCCGAGGCGCCAGGCGCCGACCATCAACGCGGTCCCCAGGGCGATCTTCAGCAGCGACCCAGCCAGAAACGGCACAACGCCGTTGAGCCATGCCGCCTCCAGGCCGACGAAAGCCGCCAGGTGGAGAAAGCCGCAGAGCAGGATGATGGCCGTTCCGACGGTCATGGCCACGGCCATGCGCAGTCCGTTGCGGCCGCGCCCGGCCAGCGGCGCCATGGCCGCCGCCGCCACCGCGAATCCGATCAGATAGCCGCCGGTGGGGCCGGCCATGTAGGCGAGGCCGATGCCGCGCTCCGGCGTGCCGGCGAATACCGGCAGGCCGACGGCGCCTTCGGCCAGGTACAGCGCGACCGTCGCCAGTCCCAGGCGCCAGCCGAAGGAGGCGCCGATCAGGGTCACGACCATGGTCTGCATGGTCACTGGCACCGGCCAGAACGGCACCTGAATCTTGGCCGAGAGCCACAGGGCGAGGCTGCCCGCCACGGCCAGGGCGATGTTGCGCGCCAGCGCCGCCCGGCGCCCGTGGACCGGGCACAGGGTATCGACGAGGGACGCGGGCATGGGTCCACGGACAACGGTAGCGGTCATGAAAGATCTCCTGGTGGCCGGCCCCGCTGGCGGGGCCGGCGTGATGGCTCAGTCGAACTGCGGCGGCGTCTTGGCGTGGAAGGCGGCCATGCCGGTCTGCCAGTCCTTGCTGCCGATCAGCATGGCCAGCGCCTCCAGCCCGAAGCGACGGGCGCTGCGCAGATCAGCATCCTCGGACAGATAGACGGCAGCCTTGCTCTGGGCGATGGCCCGCGGGCTCAGGCCGCGCAGGCGGGCGACCAGGGCAAGGGCGTCATCGACCACCCGGTCGGCGTCGCTTACCGCGTAAAGCAGCCCGGCGGCCTGCGCGTCTTCGGCCGTCACGTGGCTGCCGAGCAGGATCCATTCCAGCGCCTTGCTGCGGCCGACGTGGCGGATGAGCTTCTGCACCCCGCCAGCCCCGGCCAGGGCGCCGATGCGGACCTCGGGCAGACCCCACCGCGCCTCGCGCGCCATAATTCGGAAGTCGCACGACAGCGCCAATTCGCCGCCGCCGCCCAGGGCGAAGCCGTTGATCGCCGCGATCACCGGATAGGGCTGTTCCTCCAGGCGGTCGAACAGGCGGGCGATGCGGTCGAGGTACTTGTCCCGCAGGTCGAAGCGGGCTTCCTCACCAAGCTGGTCCTCGGCGAAGTAGTCGAGGTGCGCGCCGCAGCAGAAGGCGCGGCCGCTCCCGGTAATGATCAGCGCCCGCACCTTGCGCCCGGCCAGGTCGTCGAGCACCTGCTCGAAGCCATCCAGGAAGGCGTGGGTGAGGGTATTCATTTCCTTGCCACGGGTCAGCGTCAGCAGCGCGACGTCGCTTTCCGGCCAGGTCAGTTCCACAGCATCGTTCTTCATTGCGTCAAATTCCTTGTGTCATGCACCGGCGCTCAACGGGTCAGGGTGATGCCGGCCTTCTCGCGGTCCCACAGGGCCGCCATGTTGGCCTCCGCCCACTCGCGCAGCTTGTACTTCTCGATCTTTTCGGAGGCCGTCTTGGGCAGATCGTCGAGGACGTGCAGGTAGCGCGGCACCATGAAGTACGGCATGTTGCGGTCGCAGTACCGGGTGATGTCCTCGAAATCCATCGTGACGCCGGGGTTGGGCACCAGGAAGACCAACACATCGTCCTCGCCCAGATCGGAGGACACCGCCACGGCGGCGGCCTCGCGCAGCGCCGGATGGCGGCAGATGATCATCTCCAGCTCATAGGCCGAGATGTTCTCGCCACGGCGGCGGATGGCGTCCTTCTTGCGGTCGACGAAGTAGAGGTAGCCGTCCTCGTCGAGATAGCCGCGGTCCCCGGTGTGGAACCACAGCGACGACATGACGCCGAGCGTCTCGGCCGGCATCTCGTAGTAGCCATGCATCATGATGCCCGGCTCGTTCGGGCGAACGACGATCTCCCCGACCTCGCCGGGCGCCAGGGCCCTGTCCTCGTCATCGACGATGGCGACCTGGGTATAGCCGTGCGCACGGCCGGCCGATCCCACCTTTGACGCCGGCTCGTCGGGTCCGTACAGGGTCACGGCGAAAGTCTCGGTCTGGGCGAACAGGCTGGTCAGGCGGATGCCCATCTCACGGAACGGCGCGGCGGACGCGGCATCCAGCGCCGGCACCACCATGCACTGGCGCAGCCGCAGGCGCGACCGGTCGAGGCGATGCAGCTCCTTCAGAGCGATGTTGGCCATCGCCCCCAGTGCGTTGACCTGGGTGGCGCCGCTGTCGGTGATCTCGTCCCAGAACCGCGACCCGGAGAAGCGGCGCGACAGTACCAGCGTGGCGCCGCGGGACATGGCCGGCATGACCGAATACCACAGGGCGTTGCCATGGAACAGCGGCAGGCAGGTATAGATCACGTCATCGCGGGTATAGCCGTAGACCTCGGCCAATTGCCCGCCGATACTCAACCCCTGCGAGTGGGGGCTGACCACCCCTTTGGACGGCCCGGTGGTGCCCGAGGTGTACATCAGGAACAGCGGATCGCGGTAGCTCACCTCCACGTCCGGCGCCTCGTCCGAGGCGTCCTCCAGGCGCGAGAAGGGCATCGCTCCGCCGTCGGGCACCCCGCCGGGGTCCTGCGGTACGACGATGAGGGTACGCAGCGCCGGCAGGCTGTCGAGGAGCGGGTGCACGCGGTCGAGCAACTCCTCGCCGACGATCAGGGCGCCGACCTTGGAATGGCCGAGGAAGTATTGCAACAGGGCGCCCTTGGCCGCCGTGTTCAGCGGCACCGCCACCGCCCCCAGCTTGCCCAGCGCGCCCGCCGCCCACAGGAATTCCGGACAGTTGCCGAGCAGCATGCCGACATGGTCGCCCTTCCCCACCCCGGCGTGGCGGCGCAGGCCGTTGGCGATGCGGTTGGTGTGGCGGTCGGCGAAGGCATAGCTGTAGCTGGCCCCCTCGAAGGACAGGAAGGTCTTGTCGCCCAGCGCGGCGGCCTGCTTTCCCAACAGCGCCCCAAGCGTCATGTGAACAGCGCCAAAGCTCATGGCCGTTTTTCTCCCTTTGTAGTTCTTTGGTTTGGTGTGGACGGAACTCATCCTTCCAGGGGCCACAGGATGATCTCCGGGAACATCAGCAGGACGACGATTAGCAGCAGTTCGATGATCACGAAGGGGATGCAGCCGATGAACACGTCCTTAAGGCGCAGATCCGGGATGGACCCCTTGACGACAAAGGCGTTGAGGCCCACCGGCGGCGTGATCAACCCGATCTCCACCGTCTTGACCACCAGGATGCCGAACACCACCGGGTGCACACCCAGATGCTCGACGATCGGGAAGACGATCGGCATGGTCAGCAGGATCATCGAGATGCCGTCAATGAAGGCGCCGAGCACCAGGAACGGCACCAGGAGCAACAGCATCAGCACGAACACCGGCAGGTCGAAACCCGACACCATCAGCGCGATCTCGGTCGGCAGGCGGCTGGTGGTCAGCGCCATGCTGAACAGCCCGGCCCCGACGATCAGCGCGAAGACCGCGCAGGTCACCGACCCGCTCTCGCGCAGGCCACGCCAGATGATCTTGAACCGTCCGGGCCGGAACACGGCCATCATGAGGGCGCCAAGGGCTCCCAGGCCGGCCGCCTCGTTGGGCGTCGCGAGGCCCAGATAGATCGAACCCACGACCAGCGCGAACAGCGCCATGGCTTCCCAGGTCATCAGCAGGCTCTTGGCCTTTTCCGCCAGGGGGACGCGGACCGCCGTCCGCACACCACCGACGGACATCGGATTGAGGCGCGCCATGATATAGATGCCAGCGACATAGGCCACCGCCGTCAGCACGCCGGGAATGACGGCGCCGACGAACAGCTGAACCACGGACGTGCCGGTGGCGAGGCCGTAGATGACCAGGATGCTGCTCGGCGGGATCAGCACCCCCAGGGTGCCGCCGGCGGCGACGCAGCCCGCCGCCAGACGGTTGCTGTAGCCGGCGGCGCGCATCTCCGGGATGGCGACGCGGGCGATGGAGGAGGCGGTGGCGATGCTGGAGCCGCTGACCGTCGAGAACACGGCGCAGGCAAACACGGTCGCCGTCGCCAGGCCGCCGCGCATTCCATTGGCGCATTTGTTGGCCGCCTCGAACGCCTTGCTGGACATGCCCGTGGCAAAGGCCATGTGGCTCATCAGCATGAACAGCGGCACCACGACGAAGGCGAAGTTCGCCATGTAGGAATAAGGAAATGTCGCGACAACGTAGTCAAAGCCGGCACCGCCCCGCGTCATGTAGACGCCGACCAGGCCGCTGGCCATGAGTGCGAAGGCGATCGGCATGCCGATGACCAGAAGCACCAGCAGAAGGCCGATGATCAGTCCGCCCAGTTCGATGGGTGTCATTCCGCGGCCCTCCTGCTCTCGTACTCGTCCTCGTCGGCGGTGGCCGCCGCCAACGTGTCGCCGCCGGCAACAAGGCGGATGGTGTCGATCACGAACTGCAACAACAGCATCAACAGGCCCATGGCGATGACGACGCGGGCGGGCCATACCGGAAAGACCACCGCGCCGAAGCTCATTTCCTGGCGCAGGACCGACGCCCATGCCTCATGTGCGGTATGCCAGGTCAGAACCCCGATGGCCGCCGCCGCCAGCAGCGTCGTCACCGCGTCGAGGAAGCGTCGCCCCCCGGCGGGCAGAAGCATGAGGAGCACCTCGACCCTGAAATTGGCCTTGCTGGCCTGCACCGAGGCTAGGCCCAGGTACACGAGGCCGATCATCAGCAGGGTGCTGAACTCCGTGGCGCCGTGCAGGGGGGCGTTGAACAGCGCCCGCAGGGCGACGTCTATGATGACGGTCAGTGTGATGACGAGGATTGCCAGCCCCGACAACACCCCGAGAACATGATGGAATCGCTCAATGGCATGGAGAAGCCGCATGATCAGATCTCTCGTTTCCTCCGGCCGCGACTGCCAGTCGCACCGCCGGCCGATACCGGCCGGCTTCGGGAGTGCGCCAATGGCCTGGGGCCAGGCGCACTCCGTCATGGGACTGCCGAAGAGACCTCAGTTACCGTGCTGTTTGACGAAGCGGACCAGGCCCGGCTGATAGTCGTGGGCGGCTTCCCGCTCGGCGACCAGCGCGCGGTACCGGTCGAGGAACGCCTGTCCATCGTGCCCCGCGGCGGACGCCGCCTTCAGCCACTTGCCCCACAGGGGATCGGCCACTATCGCGCGAACACGCTCGGCCTGGTCTTCGCTCATCAGGATGACCTCGGTCTTGCCGGCCTCCTTGAGCGAGGCCACCCCCTCCTTGACCAGATCGTCGAGAATGGAGGCGTAGTAGCCGGGGACCTCGGCAGCCACCTCGTTGATGACGGCCTGGGTTTGCGGCGTCAGCTTCTTCCAAGAATCAAGGTTGATCCCGGTGCTGGAGACGGCATACACGCCCATCCCGCCGCCATCGGAAACATACGGCGCGAACTCGTGCAGGCCCACCGAGATGCTGGTCAGGAAGGGGGCTGACGAGAAGCCGTCGATGACCTGCCGCTGCAAGGCGCCGACGGCATCGCCGAAGCCCATGGAGACGGGCACGGCGCCGAGCATGTTCAGGGCATCGGCGACGCTCATCACCGAGCGGATGCGCATCCCCTTCAGATCCTCGACCGTGCGGACGGGTTTGTTCGACCAGATGGCGTTTTCAGAAAAGCCGAGGGCATAGAGCAGCTTGATGTTGCGGCTCTCGTACTCCTGCGCCAATCCCTTGGACTCGCCCAGGAGTTGGTTGAAGGCATAGGTCGTGGCCACGGAGTCATCGGTGATGTAGGGCAGCGTCACGTTGGTCAGGACGTACTCCGTGGGCTGGAACGCGGCGGGAACGCTCATTCCCATGTCCACGGCGCCGCGGGTCAGGCCGGGATAGATCTCCGGCCCGCCGAGCATCGCTCCGCCGAGATAGGTATCGAACTTGACCTCGCCGTTGGTTCGACGCTCGACCTCGCTCATGAACCACGTGTCCACCTTCACCAGGGGATCGTTGGCATTGAAGTAGGTCGCGTAGCTCAACGTGGTCTGCGCCTCGGCCGGGGCGGCGCCCCAGATACCCGCCACAAGCGCGGCGGCGACCAAAAGCGTGTGAGTGGACTTTGCTTTGATGGGTCCACGGGCACGGATCGGCATCATGTTCCTCCCGGTTCGCGGCCAGTTTTGGCCTGTCGGCCAGTTCGGGGCCAGTTTGTGGATTGTCGGTCTAGGCTGCAGCATCGCATAATTCTACCTAACGACCGTCATATATCGTAGCGACATTTTACCCCATTGCAAGGACAATCCCATCACCTCCTCCGGCATCGGCGCCTGCGCGCCGCGACGTCATCCCGCGCGCTGGGCGCTCACGCGGGGGCCTGGGTGCTCAGGAAAGTGAATGTCCCGGCGGCGATCGGCCTGCCGGCATCCCGCTGGTGGGCGGCCACGTGGACCGACGCCGTGTTGACGCCGGCACGGACCACCTCCGGCCGGGCGTGCACATCCTCCGAGGCGCCGAAGCGGAGATAGGTGATATGGGCGGTGGCCAGGGTGAACGGCGCGCTCGCCGCCCGCGCGAGGGCCATGCAGGCGGCCTCCTGAAGGTGGGCGGCGATGGCACCGCCATGCAGCGACGGCAGCGAGCCGTTGCCGACCAGGCCGGGTCGGAACGGCAAGACTACGGAGCCATCGTCATCCCAGCGGAATCCCATCAACGCGCCGTAGCTGTCGCCGACGGCCAGGGGGCCGGGCGGGACCTCGGCGACGGGCTGCCGGGCGTCGCGCAGCGGACGGCGGATGAACCGCCCCACCGCCGCCGCCAGCGGCGCCCCCACCGGATCGTCGGCATGCCGCACCTCGGCGCGGACAACCACGCTGCCCCGACCTTCCTCCCCCAGAACTTCGGCCACCTGCGCGGCGGCGACGATCCCCCGGCGCGGCTGCGGCGCGCGCAGATAGTCGAGTCGCAGGTCCACCGTCGCCACCGCTTCCAGGAACTCCAGGCGGGCCATCGCCGCGACGCCGCAGACGCTGTCCAGGATCGTCGCCAGGGGACCCTGGCTGATGGCGCCGCCGGCCCGGTCCTCGCGGAGGAAAGGGGCATCGTCGAGCGTCAGCGTGACGAGGCCGTCCCCATCACCGCCGTAGCGGACGCCCAATTCATCGTCGTGCCGGATGCGGCCGCGCATGGTCCGGGCCAAACCCCGTTCGATTGCGTGCTGTTCGCGCATTGCGTTTTCCTCCTGTGGTTTTTTTTGGCGGCGCCCAGAAGTGGTTTTTCCCATTGCCACCCCGAAACCGCACTGCTAATCTAACTAACAGTCGTCCGAAAATAAGTCTATGGGAGGAATGGAAGACCATGGGTCTGATGTACGAGGAATTTTCACCCGACCAGACGTGGACCACCCAGGCGCGGACCGTGACGGAGGCCGACGTTGCCACGTTCTGCGGCGTCTCGGGGGACTACAACCCACTGCATTCCGACGAGGAATATTGCCGGGGCACCCCGTTCGGCACCCGCATCGCCCATGGCCCGCTGGGCATGTCGATGGCGATCGGGCTGATGTCGCAGCTCAACCTTATCAACGGCACTGCCATGGGGCTGCTCAATCTGAACTGGGACTTCAAGGGTCCGGTAAAGATCGGCGATACCGTCCACGCGCGCGTCCGACCGTCAGCCCTGCGCCCGACCAGGGCCGGAAACGGCATCGTCACCTTGCACTTCGAAGTGGTCAACCAGCACGGCGCGGTGGTTCAGGATGGCACCGCCACCCTGATGATGAAGGCCCGCGCCACGGCCGCCTGACACGCGCGGTCTTTTATCCGATCGATGCATTTGGGCGCTCGTGAGGACGCCCCGGCCCTTCTCCCAGAGGGGACTGCTTCGCCGGCTAACCTAACAAACGCTAGGTATATATCAGAATGACCACACTCCAAAGCTCCGTAAATCCTGACGATGCGGGCTTTCGCACCCGCATGCAGTCCTATGACGCGCTGATCAGCGACCTCCAGGGGCGACTCGACTGGGCGCTGTCCGGCGGTGGCGAGAAGATGGTGGAGCGCCACCATGCCCGGAACAAGATCCTGGTGCGCGACCGTATTGACCTGCTCATTGATCCCGGAACCGCCTTCCTGGAACTGAGCCCCCTGGCCGGCTGGGGCCTGTACGACGGCCAGCTCCCCGCTGCCGGCATCGTCACCGGCATCGGCACGGTGCGCGGCACCGCCTGCATGATCATCGCCAACGACTCGACGGTGAAGGGCGGCAGCTTCCACCGCGAGACGGTCAAGAAGCACATCCGTGCCCAGGACATCGCGGCAGAGAACCGCCTGCCGGTCCTCTACCTGGTCGACTGCGGCGGCGCCAACCTCAACCAGATGGAGGAGGTGTTCTACGACGAGAACCACTTCGGCGGCACCTTCTACCGGCAGTGCCGCATGTCGGCCGAGGGGCTGCCGCAGCTTGCCGTGGTGTTCGGCGAGTGTACCGCTGGCGGCGCCTACATCCCCGCCCTGTGCGACGAGTTCGTGATGGTCGACGGCAATGCCTCCATCCACCTCGGCGGGCCGCAGATCGTCAAGGCGGCCATTTCCGAGGTGGTTGACCGCATGGCCCTTGGCGGCGCCGCCATGCACTCGCTGGACTCCGGCGTCAGCGACCATCTTGCCCCCGACGAGCGTTCGGCCATCGGCCGCCTGCGCGACATGGTTGGCGCCCTGAACTATGCCCAGCCCTTCGCTCCGGGCCGCCAGCCTCCGCGCGCGCCGCTGTTTTCGGCCGACGACCTGCCTGGCATCGTCGGCACCGACCTGAGCCGTCCGTTCGACCAGCGCGAGGTCATCGCCCGCCTGGTCGATGGCAGCGCCTTCCACGAGTTCAAGCCCGCCTGGGGCGATACCCTGGTGTGCGGCTTTGCCCACATCGAAGGTTTCCCGGTCGGCATCATCGCCAACAACGGCGTGCTGTTCGCCGAAGCCTGCCTCAAGGGCACGCATTTCATCGAACTGTGCGACCAGCGCGGCGTGCCGCTGCTGTTCCTCCAGAACACCACCGGCTTCATGGTCGGCAGCGAGGCCGAGCGCGGCGGCATCTCCAAGCACTCCGCCAAGCTGGTCTATGCCATGTCCAACGCGCGGGTGCCCCGGTACACGGTCATCACCGGCAGTTCCTACGGGGCGGGCAACTATGGCATGTCCGGCCGCGGATTCCGGCCGCGCTTCCTGTTCATGTGGCCCAATGCCCGCCTCGGCGGCATGAATCCGGACGTCGGCAGCGCCGTGCTGATGGACCTGCGGCGCGCCTCCATTTCGCGCAACTCCGCGACGGAGGAGGAACTGGCCGCCCACGAGGCCAAGCTGCGCCGGATGTTCGAGGAGAAGTCGGACCCCTACTTCTGCACCGCCCGTCTGTTCGACGACGGCATCATCGATCCCCGCGACACCCGCCGCGTGCTGGGCATTTGCCTGGCCGTGAGCAGCATGCGCCCGCAGCAGCGGCCGTCGCGCCCCGTGTACAGGATGTAACGGCATGACCGAGTTCCTGACTGCTCCCCGCCCGATCCGCACCGTTCTCATCGCCAATCGCGGCGAGATCGCCTGCCGGGTCATCACCACCTGCCGCCGGCTGGGCCTGCGCACGGTGGCGGTCCACTCCGATGCCGACGCCGGGGCGCTGCATGTGCGCCTGGCCGACAAAGCCGTCTGCATCGGCTCCGCCGCGCCGTCGGAAAGCTACCTCAGCATTCCGGCCATCCTCGACGCCGCCCGGCAGAGCGGTGCCGACGCGGTGCATCCCGGCTACGGCTTCCTGTCGGAGAACGCGGGCTTCGTCCGCGCCTGCGCCGAGGCCGGGCTGATCTTCATCGGCCCGTCGGCCGAGGCGGTCGCCGCCATGGGCTCCAAGATCGAGGCCCGCCGCATCGCCGAGGAGGCCGGCGTTCCGGTGGTGCCCGGCTTCGACGGCGCCAGCGCGACGGCCGAGGACATCGCGGCCGCCGCCGCCCGCATCGGCTATCCGGTGATGGTCAAGGCCAGCGCCGGCGGCGGCGGACGCGGCATGCGCCGGGTTGACGGCCCCGACGCCCTGGCCGGCGCCCTGGCCAGCGCCCGTGCCGAAGCCGGGTCAGCCTTCGGCGACGACACCGTCTTCATCGAGAAGCTCATCACCGCGCCGCGCCACCTCGAAGTCCAGGTCTTCGGCGACGGCCGGGGCGACGCCCTGCACTTCTTCGAGCGCGACTGCTCCATCCAGCGCAATCACCAGAAAGTGGTCGAGGAAGCCCCCGCACCCAATCTGCCCGACAGCGTGCGCCAAGCCATGCTCGGGCACGCCCTCAAGCTGACGCGGGCCATCCGCTACGCGGGCGCGGGCACCGTCGAGTTCATCATGGAGGCGGGCAGCGACAGCCCGTACTTCCTGGAGATGAACACCCGCCTCCAGGTCGAGCATCCGGTCACTGAGGAAATCTGCGGCGTCGACCTCGTCGAGTTCCAACTCCGCCAGGCCGCCGGCCTGCCCCTGCCGCTGACCCAGGATCAGATCACGGTGCGCGGCCATGCCATCGAGGTCCGCCTGAACGCGGAACGGGCCGACACGGGGTTCCTGCCAGCAACCGGGCGATTCATCGACGTGGTGGCGCCCGCCGGCCTGCGCTTCGACAGCGGCGTGGCCGCCGGCTCTGTCGTGGGCACCAGCTATGATTCCATGCTCGCCAAGCTGATCGCCCACGGCCCCGACCGCGACAGCGCCCGGCGGCGTCTGATCGTCGGCCTGGAAGCCCTGGCCATGCCCGGCGTGGCGACCAACCAGGCGTTCCTGGCCGACTGCCTGCGCGGCGCCGATTTCGTCGACGGCCGCGCCACCACGGACTTCCTGCCCACCACCTTCCCCGACGGGTGGCAGCCCGATCCCGACCGGCTCCTGCGCCTGCGCGGGCATGGCGCCCTGCGTGCTCTGGCGGCGCAGCCGGAGCATCCGCTCGCCCGCACCGACGGCTTCCGCGTCACCCGGCCGCGCCGGTCGGCGCTGATCCCGTTGCAGGTCGAGGACGAGTTCGGGCGCGAGGAGATCACCCTGCACCTCGGCACCCATCCCGCCGCGCAGTGCGGTGAGACGGTGGTGCCGCTCGACGACGCGGATGTGGGCGCGTGGCGGGACGGTGACGGCATCCACGTCAGCGGCTTCGGCCTGTCCCTGTTCCTCCTCGTGCAGCCCCTGGCCGAAGCCCGCCTCGGCGCCAAGGCCGACGGCGCCTCGGAAGGGCAAATCGCCGCACCGTTGACCGGCCTGGTCACCACTGTGCACGTCGCCGTCGGCGATCAGGTCAAGTCCGGCGCTCCGTTGGTCGAGATGGAGGCGATGAAGTTGATCCACACCCTCGCCGCGCCGTTCGATGGCGAGATCGTCCGCCTGGCCTGTGCCGCCGGTGAGACGTTGACCGCCAAGACCATTCTTGTCGAGATGAAGGAGATCGCCTGATGGCCGGGCTTTGGTTTGAAGAATTCGAGATCGGCATGGTGTTCGACCACGAGTGGACCCGCACCCTGACCGAAACCGACAACCGCTGGTTCTCCCTGCTGACCATGAACACCCAGCCGGTCCACATCGACGCCCATGCCGCCGCCAAGACGGTGTGGGGAAGGCCGCTCGTCAATTCCCTGCTGACCCTCGGCTGCATGGTCGGCATGACGGTCAACGACACCACCTTCGGCACCACCGTCGCCAACCTGGGCATGAGTGACGTGAAGTTCCCCCATCCGCTGTTCGAGGGCGACACCATCAAGATGCGCACCACCGTTCTCGGCAAGCGCGAAAGCCGCTCCCGTCCCGGCGAGGGCATCGTCACCCTGCGCCATGAGTGCTTCAACCAGGATGGCGTCCTGTGCGGGGTGTGCGACCGCGCGGCGCTGATGATGAAGCGACCGGTGGCGGCATGAGCGACGACATGAATGGCGGCGGCGGTCAGCGCGTCCTCGTCGTCGGCGGCACCTCGGGCATCGGCTTGGCCATAGCCCGGCGGATGCTGCCCGACGCCGCCCACGTCGTCATCGCCGGCCGCAGCGCCGAGCGGGGGACCGCCGCCGTTGCGGCCCTCGCCGACGCCAAGGTGTCGTTCGTGCAGGCCGACGCCGGCCGGGCCGCCGACTGCGCCGCCATGGTCGAGGCCGCAGCCGAACGCATGGGCGGCATCGACGCCCTGTTCTCCTGCGGCGGCGGCAACCCGATGCCGCGCCTGCTCAAGGACATCCCCCTGGAGGATCTGATGGGGCAGGTCACGGCCTCGCTGGCGCCGACTATCGTGCCGGCGCGGGCGGTCCTGCCGGTGATGACCCGCCAGGGGGGCGGTTCCATCGTGTGCATCGCCTCCGACGCCGGCAAGCTGGCGACGCCGGGAGAAGTTGCCATCGGCGCCGCCATGGCGGGCATCATCATGTTCTGCCGCGCCATGGCCTATGAGGTAAAACGCCAGGGCATCCGCGTCAACTGCCTGACCCCCTCGATCGTTGAGGGCACGGCGCTGCACGACACCTTGATGGAGGACTCCTTCGCCGGCCGCCTATTCGGCAAAGCCAAGTCGCTGGCTCACCTGGGGGTCGTCCAGGCAGACGACCTCGCGGAAATGGCCGCTTTCCTGGCCGGTCCAGGGGGGCGCCGGATCACCGGGCAGGCCATTTCAGTGACCGGGGGGATTTCGGCCATCTGAACAAAATGCCCCCAACCCTCTTGAGATCGCCGGATGGGCATGTAGTACTGTCTCCTTTGCGAGTTCCGCGCCGCCTCTCGCAACCTCCGGCCTAATCCGCCGGCGGCCCCGATCGCGGCCCATAAAAAAAGTAGAGTCGCGTCCCCAGGGGCGCGACCCGCCAAAGCGGAGGAAAAAAGCAGCATGAGCCAGTCCACGGCAGCCCGACCCCGAGCCCGCATGAAGGCGGAGATCGCCCGCTCCGAAATCCTCGCCGCGGCGGCAGGCATGATGCGGCAGGTCGGGTATTCCGACATGTCGCTGCGCGATCTCGCCACGCAGGTGAACATGAAAGCCGGCAGCCTGTACTACCACTTCGCCTCCAAGGACGAACTCGTCACCGAGGTCATGCGCATCGGCGTCGAAGCGGTTGAGGCAGCGGTGCGCAGCGGGCTGGACGAGCACCCCTCGGCGTCGCCGCAGGAACGAATCATGGCTGCCGTTACCGTTCACCTCGACACCCTGCTCAAGCGCAGCGACTTCGTTTCGTCGCACATCCGCTGCTACCCCTTCGTGCCGGTGCCGGTGCGCGAGCGCCTGCGCGAAGTGCGGCGCAGCTACGACCAGTTGTGGCTGAGCCTCATCCGGGCCTACCTGGGGCCGGAGGCAAGCACCGACGACGTCCGCTACCTGCGGCAGGTGCTGATCGGCGCGCTGAACGGCACCCTGGAGTGGTTCAACCCCGAGCGCGATTCCGTGACCGAGTACGCCCGCCGCATCGAAACCTTCCTGCTGCCGCAGAAACCGAGATAAGCCGATGACCTTTCGTACCTATCTGTTCGTTCCCGCCGACAGCCCGCGCAAGATGGAGCGAGCCCTCCAGTCCGGTGCCGACGCCCTCATTCTCGACCTCGAAGACTCCGTCGCCGCCGACCGCAAGGACGCGGCGCGGGCAGAGGTGGCGCGTTTTCTCGATGCCCCCGCCCCCATGGCCCGGTTCGTGCGGGTCAATGCCCTCTGCACCGGCCTGACCGAAGCCGACGTGGCCAGCACCGCCGCCGCCCGGCCAGACGGGTATGTCCTGCCGAAGTGCGAAGGCCCCGACGACATCGAAACCCTCTCCGGTCTCGTCGACCAAGCCGGCGGCGCCGCCTCCGTGCGCATCATGGCGATCGCCACGGAGAGCGTGCGCGCGGTGCGCCGGCTGATGCGGGAAAACTGGTCCCACCCCCGCCTGAGCGCCCTGACCTGGGGCGGCGAGGACCTGTCCGCCGACATGGGCGCGTCGCGCAACCGCGACGCCGGGGGCGCCTACCTCGGACCCTTTCAACTCGCCCGCAACCTGACGCTTCTGGCGGCGCTGGAAGCCGGGGTCGAGGCCATCGACGCCGTCTACACCGATTTTGCAAACGCCGAGGGACTGCGGGACGAGACAGCCGAGGCGCGCGATCTCGGCTTTACAGGCAAACTCGCCATCCACCCGGCGCAGGTGGCGCCCATCCACGACGTCTTCCGCCCCGATCCCGGCCAGGTGGAGTGGGCCAGACGGGTCATCGCCGCCCTCGCAGCGGCCGGCGGCGGCGTGGCACGGCTGGACGGCGAAATGCTCGACCGCCCCCACCTCCTCCAGGCCCAACGCATCCTCGCCCGCTGCAACCCGTCACTATGAACGGGAGTTATGTGTGACCTGCTCCCCGCAAATTCCTCCAGTTTGAGGTAGAGTCTCCCACAGCAGGGAAGACCACCAAATGAAGCGCACCCTGACCGACATCCAGGCAGAGCCGGAAGGCTCCACCCGTTGCATCAGTGGCGCACGCCGGGCCAGCCGGGATGGTCAAAATGGGTGCCGTAGGCGTCGAGGGCCTGAACGATGCCGACGGCTCCGGCCATGCGATCCGGGCCAGCCTCCATCGTCTCGGCGCCATTCATCGCCTCGGCGAGCACGAGGTGAAGCTGTTCGTCGGCGGCGGGCGGCAGTTTGCAGTTCACGAACATGTATTCGAGGTGGCCGTTGATCTTTTCGGCCAGCGCGCCATAACCTGCTTCGGACAGCTTGCCCTCGTGAATATCCGGCAGCACCGCCGTAAGGTCGTGCAGAATGCCGTTCATGCCCTTGCGCAGGGGCGCGTCGGTCTGCCATTTGGCGCCGTGGTTCAGGGTGAGATCCGACAGGCCGGATACCTGTCCGGAGTGTTTATGCGTTTCGGCGGCGTGGACGGGCATGGACAGGCCGAGGGCGGCAGCGAACAGGATGGCGACATGAATCTTCGCAGTCATCGGGGACCTCCGTGGTTGTGTCTGCCGCGAAGACTGAGACCGCCAGCTTAAGCCAGCCTTAAACGGGAAACCGCACGCGTACGCCAAGCCCACGGCCGTGGAGGCCTTCGCCCAGAGTGATCCCGGCGCCGTGCAGCTCGGCGATGCGCGCCACTATCGACAGGCCGAGGCCGCAGCCGTCGATACCAGTCCCGAGGCCGCGGTGAAAGCGGTCGAACGCCTTGGGCCGCTCGTCGGGCGGAATGCCTGGGCCGTCGTCAAGGACCGCCAGTTCCAAGGTACCGGCGTCGCGGCGCACGGCGACATCAATCCGGCCGCCAGCCGGCACATAGTGCAGCGCATTCTCCAACAAGTTGCGGAGCAGCACCGAGAGCAGGTGCGCATCGCCGCGCATAACCGCTCCGGCTGCCGTCTCCGTCACGCCGAGGTCTATGCCTGCCCGGGCTGCATCGGCGCTCCACTCCCCCACCATTTGGGCGGCCAGCCCGCCAACATCCACGGCGCCTGCCACTGGCATGGTTTCCAGACGCGCCAGCATCAGCAACTGCTCGACGAGATGGGCAACACGTTCCGTACCCACCACCACGGCAGAGAGTGCGGCCCGTCGCTCGTCGTCGTCGCGGGCAGCCAACGCGACTTGTGCATGGGTGCGGATTCCTGCCAGAGGCGTGCGCATCTCGTGCGCCGCATCGGCGGTGAAGCGCCTCTCCCGCTCGATCAGGTCCACCACGCGCTCAAACAGTCCGTCCAGCGCCGTGACCAGCGGCTTGACCTCTTTCGGCACCGGCACCGCCAGGGGAGCGTTGTCCTCGGGATCGCGCGCCCGCACCTGCGACGCCAGTACACGGAGCGGCGCCAACCCCCAGCCGACCGACAGCCAGATCACGAGCCCGAGCACCGGCACCGCGATCAGCAGCGGGTGCATCAGATGTGCAGCGACGCTTTCGGCAAGGGCGGCTTGCAACTCCGCCGATGGCATGCCCGCACTGAGCATCGCGTCAATCTCCCGGCGGGCGTCGAGATAGGTGAATCCGGCAGTCGCCAGCCAGGCGATGAGGATGCTCGCCGACAAGATCGCCATCAGGCGGCTGCGGAGCGAACCATGCATCAGAATGCCGCCGGGATGGTATAGCCGACGCCGCGTACGGTGCGAATTACCTCGGGGAACAGCTTGCGGCGCAGGTGGTGGACGTAAACCTCTACAGCATTGCTCTCGATTTCTTCGCCCCAGCCGTACAGGCCGTCCTCGATCTGCGCTTTCGACAACACGCGCCCCGCGTTGGCGGCGAGCCGTTCCAAAACGGCGAACTCGCGGGCGGAAAGCTCGACCGGGTTTTGGTCCAAGGTGGCCTGGCGGGCCGCAGGATCGATCGCCAGCCGCCCCAACCGCAGCATCGGATCCGCGCCGCCACGGGCACGCCGCAGCAGCGCCCGCAGGCGCGCCTGCAGTTCCGCCAGATCGAACGGCTTGACCAGGTAGTCGTCAGCCCCGGCATCAAGCCCGCCGACCCGGTCCGCAATGGCGTCCCGCGCTGTCAGGATCAGTACCGGCACCGTGTTGGAGGCGCTGCGCAGCCGCCGCAGGACCGCCATGCCGTCGCGTTTCGGCAGCCCGAGATCGAGCACCACCGCATCGTAGCTCTGTGCCGCCAGCGCGGCATCAGCGCTGTCGCCGTCCTCGGCCCAGTCGACCACGAAACCCGCCTGGCCGAGCCCGGCGCGGATGCCCGCACCCAGGAGCCTGTCATCTTCCGCCAGCAGAATGCGCATGCCGCCGTCCCCTCAGCCGTCCTCGTAACTCCTGTTCGTCGACCTGATAGCAGACCGGCCATTCAGACTTTACCAGGACGTTTGGCCGCCGCCACAGCCTTGTACGACAGTCCGGACCATTTTCAGTCCGATCCGGCGCTCACTGTTGGAGTTTCAGAGTGCGGAGCCGCAGGGCGTTGCCGATGACCGAGACGGAACTTAGCGCCATGGCCGCGGCGGCGATGATCGGCGAGAGGGTCCAGCCGAAAACCGGATAAAACACGCCGGCCGCAATGGGGACGCCCACGGCGTTCAGCACCTCGGCCTCGATGCCGAGCTTGCGCGCGCCCGCCATGGCCGCGTAACTAAGATCATTCAGCCTCCGGCGAACCCGGGGCGGTTCATCAGTCCGCCGTTCCGAACGGCGGCCTCTTCGTCCGGGTGGAGGAAGAGGTCCAAGGCAGATCATGGGACCCCGGAAATCGCACCCTACTAGAATCCGCTCTCCCGCAGAATCACCGAAGCAACGCGACGGAAGACGCGCGCGACCAAGGTTTCGGCCTGCCCCTCGATGATGGCGGCGCCACGGTGTTGCTGTAGAACCTGAATGCCCGGCAGGGCCACCGTTGCCTGGTAGGTGCCCGACGTGGGGCGGAGAGAGCCGTCCGCCTCCTGACGGACCGCAACGCCGCCGCCGCCGACGGAGGCCGAGAGCACGTCGTCCAGGCGGTCCAGGGCGACGGGCGGCAGGGCTCCCAGGGGGCCGCGCAGCTCAATGTCGCCCCGCCCCTGGGCGCGGAACGTCACGACGTTGCCGGCCCGGACCTGGCCCAGCGCGTCTTCGGGGATGTACAGCGTCAAGCGGCCGTCCCGCGCCGCCACGACGCGGCCTAGAAGGACGTCCTGATTGACCCACAAGCCGGGACGCAGCGCCGGAGGCAGATCGACCACCCGCCCGTCGATCGGCGCGCGCAGGGCGAAGCGGTCCTGTTGCTTCCGGAGGCCGGCGAGGCGGGCGTGCAGCCCCAGCACCTCCTGGCGCAGGGCGGCGGCGTGCTGGATGCCCTCGCCATCAATTAAAGCTTGGTCGTAGCGGACCTTTGCCAGGTCGAGGTCGCGCTCGGCCTGGGCGGCACGGAACGCCAGATCGGGCGACGACAATCGGATAAGGATTTTTCCCGCCGCTACCTGTTGGCCCGGTGCCACCAGGATCTCCTCGATCCGGCCGGGGACGGGGGTATGGAGAGGGCTGACCACCGCCGCATTCAGGACCGCGGGAACCTGGATCGCGCTCCGCCACGGGACGAGGCAGGCGGCCAGGAGGACGGCGCCGGTCGCCGCGGCGAGGACGCCGCCCCGCGTCCACCGGCTGTCGCGGCGGCGCTTCCACCATACCGCCAGTTCGGAGGCCACCGGTCGCGCGATGAAGGCCCAAATCTCGACCAGGAACAGGACGATCCCCAGGATTTTGAAGAAGAAGTGGTAGACCAGCAGCGCGATGCCGAGAAACAGGATCAGCCGGTAGACCCAGGTCGCATACGCATATGCGATCAGCACCCGCCGCAGGCGTGGTTGGAGGGCCTCGGGCGGCGGGTCGTCCATGCCCAGCAGGGCGCGCCGCAGCCGCCATCGGCCAAGCGCGAAAGCGCGGCCCTGGAGGTTGGGCACCTCAAGGAGGTCGCTGAGCAGGTAATAGCCGTCGAAGCGCATGAACGGGCTGGCGTTGATGAGCACCGTCCCCACCCAGACGGTGGTGGCCAAGACGAACAGCGTCGCCCTCACCGGGCCGTCGGGGACGAAGCTCCACAGCACCAGGGCGACGGCGGCGAGCAGGAGTTCGGCCACCACCCCAGCCACGCCTACCCGCAGCCGCTGGCTCTTTGAGGCCAGCCGCCACGCGTCGCCGGTGTCAGTGTAGGGCACCGGGAACATCACCAGGAAGGCGACGCCCATGGTCGGAACGCGACCCCCGAACCGGTAGAGGGTCAGGGCGTGGCCCAGTTCGTGGACGACCTTCGACAGCACGATGCCGATGAGGATGCTGGCCGCCCCCTGCCAGGTGGCATAGGCGGTGAAGGTGCCCAGGAAGGCGTCCCACTGCCGGCTCGCCAGGAATCCGCCGATCATCGCAAGCCCCAGGATGAGCCAGGGGAGATGCGGGCTGAACAGCCAACCGGTGGCCCGCGCCAGCGCGGGCAGGAACCGGGCCGGGCGGACCAGGGGAATGCGGAAGAACAGGTAGCCGTGCAGCAACTGGGCGAACAGGTCCGGCCGGGGCGGCGGGGTCACAGGCGCGCCGGCCCCGTCCAGCAGGTGGGCGCGCTCGAGGAACCCGGCCATGGCGTCGATGTCCTCGGCTTCGGCCTCCACGGTGGTCTCGCGGGCGAGCCATGCCAGCAGGGCATCGGGCGTGCCGGCGTCCCAGCGGCTGAGTATCTCGAACCCGTCCTGGTCGAACCGCATGTAGCGGTGCCGGGCCGGATCGTAGAGAAGCCACGTCGGTTCGCCCGCGCGCGTGCGTGCCCCGGCCATGAGGACCAGGTCCTGGCGCAGGGGAGGCAACTGGCGGAGAGGCTGGACCGCTGCGGTCATAGGCCCACCGCTTGGCGCACCGCCGTCAGGGGCCGGCGGAAGAGGTACAGGAACAGGGGTACCGAGCCGCCTTCGATGCGGGCGGTGCCGCGCAGGCCGATGCGCGGCCGGGCGCCGTCCGCGAACGCGGCATCAACGCGGAAGGCCACCGTGCCGTCGGCCATGGGCGCGGCTTCGTAGCTGATGCGGACGACGGTGGCGTCCACCGGGTTCACCGGGTCGACGGCCAGGAACAGGCGCACCGGCGCGGCATCGGGCAGGGCGATGGCGTCGTCGGCCGCGAGATCGATGCGCACCGCGACGTCTTCGGCGGCGGCCACCACCATGACCTTCTCGCCCGTCCGCACCGGCTTGCCCGCCCAGTCCCCGGCATCTGCGAAGATGGCGACGCCGGCGATGGGCGCGGTCACGGCGACGCGACTCAGCATGTCCTCGGCATGGTCCAGCTTGGCCTTGCCCAGCGCCACCTCGCGGCCGCGTTCCTCGATGGTGGCCTTGGCGCGCGGGTCGAGGAAGGCAGCTTGCCGGGCCTGGACCAGGCGGGCGCGGGCCAGATCGAGCTCGCGCCGCGCAAGCTCGGCATTGGCGGTCAGGGCGGTGTCGTCGAAGGTGAACAACACGGTGCCGGCCTCCACCGCCTGGTGGGGCGCGACGGCGAGAGTCTCTATGACGCCCTCCATGGGGGCGGCGACGACGTGCGGGCGGGCCGGCACCACCTCGGCCGGGGCCAGCACCGTCTGGCGTACCGGCAAAGCCATCAACCCGGCCACCGTCAGGGAGAGCCCGAAAAGGAGCATGCGGCCCCGGCGGGTCTTGCCCGGCAGGCGCAGGGCAGCCCAGCGGCGGCGCCGCGACAGGGACACCCAGGCATGGGCGTAGCACCCGGCGAGATGGTCGAGCAGCACCTGCTCGGACTCCTGCCACGGCTTTTCGCGGGTCACCCACAGGCCACCCAGGAACTTCCCCCCGGCAGGGGCCAGCGGTAGCCACAGCCCTTCCGGCGGGCTCCATTCGCGCCAGTCGTCCTCGGTCGTCGCCGACGCCAGGAGGTCGCGGCTCACGATCTGTGCTTCGTTCTTGCGCGGCAGCCCGGCGACAACGGTCTCAAGCCACTGGGCGAACGGGGAGTTACGGTCGGCCGAAGGAACATTGGACAACGCGCGCACGCGCGGACGCCCGGCGGCATCCACGATCATCACCACCGCTTGCCGGCACTCGACCAGCTTGCGCGTACCATTGGCCATGACAGACAGCAGTGCGTCGGCCGAGGCAGCATCGCGGGCGTCCTTCTCCAGGTCGATGAAGACGCCGAAAAGGCGCTCGGTCGTGTGCCGGGCAAGGGCGGCGGTCACGGCCGCGCCTTCTGATGGTCGAAGGTCACGCGGCCGCTCATGCCGGTCAGGATGCCGTCTTCGGACGGCGTCAGGCGGCCGAACACCTGGACCGACTGACTGACCGGGTCGATCTCTCCGCCCAGGCGAGTCACCTCCGCGCTGTACCGCAGGCCAGTGGCGTCCATGGCTAGGGTGAAGGGCAGGCCGACGGTGATGAATCGCAGCCAGGTCGACGGAACCAGAACCTCCACCTCCATGTCCCCTTCATCGACGATGGCGAGTAGTTCGCTGCCCGCCGCGACGCTTTCATGGGGCGCCACCATACGGGCGACGACGCGGCCGTCGAAGGGGGCGGCGACGGTGCAGAACCCGGCGTCGACGTTGTGCATCAGGAGCTCGGCGCGGGCCTTGCGCAGTTCCGCCTCGGCCAGCTCCACGTCGGCCTCGCCGACCGACTTCAGGGAATGCATGCGGCGCACCGAGGCCAGGGTGGTTTCGGTCGCCGCGACCACGGCCCGCGCGGCGGCAACCTGCGCCTCGATGCGGCGGCAGTCGAAGGCGACCAGGGTGTCGCCCCGTTTGAACGTCTCGCCCACCCGCCGCGTCACCGACCGGATGGGCGCGCTCACCTGGGCCGACAGGACGGCGCGGCCGGGCGCCACCATCCGGCCGCGCACCGCCATGTCATCGCCCTCCTCCCCGATTTCGGACGCCAGGGCCGCCGGAGACAGGCCGCTGGCGGCCAGGGCGGCTGCCAGAAACAGGGCCGGGATGGGGGAGCGCGACGTGCTCATGGCGCCTCCGCGATCAAGACGCTGCGGCGGCGTTGGAGGGCTCGGTGGCCCCCAACTCGGGCAGGTCGCCCGAGCGCCAGCGTTCGAAGGTCTCGCCCAGGGCTTCCTTCGCGCCGTCCAGGGAACGCGGATCGGCCGCCTGCAGCGGCAGAGGATCGGCCCCGATGGTAGCGAAGAAAGCACCGTAGGTGTCCTGGACGTCGGCATAGGCAAGATCCTGCCGCAGGCGTGCCTGCACGGCCAGAACCTCGTCGCGGATGGCCTCGAGTTCGCTGCCCCGACGCGCCTGCCGGGCGGCGCGCGAGGCATCGCCGATGCCGTCCTCGACCACGCGGCGGCGCTGGGCCAGCGCGAACTGGCGGATGGCCGAAGCGTTGCGCAGGGCGGCGACGTGGACCTGGCTGACCACCGCCATGCTCAGCGCCATGCGGCGGACCTCGGAAAGCTGTACCTTGCGCTCGGCGGCGTCCAGGGTGGCGGGCAGGCTGGCGACGTTGAGCAGGTTCCAGGTCAGGCTTGTGCCCAGGTTGGCCCAGTCCTGGTTGATGAGGTAACGGTCGTCGTCATAGTGAACGCCGGCAAACAGGTTCAGGCCCGGCAGCATCTTCAGGATGCCGACCTTGGACTCGCGGGCGTAGATGCGGGTCTGGTAGGTCTCGCCGCGCAGCTCGGCCCGCTGGTGCAGGGCGACGATCTCGGCCTGCTCGACGGTCAGCGGGAAGGCGGGCGGGGCGTCGAAGTCGGTGCCGTCGACGGCCAGGGCGTAGGGCGTGCCGGGCGGGATGTTCATCAGCGCCGCCAAGTTCTGGCGGGCGGTCATCAGGTCGCGGCGGGTGGCGTCCAGCTGTGCCAGCGTGTCGAGAAGGGCGCGTTGGTAGGTCAGGTGGTCGACCTTGCTGCCCAGGCCCTCGGCGACCAGACGCTCGGAGTTCTCAAGCGCCTCGCCCACCCTGTCGGCCAGGGCGCCCAGAGCGGGCAGGCTGCGCTCTGCGGCGGCGACGCGCCAGTAGGCCGCCCGCACGTCCTTGAGGATGTTGTGCACCACCTGGCGGCGGCGCTCCTCGGCCATCAGGGCCATGTCGGCCTTCTGGCGGGCGCGGATGTAGCTGACGCCGAAGTCCAGGACGTTCCAGGTCATCTCCAGATCGGCGGTGTTGTGGACGCGCTCGGTGCTGACCGACTGCGTGCTGCCGGGCGTCACCAGGGTGCCCTGGATGTTGCTGCGGGCGTGGTAGCCGGCCTCGGCCGTCACGCGGGGCAGCAGGTCGTAGTGCGACAGGTCGAGTTCCGACAGGGCGACGGCCTCTTCCATCAGCTTGAGGCGATGGTCGAGGTTGTACTTCAGCGCCCGCGCCGAGGCCTCCTCCAGGGTGATCGGGCCGGTCACCGGCTCCTGGTCGGCGTACATGGCCGCCATGTCGTGGGCGACGCGCAGGGCGGTCTCGTCGGGCGTCAGGGGCACCGGCGTGACGGAGCAGGCCGACACCATGAGCGCGAGGGCGGGAAGCGCCACGACGCGGCGGAAAATCCCGGATCGTCCGGGCAGGTTGGTCAACACGGTTTAATCCCCCGTTCTCTGTAAACGCCCCCCGGGCGCCAGGTCTGCTTTAATGGAATTGCGCGGGCGCGCTCAGGCGCCTGGGCCGGGAGCCAACGCCTTCAGGGCCTGCGCCAGGGCGTCGACGGGTTCGCGGACGGCGTGGCGGGCGGCGGCCATCTGCCAGTTCAGGCCCCTGTGGCCGTTTGCGGCCGAGGCTTCGCCTTCACTTCCCACGGCACCGTCGAAAACTGGGTCCTGAATGTCGTCGAAATCGCCCACGCCATCCGTCCGTCCCAGCGCCCCCAGGTCTCCGAAGCCGCCGCCGAGGATGCTCCCCGTCCGCTCCGCCGACGGGGGCCACCCCAGTCCGCCCGGCGTCCCTACGGACGGGGCTTGCGACTGTAGGCGGACGGCTTGGCCGACCGGCGTGCCGGACGTCTCGATGCCGCTCACCGAGCCCAGGCGCCCGAGGATGGCTGAAGTCACCTCGCCGGTGCCGCCTCCGGCAAGGGCATCCTGGATCGCCGAGGAAACCGGGGCGTCGGTCGCTGCGGGGCCGACCATGGGGAGCGGCGGCGGCGCGACGGCCGGCGCAGGCCGTTCGCCGTTGCCCCGTGGCGGCGGCTGGAAGGCCACCGGACGATTTTCGATGCCGATGGCCATGGACTGGGTCGCCATTCCGTCGTGGGCGTCTCTGGCCTCGAGGGTGAGGTGCGCCTCGCTGCCGGTGACGCTGGCCGTGAACGACACCCGCGCCCCCCTGAGGAAGGTTTCGATGGCGCTGGCCGAGCCCGCCAGGAGCAGCGCACCGGAATCCGACCCGGCCACGACAACCCCGTGGCCGGAGGTCGCCGACAGCGTCCCGATGTCCACCGACAGGGCGACCAACAGGATGTCGCCGTCGATGTCGCTCAGGCGCACCGCGCCGAGGTCGAGCGGCGCGGTCTCGTTCCGGTATGCCGTCGCCGCGTCCGGCAGGTCGCCGACCACGGGCGCGTCGTTGACGGCGGTGATGTCGATGGCGACGGTGCCGAAGGTGGTGGCGCCGCTGCCGTCCTGGTCGTTGCCGGTGAGGCTCAGAATGGCCGCGCCCGGGCCGTTGACGTCGGCGGCGCCGGTGTAGGTGACACGGCCGGAGGTGCCCAGCCAGGCCTGCACCGCCGCCATGGAGCCGCTCAGGGTCAGGGTGCCGGTGGTGGAGCCGGAGACGGCGACGCCGCCCCCCGAGGCCGCCGACAGGCTGCCCGTTGTGACCGACAGGACCAGCGTGTAGTCGTCGTCGGCCGGATCCACGTCCGCCAGCACCACGCCCGACAGGTCGAGGCCCGTCGGCACGTCCTCGGTGACGGTGACGCGGCCCGGCAGGCCGGTGGCGGTCGGCGCGTCGTTGACCTGCGTCAGGTCGATCCGGACGGTCCCCAGCGCCACGCCGCTGTTGCCGTCGCCGTCGTCTGCGCTCAGGGTCAGGGTCGCCGCGGCCGCGCCGTAGGCGTTCGCCGCGCCGGTGTACTTGATGGCCGAGGCGTCGCCCAGGAAGGCGTCGATGGCGGCCACGGTGCCGGTCAGGGTCAGCTTGCCGGAGCCGTTGCCGGTCACGGTGACGCCACCTGCCGAGGTTGCCGCCAGGGTACCGGCATCCGCCGTCAGGGTGAGGGCGAAGTCAGCGTCCGGGGAATCTCCGTCGCTCAGGATGGCGCCGGACAGGTCGATGGCAAAGGTCGCATCCTCGTCTCCGCTCACGGAGGCGGGAAGGTCCGTCAGCGTCGGCGCGGCATTGGGAGGCGCGACGTTGATGGTCGCCGTCGCTGCGGTCACGTCGCCGCTGCCAGCGCCGTCGTTGACGACCAGCGTCAGGGCGTCGATGCCCGGACCGTGCGCATCGGTGGGCGGCGTATAGGTGACCCGGCCACTTTTCAGGAACGCCTCGAGAGTCCAAATCGGCGCGGTCAGGGTCAGGGAGGTGGTCCCTGCGCCGCTCACGACGAAACCCGCCGGGCCGCCGATATAGTTCAGCGTGCCGCTCGTCACGCTCAGGACAGCCTTGAAGGCCGGCTGCGCGGGCGAGGTGATCATGGCATCGGGGTCGTTGAGCCTCAGAGCGGCAAGATTGAGGACCAAGGTCGTGTTGGTCGCCGTGGTGATTGTGCTGGGGAACCCGGTCGGAGCCGGCGCATCGTTGACGTTGGTGACGTCGATGTTGATCGCCCCGATCGACGTGAGGCCTGCTGACTCTCCATTGGAAATCCGGACGGCGATGGCATCAACCCTGTTCCCGGCCACATCGACGTTCGCCGTATAGGTGACGGCGGTGGCCGAGGCCAGCCAGTCCGTGATCTCGGCAATGGTGCCGGTGATCGTCAAGGTGGACGTGCCCGACCCGTTCAGAACGGCGGTGCCGAACGCGACGGCCTCCAGGATGCCGTGGCCGACCGAGAGGTGCAGGGTCATGGCGGCCGTCGGCGAAGCACCGCCGGCGGTCAGGGCCAGAGCGGACAGATCGAAGGCCGTGGGCGTCTCCTCGACCGCCGTCAGCTTGCTCGGCGCGAAGGACAAAGTGGGTACGTCGGCCCCGGTGCCGGCCTCGATGGTCACGGGGACATAGGCAAAGTTCACATTGGCGCCATCCCCGTCGCTGCCCTGAAACTGGAGCGTGTCGGATGACGGGGCGGAGACGTTGGGCCGCCCCTGCAAGGAGATTGGGGTGCCGGAACTCAGCCATGCCTGGATGTCGGAGACCCGGCCCGTAAGGGTCAGGAACGACGTCCCCGATCCGGTGACCATCACCCCGTCGCCGGAGGAGGCGCTCAGGTAGCCGCCGGACATGGCGGCGAGGAACAGGCGAAAGGTGGGGGCGGAGGAATCGACGTCGGTCAGCACCACCGACGACAGGTCGAGCGGCGTGGCCTGGTTCTCGACGATTGTCAGGGACGGGGGAAGCCCGGTCATGGTCGGGGCGTCGTTGAGCCCGGCGATGTTGATGTCGATGCTGCGCAGGACGATGTCCTCACCGCCCGAGGGGCTGGGAGAGGAAAGCGTCAACGTGTCGGCTGCGGGGCCGAACTGGTCGGCCTCAGGGGTGTAGCGGAGATAGATGCTCGAGTAATCCAGGAATTGCATGTTGAGGTCGGACGGTGTCCCGGTCACCGTCAACCGGCTGGTGCCGCTGCCCGTGACGGTGATCTTGGTCATGGACGACATGGTCAGGATGCCGTGCTCGACCGTCAGGATAAGGGTCTGGGGTTCACTGTCGAGGTCGATGAGCGTCAGCCTGGAGATATCGAGCCCTTTCGGGGTGTCCTCGGTCACGTTCAGGGGACCGGCGTCTCCTATGAAGGACGACGGATCGTCGACCGGCGTGACGTCGGCCTGGATGGTGTTGGTGACGACGTTGTCATCGCCGTCATCGACGCTGACGGTGATGGTCGTATAGTTCATGCCGCTGGCGTCGGCCTGGGGGGTGAGGATCACCCGGCTCGCATCGGCAAGATAAGCGGTCAGCGCGGCGACCGTGCCGGTCAGCGAGATGGTGCGGCCTCCGGTCATGGTGGTGACGGTAACGCCGTCGGCCGACGTCGCGCCGACATATAGCAGCGGATTTCCGATGGTGATGGTGAAGGCGCCGGAGGAGTCTGCGTCGCTGATGACCAAGCCGGACAGATCCAGCGCTCCCGACATGTCTTCCGTCAGTGTGACGAGGGACGGAAGCCCCGTCACCGTCGGCGCGGTGTTGGGTGGCGCGACGTTGATATCCACCGTGCCGATGGAATAGGCGCCGGTGTCGGTGTCCGTGCCGCTGAGGGTCAGGACGGCAATGCCTTCGGTGACGCCGGTGTAGGTGATGGGCCGGCTCGCGTCATTGAACCAGGATTCCACCAAGTAGGGCGGCCCTGAAAAGACCAGCGTGTCCGTGCCGCTCCCCGTGACGGTCAGGCCCCAAATCGTGCCTCCACTGATGGCCAACGTCCCGGAGTCCACCGACATGGTGAGCTTGAAGTCCACGCTTTCGCTGTCCGCGTCGAACAGATCGGCGTCGCTGAAATCAAGGAGCTTGGCGATGCCGACGCGACCGGCGAAGGAGTCCGGCAGGGCCTTGAAGCGTGCCTGCTGATCGACCTCGGTGATGTCCAGCGTTCGGGTTCCGTGGTCGATGGTCACGTCCAAGTATTTGGTCGAGAACGAGAGTTCCAGGACGTCGGTGCCCGACATGGCGCCCGAATTGTAGGTGATGTTCGTGGACGTGTTCAGCCAGGCGTCGATGTCGGCCGCCGACCCGGTCAGGGTCAGGGCGCCGGTGCCGGACCCGGTGACGGTCACGGTGCCGCTGCTGGTGGCCGACAGCAGGCCGCCGTTGGCGCTGATCGTCAGGTTGGTGGTCGTTACGCCGCCGTGGGAAAAGGCCAGGCCGCCCAGGGCGAGCGCCCCATCGGCGCCTTCGGCCAGGCTATTGCTGGCGTCCTGCAACATGCCGGTCAGGGCCGGGATGGGGCCGGTGGTGACTTCGGCGATATTGAAGACCTGGGATTGGTTGCTGGGGTAATTACTGAGCGAAAAGCGGACTTCATCGACGTTTTCCCACGCCAGCACAGTGGTGGCGCCGCCGTAGGGGACGGAAACGGTCTTGCTGTAGCCAGAAACCGCCGAACCATTCCGGTATCCGGTCAAGGTGACTGTTGCGGGATAGCCGGTGTCAATCTTCAGTTGGAGAAGGTCGATGTCCGTGCCGCTCGCGGTCAGCAGTGACATGGCGGCGATCCGGGCGTTCTGGGTGCTGGGATCGTTTCCCCGCCAGGAGAGGTTTCCGCTGTCATCCACCAAGAGCGAGGCCGTCTGGCCCGCGGAGGGCGTGATCTTGGCGACCCAGCCAAGGTCGTTGATGTTCCCGCTTGTGAAACTGCTGGAATAGGGGTTGTTGAAGGAATCCCAGTTGTATCGGGAGCCGAAATCAGCCCGCCCGTTGACGGGCGTCGTCACCAGCAGGCCGGAAAAATCAGTGGCCACAATGGCCTCGGCTTCGATGGTGCCGGTGGAGCGTTCCAGATCCCAGTCGCCGTCCAGGGCGCTGGCGCCGGTGGAGTCCTCGGATGCGGCAATGTCGGCGCCGGTCAACTCGGCCAGGGTCTGAAGGAAAGCCAGTCCCTCGGCGCCGGAGCCGGTGGCGCAGCCGTACAGCAGGATGTCGCCACTGTCAGACAATGCGGCGCCCCAGCGGCCCAGGGCATCGGCGTGGGCGGTGGCGTTGCCGGCGTCCAGGGTGGCGGTGCCCAGCAGGATGCCGCCGTCCTGGCCGTGGGACACCACGTGCACGGCGTCGAGGTCTTCGTACTGCGCCAGGATGTCGGCGATCATGGCCACGCCATCGGCGTCGGCCGGCAGGACGTAGACGTCGGCACCGCTTGGGATGGCCTTGAGGATGGCGTCCTTGTCGCTGATGCCGCCGTCGATGATGACCACTTGGCGCGATGCTTCCTGACCGGCGGCGGGGGCGCCCAAGGCGACCAGGGCCTCGGCCACCGTCTGGCCGTCGTCGGCCTCCGAGGCGGCGCTCGCCTGGGGGGTGGCGGGCGCGGGCGCGGCGTCCTGCGCCGGGTCGGCCGTCGCCTCGGCGGCCACCGTGGCCACGGCGGCGCCGTCGAACATCAGGCGGGGTTCCAGCTCCATCACGGAGGCCAGCTTGCGCGAACCGGTGCCAGTGGTCGTCATGTCGTCCATCCCTGCCCCATGGGGGATGGCGCCGACGCGTGGCCGG
This sequence comes from Rhodospirillaceae bacterium, assembly GCA_041676205.1. GTDB lineage: Bacteria > Pseudomonadota > Alphaproteobacteria > Rhodospirillales > Rhodospirillaceae > Cauispirillum. The sequence continues at coordinate 10,234 of JBAYSM010000004.1, read as the reverse complement.
AAGCGCCGCCCCCTCTTTTGACTTAGTCCTTGCTCCCAATTAGCGAGGCCCGGGGCGGAAAGGGCAACATTGCATTTGTTACATTAGTTTGCGTTCGAACTCCGGGGCCGGCCTCAGGGGACGAAGATGTCCTTGAGGGCGCCGCGAACCTGGATCTCGGGCAGGACGTATCCGACCGAGCGGACCGCCTTCAGGGGCAGGGCGTGCTCCGAGGCGGCGAGCTTGTTGCGCAGCCGGGAGATCAGCACGTCCAGGCTGCGGTCTTCCGGGCCGCTGGCGGTCTTGCCCAGGGCCTGGAACAGGATGTCGCGGGACACGGCGACGCCGGGCTTTCGGGCGAGCAGGGTGATCATGTTGTACTCGGCCGTGGACAACCGGATGCTCAGGCCGTCGGGCGCGGTCAGCGTCCAGTCCTCGGGCGAGAATAGCCACACGGTCTCGGGCGCGGCCGGGGCACGGGCGGCGAGCCGACCCCACAGGCTGCGGATCATCGCCTCCAGCTCCCGCACGTCGAGGGGCTTTTCCAAATAGCTGTCGGCCCCCAGGCTCAGGCCATGGATGCGGTCGTCCACCCCCCGGCGCGCCGTCGCCATGATGATGCCGGCGCCGCAGGTGCCACGCAGCCGCTCCACCGCGTCCAGGCCGCTCTCGCCGGGGAGGTTGAGGTCCAGGACGATGATGTCGGGGGCGAAGGCGGGGAGAGCGGCGGTCAGCTCCTCCACCGAGCCGACGTCGTGCACCGTCATGCCGCGCCGGCGCAGGAACCGGGTCACGGGATCGCGAAAATCCTCCTCGTCATCGACCAGGATCACCTTGATGGCGGGCTCGGCGGCAGCGTGGGGCGGGGTCGTCATTGGGTGGCATCCTTCCGCGTCGTTTTCCAGTCATCCGCCGGCTCGACGGGCGTGCCGCCCTGCGGCACCGTCATGCGCACGATGCAGCCGCGCGCGCGCCCGGCATCCTCGGGCAGTGGATCGCGGATTTCGATGGTGCCGCCGTGAAGGTCGAGGATGCGCCGGGCGAGGAACAGCCCCAGTCCGGTGCCGGGGCGGTGCAGCCCGTACGCGGCACGATAGTACTTCTCGAACACGCGGGGGCGCTCCTCCGGGAGTATGCCCGGACCGTCGTCGTGCACATCGATGACGAAGTGGCGCGCCACATGCCCATCGGCCGTCGGCAGCAGGCGCGTCCGTGCCTCGATGGCGATGCCGGGGCGGCTCTGCCCGTACTTGCAGGCGTTGTCGATGATGCAGGAAAGGGCGATGGGCAGCAGGTAGGGGTCGGCGGCGAGTTGAGCCGCACCGCCTACCTGCCACCGCAGCGTCACGTCATACTCCGACGCCAGGTCGGCGAGAACGCCTTTCAGGTCGAGGGATTGGGCGCGGAGTGACTGGCTCGCGGTGGTCAGCCATTCGTCGGCTAGACAGCCTTCGACCAGGTTCGATAGCCGCCGGGTGGCCCGGCGGATGCGGGCGACGTCGTTCGCGGACTTGTGATCCTCGGGCGGCAGGTTGTAGGCGATCATTTCGCCCGCCGCACTGATGATGCCGAGCGGCGTGCGGAACTCATGGGAGATCATCGACAGGAAGTTGCGGTGCTCGCTCAGGGCGGCCTCGGCCGTCTTGCGGGCGGCGTCGAGGTCCACCACCTTGCGCCGCAGTTGGTTGCGCAGGCGCTCGGTCACCATGAGCGGAAAGCCCGACGCCAGGGTGAAGGACACCAGCACGGTCCACAAAAAGTAGGAGGTCGTGACCATTCCCACCCACATGGTCCGCCCCTCCACCGGCGCCCAAAGGAGTTCGGCGGCGATGCGGGCCAGGTTGATGCTGGCGTTGACGGCAAAGGTCGCGGCGAGCGCCCTCTGCGCAAGAGCGGCATGCCGGGGCGAACTGCGCGGTGCGCGGGCCAACGCCCAGGCCGCCAGCATCGACAGAATGCCAAGGCACAGCGAGACGATGATGACGCGGGACTGGAAATGGTCCGGTCTATCGTACAGCACCGTCAAGCTGGCGAACAGCGCCAGGATAACCGCGCCGACGGTCCGCCACGTCGGCGGATGGCCGGCGTACTTCTGATTGCCGATGGCGATCACGCCAACTCCGGCGGTGGTCAGGATGTTGGCGAACAGGATGGACAGGATGTCCGGAATGGTTTCACGCGCGTAGAGCAGGGCGGTGCCGCTGGCGAGCAACCCTAGACCCGCCGTCCATTCGGCAACGCCGGGCAAGTGCCTGTGCATGCGCCACAGCAGTCCGAGGGAAAACGTGGACAGCGTGAACAACGCCGTGACCAGCAGCATCAGCGTGCGCGCGTCCAGGTCCATCAGCCCCCCCTCTGCCGTGCCGCTACAACCGCCGGCGGGGCGGGGTGCGATCACCTTTGTGCGAACGGGCTGTTGTATGCGGAGATCACATCCAGTTCCACCTTTGCGTCGTTCGCGCGACACGGCGGCATCCACGCAGCGGACGATGCGCTGAGTGCGGGTACCGCGCCGCTGCGCCGCAGGTAATGACTGCCACGCTACAACGTCGGTCAAATCACAGTTTGCGCTGTGATTACAGCATGTTATAGAGAAAGCCCCAGTCCCATAGGACTCGGGCTTTTGAGTGTGCTCCGACGATGGTCCGAAATTGGCGGGCAGAAGAAGGCACTGCTCAGGGCTTCTGTGGCCCGGAAGCAAGCTCCTCCAAAATGCTCTCCACCAAGCCGCCGCTATCGAAGGGTTTGGCAAGGAAGGCGACGTTTCGGAAGCGCTGAGGGACGACCAGATCCACCTCGTAGCCGGTGGTGAAAATGAAGGGGCTGGCAAGGCTGAGGAGCTTGTCTGCGACAGGAAAAGATTGCTGGCCCTGAAGGTTGATGTCCTGCAGCGTGCAGTCTGGGACCATGAGGCGCTGTGCGCGGCGCGTGCTGCCTGACCCAACAAAGATCGCCGCTCCACGAACAAGCACCCATCGCTGAGCGCCGTTTGGTGTGACGACCCGGTATTCGACGTCGTAGCGGGATCCGATCACTGGATTGATGGCTCTTTCACTGGCCGAGGGGATGCGCGAATGTCGTCGGGATGGACACGGGCCAATATGTCGGCGGGCGTTACCGGATCGTCGTGCTCCACTCCGTAAAGAGCGCGTGCCCAACGGTCGGCCTGTAGGAGGTCATTTTCAAGATCGTGTTCCCACGTCCCGAGTTCGGACACGTCGAGGATCAGTTTCAGTCGATGCTCGGACGCTTCAGCGCGGAGAAGTGATTGATGTTCGCTGGTGATGTCGCGGGCGCAGGCGACTACGGCCTGAACCGCTCCGGCGGCGTCCTTGATCGGAAAAAGTCTTCCCGCCATCGTCGGACCGTGCCCGCCGCTGCTGGCGTTGTGCCAGCGAGTTCCAGTCCCTTCAGGCTGGCTCCGGTTTCGATCACGTGGCGAAGCAATGGTTCGGCCGCCGTTCTGATGGACGGGTCGGTCAGGATTTCCCAAGCGGATTTCCCAGCGTGTTCATCTGCGCTCACCCCGTTGAGTGCCGCCATGCCTGCATTCACAAAGACGAAGCGAAGATCGCGGTCCAGAACGGCGACGGGAAATGGAGTGATCCCCTCCCAATTTCCTGGACCGCTTGAGGTGAGAAAACTCTCGGTTACCTGAAGAAGGTCAACCGGGAGATGATCACCATGAAGAAGTCGAGCTTCAGCGAGGCGCAGATCGCCTTCATCCTGCGCCAGGCCGAGGAAGGGACGACGGTGGAGGAGGTGTGCCGCAAGGCTGGCATCTCGATCCAGACCTACTACCGCTGGCGCAAGAAGTACGGCGGCCTGATGCCCTCGAACAGGCACGTCCCCGCGCAGGAACACACCTCAACAGGGGTTGAGGCCACCCTGCCTTATGCAAACAACCGCCCCACCCGCGTCTCACGAAGACGCTCGGCGTCGCGGTCAATGAAGAGAGCGTTCAAGTTGAAACTGCGCGCCATCTGCGCGCCTTCCACGCTACCTTTCACCATCAGGGCCGTCGCCCAGGCATCAGCAGCCATGCACGTCTCGTGAATGACCGTGACCGAGGCGGGCGAGGCGACCAGGGGCGCGCCGCGCCGTGGGTCCATGGTATGCGACAGGCGGCGGCCATGGACCTCGACCCAGTGACGGTAATCGCCGGAGGTCGCCACGGCGGCATCCTGGAGCGCCAGGACGGAATGGGGCGCGCGGCGCTCGTAGTCCGGGATCTCCACCGCGATGGTCCAAGGCTCTCCGTCAGGCCGGAGCCCGAGCGCGCGCATCTCGCCGTCAATGCCGAGAAGGCCAGCCTGGAGACCAAGGTCGCCAAGCGTCTCGGCCAGTCGGTCGACGCCATACCCCTTGGCGATGCCATTCAAGTCGAGCGCAAGCGGCGAGGTCTTGCGGACGAAGTCTGTCGTTTTGTCGATCTCGAGCACATGATGGGCCGCCACCCGGTCAGCCGTCATGGCGCTGCGGATACGGTTGGATGTCGCGGCGTCAGGCCCGAAGCCCCAGGCCGTCGAGGCATCGCCCATCCCCACGTCAAAAGCACCGTCGGAGGCGCGCCCGATTTCGAGCCCGATCCGCAGAACCTCCTTCAGGCGCTCTGGCACCCTCACCCATTCGCCGACGGGCGCCGCGTTGAGGCGCATGAGGGCGCTGTCGGGCTTCCAGGTGGACATCTGCGCATCCACCTCGTCGACGGCGGCCTGCAGTGCCGTGCGGGCCGGGGCCGGGTCGAATCCCGGCGACGTGAAGAACAACGCGGACCACCGCGTACCCATGGTGGGCCCGCTCAGGGCGTGGCGCGTGAGGTCAGTAGACATCTTCGACATACCTCCCCTCGGCCTTCAGCACGGCCGGCGTGAGCCCGGCGGGCTCCAGGATTTCGGTCATCACCTCGGCCACGCCGGCGGCCATGGCACGCCCGCCGCAGATCATCACCAGCGCGCCGTCGCGGATCAGCCGAACCACCTCGGCACCCTCGCTCCGCAGGGCGTCCTGCACATAATGTGGCCGCGTGCCGCGTGAGACGGCGGTGACAAGCTGGGCAAGCCGGCCCTCGTCCTGCCAGGCGGACATCTCCTCATCGTAGAGAAAGTCGCTGGCCGGCTGACGCAACCCGAAGAAGAGGTGAATGGGCCGCTGCCGCGCATTGCCACGCACGAACCCCGCCAGAGGGCCTATGCCGGTGCCCGCACCGATGAGGATCAATGGCGCGCGGCCGCGGCCCGGATGGAAGCCGGGATTGCGGCGCAGGAAGGCGGCGACGCTGTCGCCGGGCTCCAGGGCCACAAGCTGACCCGAGCACAGGCCGCCGGCGTGCTTCTTGACCACGATCTCGACAAAGCCGTCGCGGCGCGCGGAGGCCAGCGAATAGAGGCGCGGCACGGACGAGCCTTCGGGCAGAATGCCGATCAGATCGCCTGCGGCGAAGCGGGCGAAGCCAGCCCCGCGCAGCCGCTGCCAGACCGTCGCTCGCGGCAGGGCAAAGCGCAGGATCGAGGTCGGCGCCTGCACCTCAACCCCGTAGTCGCGGCGCGAGACGAGCGTCAACGTCTCGGTCGCCGGCAGAACCGGCTGGTGAGCCAGGTCCAGGTCGATTGCCAGCGCCCGGCCGAGTGCGTGCCCCCAGCGCGCGAAGGTCTGCGGCGACTGGCGGTCGATCATGTCGAGGGGCAAAAGCTCGGCCCACCCCTTCGCCGCCGCCGCCGCCGCCACGGTCTTGGCGAAGGCGCAAAAGGCGGGGAAGCTGTGATCGCCGAAGCCGAGCACGGCCAGGGGCGCATCAGGGGCGCGGGCAAGCGCCTCCAGACGATCAAGAAATCCCTTGGCAGAGGCCGGTGCGTCACCGTCTCCATAGGTCGCGGCGAGGAGGATGATCCGTTCGGCGCCGGCATACCGCTCCGGTGCGAAGGCCGACATTGGTGCGGTGTGGACGCTCTGTCCCGCCTTGGTGAGGGCGGCATGCAGCGTGGCCGCGAAGCCCCAGGTACTGCCGCCCTCGCTGCCGACGAGAAGGATCGTCTCAGCCCCACTCGCGGGATGGTTGCTGCGGATGCGCGGCCGTCCGCGCCACCCGGCAAGCCAGACCCAAACGCCCGTGGCCCCCATCACAGGAACGCCAAGCGCCATCAGACCCAGCGCCAGCCCCAGCGTGGCGGCGCCCTGGCCGGTGTGCAGCATGTAGATGGTTTCCGAGACGTGCTGCCAACCGGTCAGATCAGTCCAGCTCAGGAGCTCCCCGGTTCCCTGGTCGAGATAGCCGGTCCCCTGTTCCGTCTTCAGCGTGAACACGTCGGTGGCGTCGCCCGCATAGGGAAAGGACAGGTCGCGCAACTCCGCGACCGGGGTTTTCCTGAGCAGATCCATCGCGCCGATTGCCGCGCCGACCTGTCCGCTGACTTCGGCCGGGGGGGTGGGAGCTGACCCCGCCTCGGGCAGCAGATCGAACGTGGCCGCCGACATCCACAGCGCCGTGGCCGAAGAGAGGAGAAGGCCGATGACGGCGATTCGGGTGATTTCGACATGAATCCGGCCCGGAAGCGGACCTCTCAGCCGTCCGAACCAGCGCCGCCAACCGCCCGTACGCCGAGCGACCAGAGCCGCGCCCGAAAGCGACAACACCAGCATCGCCGCCGCGCCCACCGCCATCACGATCCGGCCCCCATCATCGAGGAACAGAGAGCGATGCAGGTTGGTGAGCCAGCGTTCAAGCTGGTTGGGATCGGCCGAGGCCACGCCCTGGCCGGTCGCCGGGTCGATCACGGCGGCGCCGGGCCTGCCCTGGTCGAACCAGTAGGCTACAACCCGCCCAGACGGAGCGCGGCGGATCTGCTCGACACCCGGATAGTTGGCCTGGACGCGCTCAGCGAGCACGGCGACCGTCAGACCGGCATCAGCCTGCGGCGCGGCAAGGCGCTCTACCGCAGGGAAGACCGACAACGCGGCGCCGCTTAGCGCGAGCACCGTGACAAGAGCCAGGGCCAAAAGACCCGGCCAGCGATGAAGAGCGCGGATCATGGCCTGTCCCCTCACATGCCGTAGCTGAAATTGGCGATATAGCGGCGTCCCCTCACGGGTGCGCCCGCACCCTCCGTCGTCAGCGGCACCGCGATCTCATTCGGGCTATCGCGCATTTTCTCGACGGCGGCGTCGATGTGCAGGGTGTAGCCCGCGTCGAACAGGGCATCGGCCAAGTCGAGCGTTATTTCGAGCGTCCGACCGGCGCCCACGCTGGCGCCAGTAATGCCGTTGATCTGCGCCGTGTCGCCGCCGGTCGCGCGGTACCAGTCGGTCAAGTGCTCGTAGTACTTCGATTTACCGCCGGCCATCCACAGGCTGCCCGCGTAGGCGCCGGCAGGGTCGGTCACATAAAGGGCGAGGTACGCCCCGTCGCCGCCGTAATTGTTGAGCGTCGTGGTCAGTGTGACGGACCGCGCCATGGCGGTGCCGGGCAGCGCCAGGCCGGTGGCGAGGGCGGTGGTGAGAGCGAGTGTGGCGAGGAGGGACTTCATCTCGTCGGTCCTTGTTCGGGTTCGTCAGGTTTGAACACGGGCGCCAGGTATTCGCGGCGCCCGCGCACGATCAGTTGGTGCGGACCTGCGGCGGGGCGCCGGTGCCGAAAAGCCCGTTTGCCGGCGGCGCCGCCGTCCCGGCCGGGGCGGGCGCCGAACGACGGCGATCACCCCTATCGTCATCGTCATCGTCATCGTCATCGTCATCGTCATGATCGTCGTGCTCATCATCGTCACGCCGCGATGCCTTCCTTCCATCGTCATCATTGCTGGCAAGAAAAAACGCGGCCCCCGCGTTGCCGATCGTCATGACCGGGTCGCCACTGCCGCCAGGATCGCGGACAAGCGCGCTCAGCGCTGGAAGCCCCAGTGCGGCGATGACAGTGGCGGTGGCAAGAGCAATGGCGAGGGTGGATTTCATGGCAGGTGCTCCCTTTCTGGATGAAGCCACTGTGTCTGGGGCGGCTTATCGCTTCCTGACGGAACCGAAAGAACTGCTTCAGTTCGGCGTCAGGTAAGAAGGGCGTCTTCACGGACCTCCGTGGACATGTCCAGAAGGCACGTCACGCAGGCAGAACCCGGAAAAAAGGCGCCCCGGCTTTCGGGCCGAGGCGCACGGCGGGGCAGAAGGGCCGGCCGGGGAGGCAGGTATGGCTCAGCGGAACTCGAAGGCTTCGGAATGCACGCGGCGCGGCGACTGGTTCATGGCCTTCAACCCCGCCACGATGGTGTCACGCAATCCGCCGGGGCCGCAGAAGAACAGCTCCGCCTCAGAAATCGGGAAGGGAACCAGCCTTGTCAGCCGGTCGGCCGTCAGCCGTCCATCGGTCGCGCTGACCACAACCTGCACCGAAAGTCGCGGATGGCGGGCGGCCAAGGCCGCAAGGCGTTCGGCGGCAAAGGCCTCGCCCCGCGTCGTCACCACCCAGACCAGCGCGATCTCTGGTGCGTTGGCCTCGGTCAGTGCCTCGGCCCAGGCAAGAAACGGCGTGATGCCGATGCCGCCGGCCAGCCAGACCTGCTTGCGCACGCGTTTGCGAAAAAGGAAGCGGCCATAGGGCCCTTCTATGCGCACACCCTGGCCCGGTGACAACTGTGTGGAAAGGCGCCCGGTCCAGTCACCAAGCGCCTTGATTGCGAAGCGCACCGTGCCGTCGGCACTCGGCGCGCTGGCGATGGTGAAGGGATGCGCCTCGGCGAGGCCGGCATCGGGGACCGCAACGAAGGCGAACTGCCCCGGACGCCAGCGCATCATGCGGCCCTCGGGACGCAATGTGATCTCGGTCGTGGTGCCATGGTGATCGATGCTTTCCAGCGCGTAGCCACGCGGGCGCAAGGCAGGGGTCACGAACTGCGTGAACAGCCAAGCCACCAGCCCCGCCACGCTGAAGGCGTCGAGATAGAGGCCCAGCGTCCCGTCCAGCCCGGCGGGCTTGTCGATCGCCAGTTGGTGGAAGGCCGCGACGGCAAACAACAGCCCCATGAAACGGTGAGAGAACCGCCAGAGGGGCCAGGGCAGTTCCAGCCGGGTGAAGGGGATACGCTTGAGCCAACTGACCGCGATCAGGCCGATGAACCCATAAAAGGCGAACTCGCCGACATCCTCGGCCAGTTCACCCAAACTGGTTTCGCGGACGAAATCCTCGATATCCGGCTCGAACTGGTCATGCAGGACCATGAACACAAGGGCCGCGATGCCGAGCCACTTGTGAACCACATACATTCGATCCAGCCCGCCAAAGAAGGGCTCGACCAGCCGGGGCCGCGCGGCAAGGACCAGCGCAAGGCTCATTGCGACGATCGAGGCGGAGCCGATGGCAATGCTGAAGGCGCTTTCCGCGCCATAGGGCGCATAGGTCTGGGCGCCAAGGATCGCGCCAGCCAGAACCATCAGCGCGACGATCACAGGTCCTGTCAGGGTCATTGGTCCGCTTTCTAGTTCCCGCCAACTTTCGGCACTGTACCGGGGGTGATCAGCGGATTGCCGGAGGGCACCTGCGGCGCCTTGGCGGGCAGGCCGCGTGCGTTGGGCAGGTAGCGCGACGGATCGGCACCGGGTCGGAACTCAACGTCCAGTTCCAACAGGGCCAAGGTGGCCGGGTCGAGTTTCAACTCCACCCGGTTGTCATCGCCGTCGCGGCCACGCACTTCATAACAACCATCGTCGATGCGGATGCGATCCGGACTGATTCCCAACCCCGTTACATAGGTCGTCATGGCCTCGCGAGACTGCCATTCGGCCATCGGACTGGAGCAATCGTCATCTGCCAGCGCCGGACCCGAAGCGAGCAGCGCGACCATGAAGGCAAGGGGAAAAGCGTTTTTCATCTGGAAGCTCCCTTTTGCGAATACCCCCTTGATGCCTTGCCAAGCTGACGACAGGCTGAAGCCGGGCGACGACCGGCGTCAGCTTCCCGTAAGGTCAGTGCGCGATAAGTATTGAAGACCCTGGGGGAACGGCACATGCGAATATTGCTGATTGAAGATGACGCCGTTCTTGGCGCCGCCGTGCGCGACCAGATCGCGGGCGACGGGCATTCGGTGGACTGGCTGACACGCCTTGATGCAGCAAACGATGCGATTGTGGGAACGGCCTTTGATCTCGTGCTGCTGGACCTGATGCTGCCCGATGGACGGGGCATTCCCTTCCTGCAGCGGTTGCGGGCGCGGGGCGACGTAACGCCGGTCATCATCCTGACCGCGCTCGATCAGGTATCGGACCGCATCGAGGG
>JBAYSM010000003.1:0-41601 GCA_041676205.1 Rhodospirillaceae bacterium | reverse complement strand
CCGCACACCTCGGACGGGGTGTTCGTCGAGTTGCTGAGACTGGTCCGTGAGGAAGGGCTTGCGGCGTTGATCGCCACGCATAACCCCGAACTCGCCCGCCGCATGGACCGCACGGTCAGCCTGCGCGACGGCCTGGTGGTGGAACTGGAAAGGGTCTGACCATGCGGTGGCTGTGTGTCGTCGTGATAGCGTTCGTTCTGGTGACTCACCCGGCCGCCGCGACGGAGACACTCACCACAGCCGCGACATGCCCGGCCGCCAATCGCATAGCTGACGTTGCGGGAAGCACCGAAACCCTGGCGCCTGGACGATACGCCGTGGTGGACCGGCACCGCTCTGGGGAATTCGTGCGGCTGCGGACGCCACGCGGCGACCGCTGGGTGCCCACCGACTGTAGCGGCACGCCCAAGGCTCAAGCGGCCCTGCCGTTCTTCGATCACGTCGATGAGGGGCCGGGGGACATGCAGCCCCCGCCGCCATTGTTGGACGCCTTCGACCATGCCGTTCTGGAGCTTTGCGGTACCTGGGGAAGCACCCCGGACCGCGCCGCCTTCACGGCCCTGATGAACGGACATCCCGACATCGCCGCCGCCGCCGGAGGCCTTGAGGCGTTGAGCGAGGCATGGTTTGGTGCCGATGGATTTGCCCACATTTTTTGCGGCGAGCCGTCCTCGGATAACTTGGCGGGATTCCACTATCAGGGGCGATATCTGCAAGCCCAGCGTAATGGCTGGGCATCGTTCACGGAGGCTTGCTCGGTGCAGGAAAGGGACGGCCCCATCCGGTCGTTCGGCGTTCAGTATCGGGTTCCGGGCGGCGGCACCCGTACGCAATGTCCCAAAGGATTCGTGCACGGCCAATCAGCCCGTGATTTGATGCTGGCCGCCACCAAGGCTTGGCGCGAGGCGGGAGGCCGCCATGCCGCCTGTCTGGCGCCGGTGGCGGGCGCTCCTCGGGGCAGGGCGGTGGTGGTCATGAGAAACGGCGCGTTGCGGACGTATTACGGCGATGCGACGCCCGATCTTTCACTGCCCGAGTGTCGGCGGTAGCTCTGGAGCGGCGACTTATCCTATAGTCGGGGGCTTGCCCTGCCTCTCGTGGATGCTTCGTGAATGCCCATCGCCGACTTCGTACATCTCCGCGTCCATACCGCCTATTCGATGGCCGAAGGCGCGATCCAGATCAAGAAACTGGGCAAGGTGTGCAAGGAGATGGCCATGCCGGCCGTCGCCATCACCGACACCCGCAACATGTTCGGCGGCCTGGAGTTTTCGGTCACGCTGGCGGGCGAGGGGGTGCAGCCCGTCATTGGCTGCCAGGTGGCGCTGCGCCGGGAGGACAAGCCCGAACGCGGGTTCGGGGCGCGCGAGCAGGTCAAGGCGCTTGACCCGGACAACATCGTCCTGCTGTGCCAGAACGCCACCGGTTACGCCAACCTGATCAAGCTCGTCTCGGCATCGTTTTTGGAGTCTGACGGGCATGAAGTCGCTCAGATTTCCCTGGACGATCTGGAACGTCATGCCGATGGCCTGATCTTGTTGACCGGCGGGGTCGGCGGTCCGCTCGGGCGATTGCTGCTGGAGGACCGCACGGCGGATGCCGAAGCCGTGCTGGCCCGCTTGAAGCAGTCGTTCGCTGGTCGCCTGTACATGGAACTCCAGCGGCACGACATGCCTGATGAGGACAAGGTCGAACCGGCGTTCATCGAACTGGCCTATGCCCACGACATTCCGCTGGTCGCCACCAACGACTGCTTCTTCCTCGACGAGGATATGTACGAAGCCCACGACGTGCTGATTTGCATGTCGCAGAAACTGACCCTGTCGGTATCCGATCGCCGCCGCCTGACGCCGCACCACCGTTTCAAGTCCGCGACCGAAATGCGCGAACTGTTCGCCGACCTGCCCGAGGCGGTGGATAATACGTTGGTGATTGCCCGGCGCTGCTCGTACATGGTCGAAAAGCGCGCGCCGATCCTGCCGCAGTCGGCCCGCGCCAAGGACAGCTCCGAAGAAGATGTCTTGCGCGCCATGGCCGCCGACGGTCTGCGCGCCCGGCTGGAGGTCCACGTCTTCCAGCCCGGCATGACCGAGGAAGACCGCGCCGCCGCCGCCAAGCCATACTGGGATCGCCTGGAATACGAACTGGGCGTGATTATCCAGATGGGCTTTCCGGGTTATTTCATCATCGTTGCCGACTTCATCCAGTGGGCCAAGGACCACGATATCCCGGTCGGGCCGGGCCGTGGGTCGGGTGCTGGCTCGGTCGTTGCGTGGGTGCTGACCATCACCGACCTGGACCCCTTGCGGTTCCAGTTGCTGTTCGAGCGGTTCCTGAATCCCGAACGCGTGTCCATGCCCGACTTCGACATCGACTTCTGCCAGGACCGCCGCGAAAAGGTCATCCGCTACGTTCAGGACGCCTACGGCCATGACAAGGTGGCCCAGATCATCACCTTTGGGAAGTTGCAGGCCCGCGCGGTACTGCGGTCGGTCGGGCGCGTGATGGAGATGCCGCTCGGCTACGTGGACAAGATTTGCAAGATGGTGCCCAACAACCCCGCGGCGCCCGTCAGTCTCAAGGAAGCCATCGAGCAGGAACCCCAGCTTCAGAGTCTGCGCGACGGCGATCCCCAGGTGGCCACCCTGTTGCGCATCGGGCAGCGGCTGGAGGGGCTGTACTCCCACGCCTCGACCCATGCCGCCGGTGTGGTGATCGGCGACCGGCCGCTCGACGAGTTGGTGCCGCTCTACCGCGACCCCAATTCGGACATGCCGGTCACGCAGTTCAACATGAAGTGGGTGGAAAGCGCCGGTCTGGTGAAGTTCGACTTCCTGGGCCTCAAGACGTTGTCGGTGCTGGCCGAAGCGGTGCGCCTCATCAAGCAGGCGAGGGGGCAGGACATCGACCTGTCGGCCCTGCCGCTGGACGACGTGAAAAGTTACGAGATGCTCAGCCGGGGCGAAACCGCCGGGGTGTTCCAGTTGGAATCCCAGGGCATGCGCGACGTTCTGACCAAGCTCAAGCCCGACTGCCTGGAGGACATCATCGCCGTGGTGGCGCTGTATCGCCCCGGCCCGATGGACAACATTCCATCCTACATCGCCCGCAAGAAGGGTGACGAACCCGTGGACTGGATGCACCCGGACCTGGAGCCGGTGCTGAAGGAAACCTACGGCATCATGATCTATCAGGAACAGGTCATGCAGGCCGCTCAGGTCCTGGCCGGGTATTCGCTCGGCGGCGCCGACCTGCTGCGCCGCGCCATGGGCAAAAAGATCAAGGAGGAAATGGACCAGCAGCGCAAGATGTTCGAGGACGGCTGCGAAGCGCGCGGCACGCCTCGGCAACGCGCCTCGGAAATCTTCGACACCATTGCCAAGTTCGCCGGCTACGGCTTCAACAAGTCGCACGCCGCCGCCTACGCCCTGGTGGCCTACCAGACAGCTTACGTGAAGGCCAACTTCCCGGTCGAGTTCATGGCTGCGATCATGACCTATGACATGCAGAACACCGACAAGCTGGAGACATTCAAGACCGAACTCAAGCGTCTGAACGTCCCGCTGTTGCCGCCCGACATCAACCGCTCGCGCGTGCGGTTCTCGGTCGAACTGGATGGCCAGCCCGCCAAGGGGGCGGTGCGCTACGCCCTGGCCGCCGTCAAGAACGTCGGCGAGGCGGCCATGGACAGCATTGTCGCCGAGCGCGATAAAGGCGGTGCGTTCCGCTCAATTCAAGACTTCGCCAAGCGGGTCGATACCAAGGCCGTCAACAAGCGGCTGCTGGAAAACCTGACGCGGGCCGGGGCGTTTGATGCCCTCGAAAGCGACCGCGCCAAGCTATTCAACGGCATCGAGACCGTAATGCGTCACGCCCAGGCGGCGGCGGAGGAGCGGTCCTCCGATCAGGTCAGTCTGTTCGGGGGGCCAACCGAGGGGCCGACGTTTACCCTGCCGCCTCTCAAGCCTGAGGATCGCTGGTCCAAGACCGACCTGTTGAACGAAGAAAAGGCGGCAATCGGGTTTTTCCTTTCGGCGCATCCTCTGGACAGCTACGCCACGACCTTGGCACGCCTGGACGCAGTGCCATCAAGCGATTTGCTGACTTATCTCAAGAACGGCGGCTCCAGCCCGGTGAAGATGGCCGCCATCGTCGGCGGACGGAAGGAGAAGGTCGGCAAGAACGGGTCACGCTACGCCTTCGTGAGCTTGTCCGATGCCGGTGGCGCTTACGAAGCCATGTTCTTTTCCGAGGTCTTGCAGGCAAGTCGTGAGTTTCTGGAGTCGGGACGCCCGCTTTTGATCTCCATGGATGCCCGGCTGGAGGGCGAGCAGGTGCGTCTGCTGGCGCAGCATGTGACGACTATTGATTCCGTCGTGTCGAAGGTGACCAAGAAAGTCATGGTGTACTTCAGCGACGTTCACGTCCTCGATCAACTCAAGCAGATCTTGTCGCGCGACGCCCGTGGACACGGCCGCATCGTGCTTGTGCCGCGCACCGGCAGTCAGGAAGTGGAGGTTTCACTCAAAGACGGATACGCCCTTGCAGGTGGGACCCTGGCGGCCTTAAAGGACATTCCGGGAATTACTGAGGTCCGGGAAATCTAAGCAACTACGATTATGCTGCGATATTTGATTGTTTTTAGGCCCTCTGAACGTGTATCGCAGTGCAAATTTTGAGAGCGGCTTTCACGCTACTGGGCGGGATGAATTGTGCAGCAAGACCTCGCCGCGCGCAGCATGTCCATTGCCGGGACCAGTCCGCGCGTCATCCTTCAATTGTTCCAGTAATCCGCACTTGCCTTTCGGGGCCGCAGGGGCTAAATACCGGGCCTCAACCACGCACGCGGGTACGCGGCGAGGCGTAATCGCTTCGTCGTTTCCGGTGCCAGGGAATGGTCCCTGGTTCACTTTCCCGCGGAGGCTCAACCGGAATAAGCGAGGCTTAAATGGCGCTTCCCGAATTCTCCATGCGTCAGCTTGTCGAAGCTGGCTGCCACTTCGGTCACAACACCCGTCGCTGGAACCCCAAGATGCAGCCGTTCCTGTACGGCGTGCGCGATGGCGTTCACATCATCGACCTGCAGCAGACCGTTCCGCTGCTCCAGCGCGCCATGGAAAAGGTGCGTGAAGTGACCGCTGGCGGTGGCCGCGTTCTGTTCGTCGGCACCAAGCGTCAGGCGCAGGAAATCGTTGCCGACGCCGCCCAGCGTTGCGGCCAGTACTACGTCAACCATCGTTGGCTGGGCGGCATGCTCACCAACTGGAAGACCATCAACCACTCCATCCGCCGCCTGCGCGAACTTGAAGAAATGCTCGGCACCGGCCAGGTGTCCGGCCTGACCAAGCGTGAGCAGCTCAATCTGTCGCGCGAAATGGAAAAGCTGGACCGCGCGCTCGGTGGCATCAAGGACATGGGCGGCCTGCCCGACGTCCTGTTCATCATCGACACCTGCAAGGAGTCGCTGGCCGTCAACGAGGCGAAGAAGTTGGGCATTCCGGTCGTCGCCGTGCTCGACAGCAACTCCGACCCGCTGAACGTCGAATTCCCGATCCCTGGCAACGACGACGCCCTGCGCGCCATCAAGCTGTATTGCGACCTGATCGCTGGCGCCGTTCTGACCGGCATCCAGGCCGAAATGACCGCTGCGGGCGTTGACGTCGGTGCGGGCGAGCAGGCTCCGGTCGAGCCCGCCTTGGTCGAAGCCGACAAGTCCGCGGAATAAACTCCGCCGCTGGGACCGTCCTTGTCCCATGCGGGGCAGGGGCTGGTTCCCGAATGATGGCGGCGCCTGCGGGTCGCCGCCATTGTTTTGCGGCCAATCTGCATTCGCCTATTCACACGGCACAACCGATGAACTGAGAAGGGTTAAGAGCAATGGCCGAGATCACTGCCGCTCTGGTGAAGGACCTGCGCGAGAAGACCGGCGCCGGCATGATGGATTGCAAGAAGGCGCTGGCCGAGACCGCCGGCGACCTCGAAGCTGCCGTCGACTGGCTGCGTAAGAAGGGCCTCGCCGCCGCCGCCAAGAAGGCTGGCCGCGTCGCTGCCGAGGGTCTGGTCGCCGTGGCGTCCTCCGGTACCGCTGCCGCCGTTGCCGAAGTCAACGCCGAGACCGACTTCGTGGCCCGCAACGACAAGTTCCAGGATTTCGCCAAGGGTGTGGCCGAAGTGGCTCTGTCCGTCGGTGGCGATATCGCGACCCTCAAGGCCACCAACTACCCGGGCACCGAGCGCACCGTCGAGGAGCAGGTCACCCACATGATCGCCACCATCGGCGAAAACATGAACCTGCGCCGCTCCACCGGCCTGAAGGTCGGTTCGGGCGTGGTGTCCACCTACGTCCACTCCGCCATCCAGCCCGGCATGGGCAAGATCGGTGTGCTGGTCGCGCTGGAGTCCGAGGGTGACAAGGCCCGCCTGGACGAAGTCGGCAAGCAGATCGCCATGCACGTCGCCGCCGCCAACCCGCTGTTCCTGAACCGCGACGCGGTGGACACGTCGGCCCTGGACCGTGAGCGGGATATTCTGTCCGAGCAGGCCCGTGCGTCCGGTAAGGCCGAAGACATCATCGCCAAGATGGTCGAAGGCCGCCTGCGCAAGTACTACGAAGAAGTCTGCCTGATCGAGCAGATCTACGTCATCGACGGCGAAAGCAAGATCAGCAAGGTTATCGAAAACCTCGCCAAGGAAATCGGCAAGCCCGTCGCGCTGACCGGCTTCGTGCGCTTCGCCCTGGGCGAAGGCGTCGAGAAGGAAGAGAGCGACTTCGCCGCCGAAGTTGCTGCTGCGGTTAAGGGTTAATCATCCTTACCCCTTTTTCCAGCCGGAAAGAGGGGGGAATAGGGGGGCGACACAGACGCGGAATCGTGTAAACTCCGCGCCGGTGTTGCCCCTTTTTTCGCCTGCTCTCGATATTACGGGGCGGCGCCCACGTGCCGCCTCCGTGGTCCACACCCTCAGCTCAAGAAGGTACGCCCATGGCTTCCCCGCCGATCTTCCGCCGCGTGCTCCTCAAGGTTTCGGGAGAAGGGCTGATGGGACCGCGCGAGTACGGTCTCGACACCGAAACGGTGCAGCGCCTGGCCAGCGAGATCAAGGCGGTCGTCCAAAGCGGCGTGCAGGTCTGTCTGGTCATCGGCGGCGGCAACATCTTCCGTGGCGTGTCCGGCGCCGCTCAAGGCATGGACCGCACCAGCGCCGATTACATGGGCATGCTGGCCACCGTCATGAATGCCCTGGCCGTGCAAAACGCCCTTGAGAAGATGGACGTCACCACGCGCGTTCAATCGGCCATTCCCATGTCGGCGGTGTGCGAACCCTATATCCGGCGCCGCGCCGTCCGCCACATGGAGAAAAGCCGCGTGGTGATCTTTGCCGCCGGCACCGGCAACCCGTTCTTTACCACCGATACCGCTGCCGCGCTGCGGGCCATCGAGGTCAACTGCGACGCCTTGCTCAAGGCCACCCAGGTCGATGGCGTGTACAGCGCCGACCCCAAGAAGGACAGCACGGCGGAGCGGTACGACCGGCTTTCGTATACCGAGGTTCTGGCCAAGGATCTGCGCGTCATGGACGCTTCGGCCATTGCCTTGGCCCGCGAGAACCGGATGCCCGTGATCGTGTTTAACATGCATGAGGAAGGCGCTCTCGCGGCCGTGCTCCGCGGCGAGGGGCGTTTTACCATCATCACCGAGGAGAAGTGACCGTGTCCACACCCGGATCTTACGCCGAACTCAAGAGTGACGTGAAGCACCGCATGGAGCAGACCGTTGAGGTGTTGAAGAAGGAGTTCGCGGGCCTGCGCACTGGCCGCGCCCACGCCAGCCTTCTCGATCCGGTCCAGGTGGAGGCCTATGGCCAGTCCATGCCGTTGAGCCAGGTCGGCACGGTCGGTGTCCCCGAGCCGCGCATGCTGACCGTCACAGTGTGGGACAAATCGATGGTCAAGGCCGTCGAAAAGTCCATCCGTGACTCCGGCCTGGGCCTGAATCCGTCGCCTGATGGACAGACCATCCGCGTGCCGATTCCGCCGCTCAATGAAGAGCGCCGCCAGGAACTGACCAAGATCGCCAGCAAGTATTCCGAGGCGGCGCGCGTCGCGGTCCGAAACGTGCGGCGCGACGGCAATGATACGCTCAAGAAGATGGAAAAGGACGGCGTCATCACGCAGGACGAGCACCGTCAACACCAGACGGACATCCAGACGCTGACCGACCAGACCATCAAGCGCATCGACGATGCCCTGCAGCACAAGGAACAGGAAATCATGCAGGTCTGAGGCGGCCCACCATGCTGCTGACCCGCGCCCTGTCCGCCTTGGTCATGGCTCCCGTGGCGTTGGTCGCGGTGTGGCTGGGATCTCCGTATTTCGATATCCTGGTGGCCGTCGCCGGGGCGGTGATGGCATGGGAATGGGACCGCATGTGCCGGGGCCGGTTCAGCGTGTCCGGCCGCCTTCTGGCATTGGTCGTGGCGGTGGCTGGACTGGCCGCCGTGGCCTTTCCAGTGCCCGCCGTGGCCTTGGTGTGGGTTGGCTGCCTGTTGATCGCCGTCCTGAGCCGGTCGGGCTGGTTGTCGCTCGGGGCGCTGTACATCGGATTGCCGGTGGTGGCCTTGGTGTGGCTGCGCGAGGACGGCGGCCCGGCCACAATGTTCTGGCTGTTCTGCATCATCTGGGCGACCGATACCGGCGCCTACGCCGCTGGGCGGACCATCGGAGGCCCCCTGTTGGCGCCACGTATCAGCCCCAAGAAGACCTGGGCCGGACTGCTGGGCGGCATGGTCGCCGCTGGGGTGGTCGGGGCCGCGTTTGGGCTGTCCATGGGGCTTTCGGCGTGGGGCGGACTCGCGGCTTTCAGTGCGGGCCTTGCCGTAGTCGGGCAGATTGGTGATCTGTTTGAATCATCGGTGAAGCGGCGGTTCAACGTGAAGGACTCCAGTGCCATCATTCCCGGCCACGGGGGCGTTCTTGACCGTGTGGACGGATTGATTGCCGCCGCTCCGGTGGTGGCTCTGGTCAGTCTGGCATTCGGTGGCGGGCTGGAGATCTGGAGATGAGCACCACGCCCCGCAGTGTTACGGTCCTTGGATGCACCGGATCGATCGGGGCGAGTACCCTCGACCTGCTCCGCCGCAACCGTGCGTCCTATCAGGTCGAGGCCCTGACGGCCCACCGCAACGTGGCCGAGCTGGCCGCCCTGGCGCGGGAATTTGGGGCGCGCATGGCGGTCATCGCCGATCCCGACCTCTACGCGCCGCTGAACGAGGCCCTGGCTGGCAGCGGTATCATTGCGGGCGCCGGACCTGCTGCGCTGATCGAAGCCGCCGATCGCCCGGCCGAGTGGGTCATGGCCTCCATCGTCGGGGCGGCGGGGCTGGAGCCAACGCTGGCGGCCATCAAGCGCGGCGCCATCATCGGCTTGGCGAATAAGGAATGCCTCGTCTGCGCCGGCAATCTGGTGATGGCCGCGGTGGCTCGTCATGGTGCCACACTGTTGCCGGTGGACAGCGAGCATTCGGCTATTTTCCAGGTGTTTGACTTCTCGCAGATCGACAAGGTCGAACGCATCACGTTGACCGCATCGGGTGGCCCTTTCCGCACCTGGGCGCGGGAGGACATGGCCGCCGTCACGCCGGAGCAGGCCGTGGCCCATCCCAACTGGTCGATGGGTGCCAAGATATCGGTCGACAGCGCGACGATGTTCAACAAAGGCCTGGAACTGGTCGAGGCCCACCACCTGTTCGGCTTGCCCGAAGACCGCATCGACATTCTGGTTCATCCGCAGTCAGTCATTCACTCCACGGTTTCTTATGTGGATGGGTCGGTGCTGGCGCAACTCGGGTCGCCCGACATGCGGACGCCCATCGCCTTCGCGCTCGGCTGGCCGCAGCGCATGGCGGCGCCCAGTCCCCGTCTGGACCTCGCGCAGTTGGGCAGCTTGACCTTTGAGGCGCCCGATCCCGGACGCTTCCCGGCCCTGCGCCTCGTTCGGCGCGCCTTGCAAAGCGGGGGGGCGGCACCTACAATACTGAATGCCGCGAACGAGATTGCCGTGGCCAGCTTCCTTGATCGACGCATCGGCTTTCTGGAGATCGCCGCCGTTGTCGAGGATACCCTGGAGGCGGTCGTTGCGCCGGCGCCGACTTCGGTCGATGACGTGCTGGAGGCCGATGCCATGGCCCGGCGTCATGCCCACGAAGCCTGTGCGCGGCGCGTCGTCTGATCGGCGCACTCCCGGTGCCTTCATTGGCACTTCAACGCCTTAGCGTGTAGGTTTCATGGAATTTCTCAGCCTTCTCTGGACCTATGTCCTGCCTTTCCTGGTGATTCTGACGGTCGTCGTGTTCGTTCATGAGTTCGGGCATTTCTGGGTAGCCCGGCGGTGCGGCGTGAAGGTTGAGGTATTCTCCGTCGGCTTCGGACGTGAGTTATTTGGCCGCACCGACCGCAACGGCACGCGGTGGCGGATCAGCGCCATTCCGCTGGGCGGCTATGTGAAGTTCTTCGGCGATGCCGATGCCGCCAGTGCGACCAGCAGCGGCGAGGAGATGTCCGAGGAGGACCGTCGCCAAGCCTTCCCGCACAAGAGCGTTGCGCAGCGCGCCGCCATCGTGTTTGCGGGTCCGGCGTCCAATTTTGTGTTTGCCATCCTGGTATTCGCCGGCGTGTTCATGACGGTGGGGCAATATCAGACGCCTGCCGTGCTCGGCGGCGTGCAACCGGGCAGCGCGGCCGAACAGGCGGGGCTGCGCCAAGGCGATCTGATCATCAGCATGGCCGGCAAGGCGATCTCGCGCTTCGAGGATATTCAGTCCCTGGTTCCGATCTACGGGACCGGGCCGATGGAGGTGGTATTCCTGCGCGACGGAGTCGAGCGGACCGTGACCGCCGTTCCGCAGATTCACGAGATCGAAAACATCTTCGGCAAGGTTCAGAAGACTCCATTGCTGGGCGTTCAGGTCGATCGCACGGCCGGGGAAATCGTGAAGTATGGCCCGGTGGCGGCGTTGGGGGAGGCGGTCGGCCACACCTGGCACGTCGTCACCGGCACCATCGCGGCGGTCGGCCAGATGATCACCGGCGCGCGCGGGACCGAGGACCTGGGCGGGCCGCTGGGCATCGCGCAGGCGTCGGGCCAAATGGCTCAACTCGGCTTCGTCAGCGTGGTGATGTTCACCGCCCTGCTGTCCGTCAACCTGGGGCTGATCAACCTTTTCCCAATTCCGCTTCTCGACGGCGGGCACTTGCTGTTCTACGGTGTGGAGGCGTTGCGCGGCAAGCCGCTGGGCGAGCGTGCGCAGGAGGTTGGTCTGAGGCTTGGACTTGTCTTCGTAATCGGGTTAATGATCTTTGCGACATTCAACGACATCGTTCGTTTCGTTCAAGGTTGACGGCAATAGCCGTAGGACTGGCTGAGTAAGGTCCTGTGTGAGGGGCCGAGATACAATAGGGGGCTTCTTTTGTCCGTTCGTCCGATGTCGGCGGCTGCCGCTTGCGTTATGGCCGTCCTGTCCTGTGCCGTTGTCGCGGCGCCGGCCTGGGCACAGTTTTCCTCCGCGCCTGGTTTTGGGGTGCCCTCCGCGCAGGGGGGGGGTGGGCAGGCCAGCGGGCCGGTGATCCAGCAGGTCATCGTTGAAGGGAACCAGCGCATCGAGCCTGAAACGGTTCGCGCCTACATGGTCCTGAAGGAAGGCGACGAATTCGACCCGGCGCGGATTGACAGTTCCCTCAAGAGCCTGTTCGCCACGGGGTTGTTCGCTGACGTGACAATTGGCCGGACGGGAAATTCGTTGACCGTCCGGGTGGTTGAAAACCCGATCATCAACCGCATCGCCTTTGAAGGTAACAAGCGCATCGACGACACCGTCCTGGAGTCCGAGGTGCAGCTCCGGCCGCGTCAGGTCTACACCCGCGCCAAGGTGCAGGCGGACGTCACGCGCGTTCTCGACGTCTATCGCCGCTCCGGTCGCTATGCCGTGACCGTCGAGCCGAAGATCATCGAACTGGAACAGAACCGCGTCGATCTCGCGTTCGAGATCAACGAAGGGCCGCCGACCTACATTCGGCGCATCAATTTCGTCGGCAACGAAAAGTTCTCCGACGGGCGCCTGCGGGAGGAAATCGCCACCCGCGAGGAACGCTGGTATCGGTTCTTCTCGTCGGTGGACACCTACGACCCCGACCGTCTGACGTTCGACCGCGAGCTTCTGCGCCGCCATTACTTGCGCCAAGGCTATTCCGACTTCCGCGTGGTTTCGGCGGTGGCGGAACTGACCTCGGACCGCGCTGGGTTTTATGTGACCTTCACCCTCGACGAAGGTGAACGGTATCGCTTTGGCGACATCGACGTGGAGGTTGCGCTGCCCGATGTGTCGCCGGACGTCCTGCGGCCGCTGATCACCGTCACGTCCAACGATTGGTACAACGCCGACGAAGTGGAAAACACAGTCCAGGCGATGACGGATGCCCTTGGCGAAATGGGGTATGCCTTCGTTGACGTGCGGCCACGCGTCACGCGCGACCGTGAAAACCAGACCATCAACATTGTCTTCGACGTGCAGGAAGGCCCCCGCGTGTATGTCGAGCGCATCGACATCTCCGGCAACGTCCGCACGCTGGACCGTGTCGTCCGCCGCGAGTTCCGTCTGGTGGAAGGCGATGCGTTCAACACCGCCCGACTGCGGCGGTCGCAGCAGCGCATTCGTAACCTCGGTTTCTTCGAGGATGTGCGGGTCAACAACGTGCCCTCCGAAACCGCGCCTGACCGGACCGTGGTTCAGGTCGAGGTTCAGGAGCGGTCAACCGGCGAATTGTCGTTCGGCGTCGGCTGGTCCAGCGGCATGGGCGCCCTGTTCGACATTTCCCTCCGCGAGCGGAACTTGTTGGGCCGTGGGCAGGACCTGCGCAGCAAGCTCACCTTGGCGCAACGCCGCCAGGAAATCGACCTCAGCTTCACCGAGCCGTACTTCCTGGATCGGCCGCTGGCTGCGGGCTTTGACGTGTTCCACACCCGAAGCGACCTTCAAGACGAGTCCTCTTACGACACCAAGGAGACCGGCGCGGCCTTGCGCATGGGCTTCAACTACACGGACCGCCTGACGCAGGGGATTAAGTACACAGTGTCGCGGACGGCCATCGAGAACGTGCCGACCTCTGCCTCGCAGGCCATCAAGGACAGCCTGGGGTCCACGACGCTGTCGATGGTCAGCCAGACGCTGACCTACGACCGCCGTGACAGCCTAGTCGATCCGCGTGAGGGCTACTTCGCCCGCCTGAGCAATGACCTTGCCGGCATCGGTGGGGATGAGAACTTCTTCCGCACCACGGTTGACGGCGGGCAGTACTTCCCGATCACTGACGACGTGACGCTCGCAGTGCAGGGCAGCGCAGGCATCGTGGCCGGCTTTGGCAAGGACGTGCGCTTCAACCGCAACTATTATCTGGGCGGTGACAGCCTGCGTGGCTTTGAATACGGCGGCGCCAGCCCTCGCGATTCCGGTACCAAGGACGTACTGGGCGGCAAGTGGATGGCCGCTGCTACGGCGGAACTGCGGTTCCCGTTGGGCCTGCCGCAGGAGCTTGGCCTGACCGGCAAGGCATTCAGTGATATCGGCATGATTGGCGAGCCGGATGGGACCAACAAGTACAACATCCTGACTTCCAGCGCGCCGCGCGCCTCGGTGGGCGTCGGTCTGGTGTGGGTGTCGCCGATGGGTCCGGTCAGCATCGACTTGGCTCAGGCCGTGCTCAAGGAAGATTGGGACCGCACCGAGTTCTTCCGCTTCAACTTCGGGACGAGGTTCTGATGGCGTCTGGCGGCGTGCTTCGCTCCGCCCTGCGCGGGCTGGCCGGTTTGGTAATGATGGGGGCGGTCGTAACGGCCGCCCCTGCCATCGCTCAGACGGGAACCCCCATGCCTCCCAAGCCGGTGGTCGGGGTTATCGACCTCCAGCATATCCTGGCAAAGTCCATGGCAGCCCAGAAGGTTGTCGCCCAGCGTGAGTCCTATTTGGACAAATATCAGACGCGGGCGGCGGACGTTGAAAAAGGGCTGCGGGAAACGGACCAGGAATTGGGGCGACTGCGCTCCACCCTCACGCCCGAAGCGTTTAATACCCGTCATCAGGCTTTTCAGGCACGGGTGGCGGAGTTCCAGGCCGAGGTCCAGAAGCGGCGCCGCAATCTGGAACGGGCGTTCAACACTGCCATGAACGAGGTGCAGTCCGCCGTAATTCTGGCCGCCGACGCCATTGCCTCGCAGCGCGGCATGAATCTGCTGCTGTATCGGACTCAGGTATTTCTGTTTGATCCATCAATGGATATCACCGAGGCCGTTCTGGCGCGCGTCGATAAGGACCTGCCCAGTGTCGTGATGGCCGATCCCGACAGCCTGCCCGACCTTGCGGACGAGGCTGGTGGAGCGGCGGACCAGACGCGGAGACGTTGACATGGCCGATCCCAGGTTTTTTGAGCGGGCAGGGCCGTTTGCCCTTGGCGCACTGGCCTCGGCCGTTGGCGGAGAACTCCGCAACGCCGCGCCAGAACAGGTAATTACCGATATCGGGACGCTCCAGACTGCCGGGGCTGGCGACCTCGTTTTCGTGAACGGCAAGCAGTACCTGGAGCAATTGGCTGACACTCAAGCGGGGGCTTGCATCCTGCGGCCTGAATTTGCCGAGCACGCTCCGGCGGGTATGGGCTTGATTCTGGCCGCCGATGCGCACCATGCCTTTGCCGTTATTGCCACCCTGTTCTATCCCGATCCGACGCCTGAGGCGCGGATCCATCCGTCTGCTGTGGTCGATGCGACCGCCGAAGTGGGCGAAGGGGTCCAGATTGACGCCGGTGCGGTGATCGGCGCGGGCGCTCGCATCGGGGCTGGGTGCATCATTGAGCCTAACGCGGTGATCGGCCGGAGTGTCGTCCTAGGAGAACGGTGCCGGATTGGCGCCGGGGCCTCGGTGTCGCACGCGCTGATCGGTCGGCAGGTGCGGATTTATCCGGGCTGTCGTATCGGTCAGGACGGCTTTGGCTTTGCCAGCGGACCGGGCGGGCATCTAAGGATCCCGCAGCTTGGCCGCGTTATCATCGGCGACGATGTCGAGGTCGGTGCCAACACCACGATTGACCGCGGCGCCGCTCAGGACACCGTGATCGGCGAGGGGTGCAGGATAGACAACCTCGTCCAGATCGGGCACAACGTGACAATTGGAGCGGGCAGCGTGGTTGTCGCGCAGGTCGGCGTTTCAGGGTCTTGCCACCTCGGCCGGGGCGTTGTCCTCGGCGGGCAGGTGGGAATGGCCGACCATGTGACGGTGGGTGATCGGGCGCAGGTTGCCGCCCAGTCGGGCCTGATGCGCGACGTTCCGGCGGGCGCGGTCGTCATGGGATCGCCTGCCAAGCCGATCAAGGACTATTGGCGCGAGGTGGCGGCGCTCAAGAAATTGGTGTCGCGCGCCCCGTGAAGAAGAGGTGGAACGAGAACAGATGAACAGCGTGACCGAAGGCATGGACGGCGCCGCCGCAACCGAAGGCTTTGAGATCGGCATCGAGCGGATCATGGAAATGATCCCCCACCGCTATCCGATGTTGATGGTGGACCGTCTGATCGACGTGCGGCCGGGCGAGTCGGCGATCGGCATAAAGAACGTGTCGGTCAACGAGCCGTTCTTCCAGGGCCACTTTCCGCAGCACCCCGTTATGCCTGGTGTGATGATCATCGAAGCGATGGCGCAGACGGCCGCCGTTCTGGTCGTCCATACCATGGGCAAGACGGCCGAGGGCAAACTGGTCTATTTCATGTCGGTGGAAAACGCTCGCTTCCGCAAGCCGGTGGGGCCGGGCGACCGCCTGGAACTGCATGTGGCCAAGGAACGCGCGCGCGGCAACGTGTGGAAGTTCAAGGCCGAGGGCCGGGTTGCCGGAACTTTGGTTGCCGAAGCCACGTACGCTGCCATGATTTTGGATAAATGATGCCTTCCATTCATCCCACGGCGATCATCGCCGATGGCGCCCGTCTTGCCGATAGCGTCGCCATTGGGCCTTTCTGCGTCGTCGGTCCGAACGTTACGCTGGGCGAGAACGTCACCTTGCACGCTAGCGCCATCGTCGATGGCTGGACCACCTTGGCCGAGGGCGTACAGGTACACAGCTTTGCCGTGGTTGGCGGCCCGCCGCAACACCTGCGCTACAAGGGTGAGCCGACCTGCGTCGAGATCGGCCGCAACACCATCATCCGCGAGCACGTCACCGTCAATCGCGGCACCGCATTCGGCACCGGCCTTACGTCGGTCGGGGAAAACACGCTGCTGGCCATCGGCTGCCACATTGCCCATGACTGCGATGTCGGGGACAACTGTCAGGTCATGAACCATGTCCTGCTGGGCGGCCATGTGAGCATCGGCAACAACGCCATCATCGGCGGCGGGGCGGCAATTCACCAGTTCGTGCGCATCGGCAATGGTGCCATGATCGGCGGCATGTCGGGCGTCGAGGGAGACGTCATTCCCAACGGGGTGGTGATGGGCAAGCGTGCCCGCCTGGAGGGCCTGAACATCATCGGCCTGAAGCGCCGCGGGACGACGCGAGACGACATCCACATGATGCGCGCCGCGTATCGGATGCTGTTCGGAACGGGCGGAGAGGGCGTGTGGGTGGACCGGCTGAAGGCGGTCCGAGAAACCTTTGCCGACAGCCCGCCGGTGCAGGATGTCATCCGCTTCCTGGAAGTGGACGCCAGCCGTTCCCTGTGCCGTCCAGAACGGGTTCCGGCGATGGACGCGTCGGCGGCGGATAATGACGCCTGAAAATTCCCCGGCGGCGTCTGGCGGGTTCGCCAAACTCGGCATCATTGCTGGCGGGGGCAATCTTCCCGGCCGCCTGATCGCAGCCTGCCGGCGCGACGGGCGGCCGTTCTTCGTTCTGGCCCTGGAGGGCTTCGCCGACTCTGCGGTTCTTGGGGATGCGCCGACGGCCTGGGTGCGCCTCGGTGCGGTCGGCGATGCCATTCGCATTCTTCATGAGCACGCCGTGACACAGGTCGTCCTGGCAGGTGCGGTGCGCCGCCCGAGCCTGACCGATCTGCGGCCCGACTGGCGCGCCGCGCGCCTGTTCGCCCGCATTGGCATGAAGGCTCTGGGTGATGACGGGCTGCTGCGCCATGTCGTCGAGGAACTGGAAAACGAGGGATTTTCCGTCATCGGCGCGGATGACCTTTTGGGCGATGAAATTCTGGCGCCCCTTGGTATCCTTGGCAGACACCAGCCCGATGAACAGGCCATGGCGGATGTGCTTCATGGCGTGCGGATCGCGCGTGCGCTGGGGGCCATGGACGTCGGGCAGGGGGCGGTGGTTCAGCAAGGACTGGTCCTGGCCGTGGAGGCCATCGAGGGGACGGATGACATGCTTGGCCGCTGTGCCGCCTTGCGCCGCGACGGGCTGGGCGGAGTACTGGTCAAGACTTCCAAACCAGGGCAGGAGCAGCGCGTCGACCTGCCGACCATCGGCGTGACCACGATCAACAACGCGCATGCCGCCGGGCTGCGGGGTGTCGCCGTGCAAGCGGGGGGCGCCTTGATGGTCGACCGCGCCGGCATCATCGCCCGTGCCGACGCCCTCGGGCTGTTCGTGATGGGTGTGGCGGTGGCGGACGAGGCGCCATGACGGGCGATGGCCCCCTCATCTGTATCGTGACCGGCGAGCCATCCGGTGATCTTCTGGGCGCGCGCCTCATGACCGCCCTGACGCGCGCCACCAGCGGCCGCGCCCGCTTCATGGGCGTGGGCGGGGAGAGCATGCAGGCGCAAGGCCTGGACAGTCTCGCCGATCAGTCGGAATTCGCGGTCATGGGCTTTGTCGAGGTGGTGCCCAAGGCAGCCCGCATCCTGCGCCGCGTGCGTGAGATCGCCGACGCCATTGCCGAGGCCAAACCTGACGTAATGATCACCGTGGACTCCTGGGGCTTTACCGGCCGCCTGAACCGGGCCGTGCGGGCGCGCGCCCTGGGCATCCCCCAGATCCACTATGTCGCGCCCATGGTCTGGGCCTGGAAGGAGCGCCGCGCCGTTGGTGTGGCTGCCACGGTCGATCATCTGCTGTGCCTGCTGCCAAACGAGCCACCCTACTTCGAGCGCCACGGACTGGCCTGCACCCACGTCGGTCATCCAGTGGTCGAGGGTGGGGCCGGGCGGGGCGACGCGGCGGCGTTCCGGGCCAGCCATGGGATACCACCGGATGCCCCTCTGTTATGCGTTCTGCCGGGCAGCCGAAGGACGGAAACCGGGCGTCTTCTGCCAGTGTTCGCCACCGCGCTGGGGCGCCTGCGGGTTCGTTTCCCGAATTTGCATGTGGTGGCGCCCACCGTGGCGACGGTGGCCGCCGATGTCGAGCGAGCGGCTCATGGCTGGCCGGTTCCTACCATCGTGGTGCGGGGGGAGGCTGCCCGCTACGACGCCTTTGCCGCCGCCGATGCGGCCATGGCGGCCTCCGGCACCGTGGGGCTGGAACTGGCTCTGGCCGGAGTGCCGCACCTCGTTGCCTATAAGGTGTCGGCGTTTAGTGCGTGGCTGCTCCGGCGGCTTGTGAAGGTCCGGTACGTCAACTTGGTGAACCTTGCGCTCGACCGGCCCGTAGTGCCTGAGTTGCTGCAAGAGGCCTGCACCGGCGCGGCGCTTGCCGCCATGGTCGAGCGTCTGTTGACCGACGAGGTATTGCGCACCGCGCAGCGTTCAGCCTTCGCAGAGGCATCCCAGCAACTGGCCGGTGGCCCTGGCAACCCCAGCGACCGGGCTGCTGCCGTCGTTCTACGCATTTTGGGACAAGAGGAAACAGCGCCATGAGCTTCCGTTTTTTGCATACCATGATCCGCGTTTTTGACCTGGAAAAGTCGCTGAACTTCTACACCAAACATCTGGGGATGCAGGTACTGCGTCGGCAGGATTATCCCGAGGGGCGTTTCACGCTGGCCTTCGTGGGCTATGGCGCCGAGGCTGATAACACCGTGCTTGAGTTGACACACAACTGGGATCAAGCCGAGCCCTACGCTCAGGGCACCGGGTTCGGCCATCTGGCGCTTGGGGTCGAGGACATTTACGGGACGTGTGATGGCTTGCGCGCCGAGGGTGTCAAGATCGTGCGCGAACCCGGCCCCATGAAGCATGGCTCTACCGTCATTGCATTTATTGAGGATCCCGACGGTTATAAAGTCGAACTGATCGAGCTGAAGTAGAGTAAACTGTTTCGTTCTTGGCGACGATCTTATTCAAAGTCTATGGATTGTTTCGCTGCGTCGGCGGGCGCACAGTGGGGTCATCAGATTTCCTGGACAGGATGACCCCGATGACCACCACCACGAAGCCCTACATTCCCGCCGTTGGTTCCCTCACCGATGCCTTGGCTCCGCTGGCCGAGCCGGCCCTTCGCGTCGCCGCTGGCCTGATTTTGGTGCCGCATGGGGCGCAGAAGCTGTTCGGATGGTTTGGAGGCTACGGCCTCGAAGCCACCGGAGCCTTCTTCCAGACGTCCCTTGGCTTGCCGCCATCGCTGGCCTTGGTGGCTGGCTTGATCGAATTCGTCGGTGGCCTGATGCTCGCCCTCGGCGTGCTGACCCGCCCCGTCGCCCTGGTGATCGCCGGGTTCCTGGCCGTGACAATCAGCATCCACCTGGGCAGCGGTTTCTTCTGGTCGGATGGCGGGTTTGAATATCCGCTTCTGTGGACCATCGTTGTTGCGACCTTTGCCATTCGCGGCGGCGGCCGGTACAGCGTGGACGCCCGGTTGGGACGGGAGTTCTAAGGCTTCCGTCACATCATAAAAGCACAAGAAAAAGGGCGGCACCTTGCGGAGCCGCCCTTTCCCTATGTGCCGTGCGCGCCTGCTACTTGCGGGCGTTGATCGGTACGAACTTGCGCTCGACGTGGCCGGTGTAGAGCTGGCGCGGACGGCCGATCTTCTGCTGCGGGTCCTCGATCATTTCGCCCCACTGCGCGATCCAGCCCGTGGTGCGGGCCAGGGCGAACAGGCAGGTGAACATGGAGGTCGGGATGCCCATGGCGCGGAAGATAATGCCCGAATAGAAGTCGACGTTCGGGTACAGCTTCTTCTCGACGAAGTATTCGTCTTCCAGCGCGATGCGCTCCAGTTCCATGGCGACCTGGAGCAGCGGCTCGTTTTCCATGCCCATGGTCGCGAGGACTTCGTGGCAGGTCTTGGACATGATCTTGGCGCGCGGGTCGTAGTTCTTGTACACGCGGTGGCCAAAGCCCATCAGACGGAACGGGTCGTTCTTGTCCTTGGCCTTCTTCACGAATTCCGGGATGCGGTCCTTAGTGCCGATTTCGGTCAGCATCTTGAGCACCGCTTCGTTGGCGCCACCATGCGCCGGACCCCACAGCGAGGCGATACCGGCGGCAATGCAGGCGAACGGGTTGGCGCCCGAGGACCCGGCCAAACGCACCGTGGAGGTCGAGGCGTTCTGTTCGTGGTCGGCGTGAAGGATGAGGATGCGGTCCATGGCGCGCGCCAGAACCGGGTCCACCTTGTACTCGTCGCAGGGGGTGGCGAACATCATGTGCAGGAAGTTTTCAGCGTAGGACTGGCTGTTCTTCGGGTACATGAAGGGCTGGCCGAGCGAGTACTTGTAGGCCCAGGCGGCAATCGTCGGCATCTTGGCGATCAGGCGATGCGCCGACACCATGCGGTGATGCGGATCGTTGATGTCCAGGCTGTCGTGGTAGAACGCCGAAAGGGCGCCCACGATGCCGCACATGACGGCCATCGGGTGGGCGTCGCGGCGGAACGCGCCGTAGAACTTGTGAAGCTGCTCGTGCACCATCGTGTGGTGGGTGATGGTGTGGTCGAAGTCCTTGAACTCCTGCTGGTTCGGCAGTTCGCCGCGCAGCAGCAGGTAGGCGACCTCCAGGAAGCTGCAATTTTCGGCCAGGTCTTCGATGGCGTAGCCACGGTGGCGCAGGATGCCGGCGTCGCCGTCGATGTAGGTGATCTTGGATTCGCAGGACCCGGTGGAGGTGAAGCCGGGGTCATACGTGAACATGTCCGTGTCGGCGTAGAACTTGCGGATGTCCACGACGCTCGGGCCCGTGGTGCCATCCATCACCGGAAATTCATAAGATTTGCCGGTGCGGTTATCTACCAGCGTGACCGTCTTCTGTTCGTTCGACATACGCTCTTTCCTCTCGCTGTGCATCTCCGATGCCGGCTCCCTCCCGAGGGAGCACCGGGCCTGGCGTTCAGGATGGCTGGTTGTTGTTCAGTGCGTCTTGCAGTCGGGCCAAAGAGGCGTCCCGGCCCAGCAGTTCCATGACTTCGAAGATTGGGGGAGAAACCGTGGAACCCGACAGGGCAGCGCGCAACGGTTGGGCGACCTTGCCCAGCTTGAGCGCCTTTTCCTCGGCATAGACCCGCACGAGATCCTCAAGGGCCTCGCGCGTGAAGGGGGACTGGGCACCCAGGCGGGGCATCAGGTCGGTCAATATGGCCTTACCGTCGGCATCCAGCAACTTGAGTGCCTTGTCGTCGTAAGGCAGGGGGCGCGGCCGCACATAGAAGGCGGCCAGTTCAGCAAGTTCGACAACCGTCTTGGCACGCTGCTTCAGGCCATCCATGCCCGCCTTGAGGAGAACCCTGTCGGACTGGCCTAGCGTGATGCCCAAGCTGTGCTCCAGGCGCGGCACGATCAGATCGACCAGACGGGCGTCATCGGCCTCGCGCATGTAGATGCCGTTGAGGTTGGTCAGCTTGGCCATGTCGAAGCGCGACGGCGACTTGCCGATACCGTCGAGGGCGAACCATTCCGTCGCCTGCTCGGTGGAAATGACCTCGTCATCCCCGTGACCCCAGCCAAGGCGCAGCAGGTAGTTGCGCACGGCCTCGGGCAGGAATCCCATGTCGCGGTAGGCTTCGGCCCCCAAGGCGCCGTGACGCTTGGACAGCTTGGCGCCGTCCGGTCCGTGGATGAGCGGGATGTGGGCGAACTGCGGCTGGGACCAGCCCATGGCCTGATAAATCTGCGCCTGACGGAAGGCGTTGGTCAAATGGTCGTCGCCGCGAATGACGTGCGTGATCGCCATGTCGTGATCGTCGACCACCACCGACAGCATGTACGTCGGGGTGCCGTCGGCACGCAGCAGGACCATGTCGTCGAGCTGCACGTTCTGCACGCGCACTTCGCCCTGGACATGGTCGACGATGACCGTTTCACCTTCCTGCGGAGCCTTTAGGCGGACCACCGGCGGAACTCCGGCCGGAGCTTCTGACGCATCGCGGTCACGCCAACGGCCGTCATAGCGCATGGGCAGGCCTTTGGCCTTTTGCTCCTCGCGCATTGCAGTCAACTCGTCCTGCGTGGCATAGCAGTAGTAGGCCTTGCCTTCGGCGAGCATCTGGTGGGCCACTTCGGCGTGGCGGGCGGCGCACGAAAACTGGAAGACGGCTTCGTCGTCCCACTCCAGGCCGAGCCACCGCAGGCCATCGAAAATAGCTTCGACGGCTTCGGGGGTGGAGCGGGCGCGGTCAGTGTCCTCGATGCGCAGCAGGAACCGCCCACCGTGACGGCGCGCGAACAGCCAGTTGAAAAGGGCCGTGCGGGCGCCTCCAATGTGGAGGAAGCCTGTGGGCGAGGGGGCGAAACGAGTTATGACGCTCATCGGGACCGAAGCCTATCCTTTCGGGTTGCGGCATCCTGCCGTGCCACGCGCCATTTGGCAAGGCGCGACACTCTGTAGCATATTCGTTGCGCACATGCAGCAGGGGGTTTCAAATTATGCAAGGGGTTTTGGACCGCTTGCCACGCCCCGTGCGGCGGTGGGGCCTGAGGTTGGTGGATTCGCCCAGGCATCTGGGCGCCATGGCCGACGCCGAGAGGGAACGGTGGGGGCCGTGGCTTGCGGTGGCTTTTGGGGCCGGGGCCGCGACCTGTTTCGGCCTGCCCGTAGAGCTACCCTTATGGGTGGGGGTGTCCACTACTGTCTTGGCGACGGGCGCTGCGGTGTGGGCATGGCGACGCGGCTGGCTGATCGCTTTGCTCCTGACCGCTCTGGCCGTGGCGGCGGCTGGATTCGCCGCCGTACAACTTCGGACCTCAAGCGTTTCCGGCCCAATTCTGGCCCGTGCCCTTGGCCCGGTGGATGTCGAGGGGCGGGTTGAGGCGGTCGAGCCCCATGATGGTGCATGGCGCGTCACCCTCGGCGACCTGACCATCCAGCGCCTTGAGGATGCGACCACGCCCCGGCGCATCCGTCTGCGCGTAAACGGGGAGGAACCGCCTGCCCATGGCAGCCGCGTGCGTCTTCCGGCGCGCTTGATGCCGCCGCCTGTTCCGGCCGTTCCGGCGGGGTTCGACTTCGGCCGTCAGGCGTATTTCAGCGGCATCGGCGCTGTTGGATTCGCGATGAGCAAGCCGGAACTTCTTGAGCATACAAATGGCATGAATGGGCGTGTCGAAGCGTTGGTGGGGGATGTGCGGTTGGCCGTCACTGCGCGATTGCGGGATGGCATCAGCGGCGCGGCCGGAGGGGTGGCGGCGGCTCTGGTAACGGGGCAACGTGGAAGTGTCCCGCAAGACGTTATCGAGGCGTATCGCGATTCGGGTCTGGCGCATCTGCTGGCCATTTCAGGGCTTCACATGGGGCTGGCCGCCGGGTTGATGTTCGTGACGCTGCGTGGCCTGATCGCTCTTGTTCCACCGCTGGCCCTACGGATTAATGGCAAGAAGGTCGCGGCGGTGGGGGCGTTGTTTGGGCTGGCTGCCTACCTCGCGCTGTCGGGCGCCAACGTGCCTGCCCAGCGGGCCTTCGTCATGACGTCGGTTATTCTGGGAGCTGTGCTGATCGATCGTTCCGCAATGACTTTTCGGGTCTTGGCGACGGCGGCAGTGGTCGTGCTGATATGGCGCCCGGAAGCGGTGGTGGGACCGAGTTTCCAACTGTCCTTTGCCGCCGTGGCCGCCTTGGTCGCCACCTACGAGGTTCTCGCCCCACGCCTCAGCCGTTGGAGGACCGATGGCGAGGGATGGCTCGGGCCAGCGTGGCGCGGCGGCACCGTTTATATCTTTGGAATCCTGTCGTCCACGGTTGTTTCGACGCTGGCCACCGCTCCCTATACGGCGGCGCACTTCGGCGCGATTGCGGCATTTGGTCCGGCCGCCAACCTGATTTCCGTGCCGCTGGTTGCGCTGTGGGTGATGCCGTGGCTGGTGGCGGCCCTGCTCCTCATGCCGTTTGGGCTGGACTGGATAACGTTCTGGCCCTTGCGCGTGGGTCTGGAAACCATTGAATTGGTGGCGCGCACGGTTGCGGGATGGCCGGGCGCGATGCTGCCCGTGCCCCCGGTGCCAGCCACCGCTCTGGCCGTGGCGACGTTGGCCGGATTGTGGCTGTGCCTGTGGCGCCGATCCTGGAGACTGGCCGCTGTGCCCGTTTTGGTAGGCGCCCTGGTGGCACCATGGCTGATGCCCCGCCCGGACATTCTGGTCAACGAGGATGGCACGCTGCTTGGTGTTCGGAGCGGCCCTGGAATGGTGCTGTCACCGGGCCGGGGAGACTCCTTCGCCCGCAAGGTCTGGCAGGACAAGCATGGCAGCGGTCAGGGGACATGGACGGCCGGGGGGCTGCGCGATGGTGCCTCTGACGTAGCGCTGGCCTGCGATGCCCGTGGATGCCTCTATCGCACCGCCACAGGGCGTACCGTGGCTTTAATCTCTCACGAGGCTGCCGCTGCCGAGGATTGCCGCATCGCCGACGTCGCCGTGATCCTCGTCCCCATCAGTGGCCGAGCCTGCCGGGGTCCGCAGGTCGTGACCTATTGGGACCTACATGATCGTGGCGCCCA
Source organism: Rhodospirillaceae bacterium (assembly GCA_041676205.1). Classification (GTDB taxonomy): domain Bacteria; phylum Pseudomonadota; class Alphaproteobacteria; order Rhodospirillales; family Rhodospirillaceae; genus Cauispirillum. The sequence continues at coordinate 16,754 of JBAYSM010000003.1, read as the reverse complement.
TGCAATCACGCTGCTGTCCGACGGCGGTATTCAGATCGACAGCGTGGAGGCCGCGCGCGGCAGGCGGTCGTGGAGCGGCGCGCGGGCCTGGGACGACGAGGACGATTGAAGAAGGACTGGGTGTTGCCCAGACCCACCAAGGGCCGAATGGCCCTTGGAACCCGTGGGTTACGGCACTTCACTATGCGCCGCAGGCATTCTTTTGGGGCGTCATAAGAATGCGCTGCGCGCGGCAGCAGCCGCACCATTCCCGAGGTCCAGGAGCCCGTGGCTCCTGGCGGGTGCGGGCAGAGCCCGCTCATCCCCCCACTGAGCGCGTTCAAGCGGGGTTCCCTAGTAACTGCGCAGCAACCCGACCAGCCGTCCCTGAATCGTCACCCGATCGGGCCCGAAGATGCGGGTTTCGTATTTGGCGTTGGCCGGTTCCAGGGCGACGGAGTCGCGGTGGCGGCGCAGGCGTTTGAGCGTGGCTTCCGCACCATCGACCAGGGCGACGACGATGACGCCGTTTTCCGCCTGCTCACAGCGGCGGATGATGACCGTGTCGCCGTCGAGAATGCCGGCTTCGATCATCGAGTCGCCTTCGACGCTAAGGGCATAGTGTTCCCCGGACCCGCACAGAGCGGCGGGCACGTCGACGGTTTCGGAGTGGTCGCGCAGGGCTTCGATGGGCGTGCCAGCGGCGATCTTGCCATACAGGGGCAGCGTCACGGATTCGCTGTCACCGGCCAGGGTCGCCCCCGGCAGCGCCCCGGAGAACTTGCCGTGAATGACGTTGCTTGGGCCACCGGAGGACGCAACAGCCGCGTCGTCGTCCGCCACTAGGCCGCCCATGTTGTCGGGCAGGCGCAGGACTTCCAGGGCGCGGGCACGGTGAGGAAGGCGGCGGATGAAGCCGCGCTCCTCAAGTCCGGTGATCAGGCGGTGGATTCCCGACTTTGATTTCAGATCCAGGGCTTCCTTCATCTCGTCGAAAGACGGCGATACGCCGCTTTCCTTCAAGCGTTGATCGATGAAGATCAGCAACTGGTGTTGTTTCTTGGTCAGCATGTCGGGGGTCCCCCGGCGCTATGGCGCGAAATATAGAACAAACACGAAACACCTAAGAGTGTTCTAGTTTAGTTCCATCCCCTCGTCAACTGCCTTATTCCGCGTCCCATACCCCTGATTTGCCGCCTTCCTTATGAACTAGGCGGATGTCGGTGATGGTCATGCCGCGATCAACCGCCTTGCACATATCATAGACCGTCAGAGCGGCCACTGACACGGCGGTCAGCGCCTCCATTTCAACCCCGGTGCGGCCCTTGAGCTTGCAGGTCGCGGTGATTTCAACGGCCGAGTCCTCGGGCCGACAGGCCAAATCCACGGTGACTTTGGTCAGGGCAAGGGGGTGGCACAGGGGAATGAGGTCCGGTGTCCGCTTGGCGCCCATGATGCCAGCCAACTGGGCGACGCTCAGCACGTCGCCTTTCTTGACGCCGCCGTCCATGATGCGGGCGAGGGTTTCCGGCAACATGCGGACGAGGCCCTTGGCAATGGCCGTGCGCTCGGTCACGTCCTTGTCCGAGACGTCGACCATCACGGCGTTGCCAGCGGCGTCGAAGTGCGTGAAGTCAGCCATTGTCATTTCCTTTAGGCGGCGGGGCGGAGCAGTGCGGCCACCGCCTCGGTGACATCGGCCTGACGCATCAGGGACTCGCCGATGAGGAAGCGGTGCGCTCCTGCGGCGGCCATGCGGTCCAGGTCGGCCCGGCAGGTCAGGCCGCTTTCCGAGATCAGGACGCGGTCGGGCGGAACCATCGCGGAAAGCTGCTCCGTCGTCGCAACGTCGGTCTTCAAGGTCTTGAGATTGCGGTTGTTCACGCCCAGGAGGGGCGACTTCAGGCAGCCCAGCGCGCGCTCCATCTCAGGGGCGTCGTGGACCTCGATCAGAACGTCCATGCCGAGCGCAAAGGCGCCGTCTTCCAGTTCCTTGGCCTGGGCGTCGGACAGCGCGGCCATAATGATGAGGATGCAGTCGGCACCCATGGCGCGCGCCTCGGGCACTTGATAGGGGTCGACCATGAAGTCCTTGCGCAGCACTGGCAGCGAGCAGGCAGCGCGGGCGGCCACCAGATATTCGTCGCGGCCCTGGAAATACGGCCCATCGGTCAGCACCGACAGGCAGCTTGCCCCGCCGCGCTCATAGGCTTGCGCCAAGGTGGCCGGGTCGAAATCCGGTCGGATGATCCCAGCCGAGGGCGAAGCCTTCTTGATCTCGCAAATCAGGCCATAGCGCCCGGCTTCGACGTGGCGGGTCAGGGCGTTGGCGAACCCGCGCACCGGGCTGGCCAGCGCGGCTGCCTGCTCAACGTCGGCCAGGGGGCGTAGGGTCTTGCGGCGGGCCACTTCGGCGCGCGTGTCAGCGCAGATGCGGGCCAGAACGTCGCTCATGTCAGGCAGTCTCCGAGGCGGGGGCAGGGCGGTTAGTGATCTCGACCAGATTGGCAAGAACGGACTTTGCGGCACCGGAATCAATGGCTTGCGCGGCCAGCTTGGCGCCGTCGATCAAAGTGGCGGCCCGTCCGCCGACGACCAGACCGGCGGCGGCGTTCAGGCACACGATGTCGCGGTAGGCTCCCGGCGCGCCGTTCAGCATATCGCGGATGACTTGTGCATTATGCGCGGCATCGCCTCCGGCCAGATCCTCCATGTGGGCGCGTCGCAGTCCGGCATCCTCGGGCGTCACGTCATAGGTCGTGACCTTGCCGTCCTTGAATTCGGCGACGTGGCTGACCCCGGTGGTGGTCAGTTCATCCAAGCCATCGGCGCCATGCACCACCATGGCATGAACCGCGCCGAGGCGGCCCAGCACGATGGCCAACGGCTCCACCCATTGTCGCGCGTACACGCCCATCAACTGGCGCTTGGCGCCGGCCGGATTGGACAACGGGCCGAGCAGGTTGAAGATGGTTCGGGTGCCGATCTCGGTTCGCACCGGGCCGACGTGACGCATGGCCGAGTGGTGGCGCGGGGCCATCAGGAATCCGATGCCAGCCTCGTGCATGGCGGCTTCGACATGGGCCGTGTCGGCATCCAGGTTGACGCCCAACGCGCCCAGTACGTCGGCCGAACCGGACTTGGACGACATGGCCTTGTTGCCGTGCTTGGCGACCGGCACCCCGGCGGCGGCCACGACCAGCGCGGCCCCGGTGGAGATGTTGAACGTGCCGCGCGCGTCGCCGCCGGTGCCGCAGGTGTCCACCGCGCCTTCTGGGGCGGACACCCGCGTCGCCTTGGCGCGCATGATGGTGGCGGCGGCGGTGATCTCGTCCACCGTCTCGCCTCGCACCCGCAGGGCCATGAGGAAGGCGCCGATCTGGGCCGGGGTCGCCTCGCCGGACATGATCACGTTGAAGGCGGCCTTCGCCTCCGTCTCGGTCAGGCTCGCCCCGGTGGCGAGCTTGGGCAGGAATTCCTTGAGGCCCGTCATCAGGCTGCTTCCCCCTTGAAGGTCTTGTCAGTGTTCAGGGCCAGATCGACGAACGCCCCGATCATCGCGGCGCCATGCTCACAGGCGATGCTTTCGGGGTGAAACTGCACCCCATGAAGTGGGCGGGACGTGTGAACCAGTCCCATGATCAGGCCGTCGTCGGTGGCCGCCGTCACCCGGAGGGCTTTCGGCAGGCCGTCCCGCGCGACGATCAGCGAGTGATACCGCGCCGCCTGGAACGGTGACGGCAATCCTTTGAACAGGCCGCCGCCATCATGATGAACCGCGCTGGTCCGCCCGTGCATGGGACGGGGTGCCCGTTCGACCGTGCCGCCCAGAGCCTCGGCAATGGCCTGATGCCCCAGGCATACCCCGAGCAGCGGCACATCGCCAGCCTGCCGGACGAGGTCCATGCAGATACCGGCTTGCGCAGGGCCGCATGGTCCGGGCGACAGGACGATGCCGTCGGGCCGCAGGTCCAGGGCCTCCGCGGCGCTCAGGGCGTTGTTACGGACAACGACAACCTCCACCCCGCGCGCCGCAAGGGCATGGCGCAGGTTGTGGGTAAAGCTGTCGTAGTTATCGATGAGCAGGAACATTCACGTCGGCCAGCCTGAGTGTCCGCCAGAATGAAAGCCCCGACGGAGGGCGTCAAGCAACGGGTGCAAAAGACCCCTTGACCTTCCAGTGACTAGAACCCTCATGTTGGGAAGCATCGAAGTCCTGATCGATTGGACGTTGCCATGAATACGATGCCTTCCGTCACACAGGCGCAGACCGCCCACGCCGTTCTGCCGGTGCAGGGCATGACCTGCGCGGCGTGCTCCAGCCGCCTGGAGCGGGTGCTCGGCAAGGTTCCGGGCGTGGTCGAGGCACGGGTGAGCCTCGCCACCGAACGGGCCGACATCGATTTCGACCCGACTCAGGTGGAACGCGGCGCCCTTGCCGAGTCCATCGCCAAGGCCGGGTTCAGCGTGCCGACGCGGGAACTCGACTTGGGCATTTCGGGCATGACCTGCGCGTCCTGCGCCACACGCCTGGAAGGCGTCTTAGGAAAGGTGGCGGGCGTGACCGGGGCGACGGTCAACCTTGCGACCGAAAAGGCGCGTATTTCCTTCGTAGATGGCGTGGCGACGCCGTCCGATCTGGTGGCGGCCGTGCAGCGGGCCGGGTTCGGGGCGACCGTCCAGACCCGCTCCGGCGAGGCTGCCCGTCAGGCCGAGAAGCAGCGGGCGCGCCAGAGCCGCCGCGACCTGACCATGCTGGCCCTGGCGACCGTTCTGACGCTGCCGCTGATGGCGGAAATGGTCTTTCACTTGAGCGGCTTGCAGGGCGGTCTTTCGCCGTGGCTTCAGCTTGCCCTGGCGACTCCGGTGCAGTTCGTGGCCGGGTCGCGGTTCTACGTCGGGGCGTGGAAGTCCCTGCGGGCCGGGTCGGGCAATATGGATGTGCTGGTGGCGCTCGGAACGTCAGCGGCCTGGGGCCTTTCGACGTGGCGGGTCCTGACGCTGGGCGATCATCCCCATGCTCACCCGGAACTGTATTTCGAGGCCTCCGCCGTGGTCATCACGCTGGTCATTCTCGGCAAGTGGCTTGAGGGGCGGGCCAAAGGGAGTGCTGCCTCGGCCATCCGGGCGCTGATGGCTCTGCGGCCGGATACGGCCCGCATCGAGCGCGACGGCACCATCATCGAAATCCCGGCCGAGGCCGTCAGCCCCGGCGACCGCGTGGTCATTCGCCCTGGCGAACGCGTGCCGGTCGATGGCGCGGTGCTGGAAGGCCGCTCGTCCATGGACGAATCCCTGCTGACCGGCGAAAGCCTGCCGGTGGAGAAGGGGCCGGGCGACCCCGTCACGGGCGGCGCGATCAACGGGTCGGGCCTGATCGTGGCGAAGGCGATAGCGGTCGGGGCCGATGCGACGTTGGCCCGCATCATCCGCATGGTGGAGGACGCGCAGGCGTCCAAGGCTCCCGTGCAGCATCTGGTTGACCGCATCGCGGCTGTGTTCGTGCCGGTGGTCGTCGGCTTTGCCGTCCTGACGTTCCTGGGCTGGTGGCTGATCGGCGGGGCGCCGGAAACGGCCTTCGTGGCGGCAGTGTCGGTGCTGGTCATTGCCTGCCCATGCGCTTTGGGGCTGGCGACGCCGACGGCCATGATGGTCGGAACGGGGGTGGCCGCCCGCCACGGCATTCTCATCAAGGACGCCGCCGGACTGGAGCGCGCCCATGCCACGACGACCGTGGTGTTCGATAAGACCGGCACCCTGACCGAGGGGCATCCGACCGTGACCGACATTCGCGGCGTGGATGGTGCCGAGGTCCTGCGTCTGGCTGCCGCCGCCCAGCAAGGCAGTGAGCATCCGCTGGCCCGCGCGGTGCTGGAACGGGCGTCGGAGGACGGTGTGGCGTTGGCTCGAGTAGAGGACTTCGAGGGCTTGCCTGGCCGGGGCCTGCGGGCAGTGGTCGAGGGCCGGGCGCTGTTGCTTGGCAGCCGGCGGTTGATGGAAGAACGCGGCCTTGCCATGGATGCCTTGGCCGAGGACGCCGTGGCCCTGGAAGAAGGCGGGCGGACCGTCATGTGGCTGGCCGAGGAAGGCGCGGGCGTGCTGGGGTTCCTGGCGGTCAGCGACCCGGTCAAGCCGACCGCCGCCGGGGCCGTGGATGCCTTGCGCCGGTTGGGCGTGGACACCGTCATGCTGACCGGCGATAACCGCCGCACCGCCATGGCCGTGGCTCGCACCCTGGGACTGACCGACGTGGTGGCCGAGGTGCTGCCCGAGGACAAGGCGCAGGCAGTGCGCGACCTCAAGGCGCGCGGTGGGGTGATCGCCATGGTGGGTGACGGGGTTAATGACGCGCCCGCGCTGGCCGAGGCTGATGTTGGCATCGCCATGGGCACGGGCTCGGACGTCGCCATGCAGACCGCCGCCGTGACCTTGATGCGCGGCGATCCGGGCCTGATGCCGGCGGCACTGGATATCTCCCGCGCAACCTATGCCAAGATCCGGCAGAACCTGTTCTGGGCGTTCATTTACAACGTGATCGGGCTGCCGCTTGCAGCGCTGGGGCTGCTCAGTCCGGTGATCGCCGGTGCGGCCATGGCGTTCTCCAGCGTCAGCGTGGTGTCCAATGCCTTGTTGCTGCGCCGGTGGAAGCCGACGGGAGAGAGACAATGAACATTTCCATGGTGGCTGACCAGTCGGGCGTTCCGGCCAAAACCATCCGCTACTACGAAGGCATTGGGCTGATCGCTGCACCGCCACGCAGCGAGGGCGGCTACCGTGTCTACTCGAACCGTGATGTCGAAACGTTGCGGTTCATTCAGCGGGCGCGGTCCCTGGGATTTTCGGTCAAGGACGTCGGCGACCTGCTGGCCCTGTGGCAGGACCGGAGCCGCGCCAGCAGTGAGGTCAAGGCAATGGCGGAGCGCCACGTCGTCGAAATTGAGCGCAAGATTGCCGAACTGGAAAGCATGCGCGGCACCCTGAACGAGTTGATGGTCCGCTGTCATGGCGATGATCGACCGGACTGCCCAATTCTGGATGGCCTTGCCGGCAGCAATCACTGCTGCGCGCCATAGAGGATGGCGTTGGTTTGTGTATGATGGGCGCCGTTTGAAACAGGATATCTAGGACCGGCATATCGTGGCGACCCCCAAAGGCAAAACTCCCCGCAAGGTGCCTGCTGCCACGACGGCAAAGCCGCGCAAGCGCACACCGGCCAAAGGCAAGGGCAAGGCCCAGTCGAAGGGGTGGTTCAACCGTACAGTCGGGGTGGCGGTGGCCGCCGGAACGCTATTGGTGATCGGAGTGCTGGGGGGATGGGGCCTTGGCATGTTGCGGGATGCGGCGGTCGAGGAAGACATGGCGGCCACCGTGCCCGTGCCGGGGTCTAAGCCGTCGTCGTACAAGCCCAAGCCCGAGACGGGATACAGCAAGGCCGAGATTGCCGCCCTCGAACGTGCCCTCAAGGCCGCGCAGGATGCCGCGGAGTATCGTGACGGGTCCGTTTATGTTCCAGACGCCGAACCGGAACGCCTTCCGCTGTGGGATCCGCGGGCCATTGATGAACGCTTTGACCCCAAGGTTCCGCCGCCCGCACAGCCCAAGCCGGACGGTGAGCGAAGGATCACGCCGCCGCCGGTTGCCCAGCCTGCCGTGAAGCAGCCCACCAAGCCCGTGCCGCCGGCGGCTCCGACCGTTGCCAGGCTGCCTGAAATTCCCGATGGCGCCCCGCCCTGGCTGCGGTATGCGGTTGCGGCGCCGGAAATCGGCGGGCGTCCGATGATCGCCGTGGTTATCGACGACATGGGCATCGACAGGCGGCGCACCAAGCAGATCATCGACCTGCCCGGCCCGATAACGGCGTCATTCCTGACCTATGCGCCCGACCTCAAGGCGCAGGCCAAGGTGGCGCGCGCGGCGGGCAAGGAACTGATGCTCCACATGCCGATGGAACCGGACAACGCGACCATCAGCGCCGGACCCGGCGTTCTCGAAACCTCGATGGAGGCCGAGGTCATTCGAGAGCGCCTTGCCGCCGGGTTGGATAGCTTTGGCGACTATGTGGGCATCAACAATCACATGGGCAGCCGGTTCACGGCCGACGCCGATGGTATGCGCCCGGTCATCGAGATGCTGCGCGAGCGGGGTCTGTTCTGGCTGGACAGCCGCACGACAGGCAAGCCTGCGGGGCCGGCCTTGGCGCGGGCCATGGGGGTGCCGTTTGCCGAGCGCAACATCTTCCTCGACCACTTCAACAACGTCGAGGGCGTGCGCGCGCAACTTGTCAAACTGGAGGAGGCCGCCCGCAGCCAAGGCTATGCCGTGGGCATCGGCCATCCGAAAGACCACACCATCAAGGCCCTGGCCGAATGGCTGCCGACGCTGACGGCAAAGGGGTTCGTTTTGGTTCCCATGTCCGCCGTGGTGCGGCTGCGTCATCCCGAAAGCTGAGTTGATCACCTAGGAGATAGTTGATGCGCAAGACCTATGACGTTGAAGGCATGACCTGTGGCGGCTGCGCCAATACCCTGCGGAACGCCGTAATGGCCGAGATCCCGCAGGCCTCGGTGACGGTCGATTTGAGCGCTGCCAAAGTGACCGTTGAACCGGCCGATGATGGCGCCGTGCAGCGCGCGGTCGAAGCAGCGGGCTTCACGTATCAGGGTGTTGCCGAGGGTTGACCACGGGCCGCCACCACCCGCCAGCGCGGAAGGCGGATCGTAATCGTGGTTCCATGGCCGGGTTGGCTGGCGATGTCCAGCCGCCCGCCATGCAGTTCGACAAGGACGCGCGCCAGGGGGAGGCCAAGGCCTAGGCCGGGGATGTCGGATGCTTCCGTCGCAGCCGTCCTCCCAAAGGCACGAAGGACGGTGGGGATGTCCTCGGCGGCAATTCCGGCGCCCTGGTCAATGACTTCCAAGTTGCATCCATCGCCGGTTTCCGGCACGGCACGGATCACGACGGTACTGCCCGGCGACGAGAACTTGATCGCGTTTGACAGCAGGTTGACGAGTACCTGGGTCATGCGCCGGGGATCGCACAGCAGCACGCCGCGGCACCCCAAATCGACGTCGACGGTCACGTTTTGGGCCTCGGCTTCATACCGGGTCAGGGCGCGCGCCAGCGTCACCAATTCCTCAGTTGGCGTTTCCAACTCATTGAGCTGCAACGTTTTGTCATTAGCCTTCGTCAAATCCATCATGTCCTCCACGATGCCTGACAGGCGATCGGAGGCTTGGAAAATTTGGCGGGCGTAGTCGCGCGCAACATCTGACGCCTTTCCGGCCATGCCGTCGGCGATAAGCTGCGCGTAGCCGCTCATGGTGGACAGCGGGGACTGCAACTCGCGGGCAATCCGGTTGAACAGACGCGAGGCCGCCATCTGGGGCGCCACCGCAGGGGGAATTGCCGGCAAATGCAAAACGACCGTGGCCTCGCCCAGCTTAACGGCGGTCAACTGAAACCACTGGCGGGCGGAAGGGCTGTGGCAGGCGTAGGTATATTGAAAGAACGCTCGTTCGCCGCGAAGAACCTGCAACACGCCACTGGCAACGTCCTGGGCATCGGCTCGTTCAGCCCCTTGGGCGGCGGCGCAGACGGCTAGGTAGTTTACGCCGATGAAGGGCGGGCCGGAGTAATTGTTGGCGGCCGCAAACCGCGTCCAGCCGTCGCTCACCCACGTAATGTCGCCGGCGCGGTCGAGAAGGCACACCGCCCCCGGCAGTGCATTGGCCATGGCCTCGAAATCGACCCCATGCGCCTCCACGTCCAACCGCGCGTCCTTTCAGGCGACCTATTGCCCCTGAAGGTAAAAACGAAAAAAGCCCAGCAGTTGTTCCGCCGGGCTTTTCCGAATGGGGTATGGGTGGGTGCGTGAGGCGTTAGAAGGCCGCGTCGATGGCCGGCCGGTTGACCTCCACGCCGTACCGCGCGCTGTACGCCTGCGTCATTTGGGCAAGGATGTCGTCGGCCATGTCGTCCTTCAGCCCATCGCGCAACTGCGCTACTCCCGCGCCGTTGCCTGCCGGGTCGGCTGCAATGATCTCGGCCAGCCGCAGGACGACGGCGCCCTGCTGCGTGGCCACCGTTACCGTCTGGCCGACGTCCATGTCGAACAGGCGGGCGGTCAGGGCGCGGTCAGGCGCGGCTTCCGACGTGCCCGCAACCGGTTCGCCGCTGCGGGTGACGGCGGGGGTACGGGTGTGGCTGATGGCGGGCGAGCGTCCGGCCAGTGACTTGAGATTGGCCGGCGGAGCGGCTTCCTTAGCCAGGGACTCGGCCAGAGCCTCGGCCTGACGCTGGCGCTGGGTTGCTTCCCACTGGGCAATGACTAGATCGCGGACCTCGGTCAGGGGGCGGGGGGCGGCCGGGGTGACGGCATCGACGCGCACGACGTAATAGCCGCTATCGGCTTCCAGAAGCAGGCTTTCCTGGCCTTCTTCCAGGGCGAATGCGGTCTGCACCATCTGCTCGGCGGTTTCCTGCGGCAGGGCGGCCGGCTGTCCGGCCGGGGTCATGCCGTCAACGTCCAGGGCATCAACCTTGAACAGGCGCAGGTTCATGCGCCCGGCGACCTCCTCCAGGGTGGCGCCGCCACCCAGGGCGTCCTGCAATGCGGCCGATTCCTTGTACAGGAGATCGACCGACTGCTCGGCGGCGATGCGCTGCCGGATGTCGTCACGCACGGCATCGAGCGGCTGTTCCTGAGCCGGGGTCGCGGCCGTCACCTGAAACACGTGCCAGCCCAGCGGCGACTGCATCACATCGGATGTTTGCCCGGCGTTCAGCGCAAACACCGCATCGCCCATGTCCTGCGGCAGGCCTTGCTGGTTGACCGCGCCGAGGTCAATCGGCGCCGGAGCATTGGCGGCCTTTGCGGCATCAGCCAGGGAGGCCCCGCCTTGCGCCGCCTTGGCAACCGCCTGCGCGGTGGTTTCGTCGGAGGCGATGACCTGGCTGACCGTGCGTGTGGCAGGCGTGGTGTAGAGGTCCCGGTTGGCCTCGTAGTGGTCGGCGATGGCGGTGTCGTCCACCTCGGCCCGCGACAGCACGTCTTCGGTCGACAGCTTGATCGCCGTAATGCGACGGTACTGCGGCGCGGTGTAGCGGTCCATCGACGACTCGTAGATGGCCTGGAGGTCTTCATCCGACGGCTTGGCGTCCAGGGGCAGGGCGGATGCGTCGATGGTCAGCATCTCCGCCGCGCGGCCTTCATTGCGGAACCGGAAAAGGGTGTCCACCATCGCATCCGGCGCGGCGCCGTTGACGGCCACCGGATCGACCAGACGACCACGGCGCAGGTCATCGCGCAGGCCAGCCAGGAAACGGTCCTCGGTCATATTGTTGGAGGCCAGCACGCGCAGGAAATGGTCACGGCTGAAGGTGCCGCCGACCTGGAACGCGGGTTCGCTTAGAATGGCGGTGCGCAGGGCGTCCTCGCTGACCACGATGCCCATGTCGCGGGCCGCCATGTCCAGGGTGGCTTGGGACACCACCTGCGCAATGGTCTCGTCGAGCAGGCCCATCTGGCGTGCCGTCTCGACGGTCAGATTGGGGCCAAAAACCTGACGCAGGCGGTCTACCTGACGCTGGAATTCCTGGCGGACATAGGGCGAGCCGATCTCGATGTCGCCCACCGTGATGGCGGGCTGCACGCCGGTCCCGCCGCGGACCATGTCACCGATACCCCACACGCCGAAGCTGAGGATAAGGATGCCGAACAGGATCTTGACGACGATGGAGCCGGTAGACTTGCGGAGCGTGTCGAGCATGGAGGCCTATGATGTCGGGGGTTGTAGCGGTTGGCCGCATGATACGGGGCGCTCCGCCCCGCCGCAACCTCTCCCGGTGCAATCGCCCGCCTTGCCCACGCCCATCTTGCCTGCGGTGGCATTCTGCTGCCCCATGTGCTAAACAGCGAGCCATCGACCCCACGGCCAATTCCGTCCTCCAGGCGCACGTTAGATTCACATAAGGATGACCGCATGACTTCTCGCCGTCCGCTGATCGCAGGCAACTGGAAGATGAACGGCCTGAAGGCCGATGCCGACTTGTTGGCCAAGGGCCTTGCCGACCGCTACAAGGCGCAAGGCTCGGCCACGTTCGACATGCTGCTGTGCCCGCCGTTCACCCTGATCGACCGCGTGCGCGGCCTTGTTGGCGGTTCGGGCCTGCTGGTTGGCGCCCAGGATTGCCACCGGGCCGAAAAGGGCGCCCATACCGGCGATACCAGTGCGTGGATGCTGCGGGATATCGGGTGTGGCTACGTCATCGTCGGCCACAGCGAACGGCGCGCCGACCACGGCGAAACCAACGCCATGGTCAAAGACAAGGCCCAGGCCGCCCAGGCCGCCGGTCTGGTCGCCATCATCTGTATCGGCGAAACCGAAGACGAGCGCGATCAGGGCCAGGCCCTGCGCGTCGTGACCTCTCAGGTTCAGGGTTCCTTGCCGGCCGGGGCGACGCCCGCCAACACGGTGCTCGCTTACGAGCCGGTGTGGGCCATCGGCACGGGCCGCACGCCGACCCCTGACGATGTGGCCGAGGTTCATGCCGAAATTCGTAAGGTTGCCGATGCCCAGATGGGCGGCGGTGGCAGTGCGTTGCGTATTCTTTACGGCGGCTCGGTCAAGCCGTCGAACGCCATGGAGTTCCTGGGCCTGCGTGACGTGGACGGCGCGCTGGTCGGGGGTGCCAGCCTCCAGGTGGACGATTTCTGGGCCATTGCTGAATCTTGCCCCTAGCGCATTGCGCGTTGGGGCATTAAAAAGCCCTCTTTGGAAACGACTGGCCCCGGTTGCCGCTGTATCGCCCTTACCGGGGCCTCTTTGATGGTTCGGACGCACACATGATTACGGTCATTCTGGTCATTCACCTGATCATCGCCCTTGCGCTGGTGGGCACCATCCTGCTGCAGCGTTCCGAGGGCGGCGCCCTGGGGATCGGCGGCAGCGGTGGTGGCGGTGGTGGTCTGATGACCGGACGCGCGGCGGGCAACATGCTGACCCGCACGACCGCCATCCTGGCGGCCTGCTTCTTTGCCACCAGCATGATTCTGGCGGTCATGGCGGACGACGGCAATCGCCGGACGTCCATCCTTGACGACGTGCCGGTCGAAACGCCGGCCCCGGCCGCCGTGCCGACCGGCCCGGCCGCTCCGGTCGCCAACTAGGCGCAGCAGCAGCGAGGCGGCCCCGGCCGCCTCTCTCATTTAATGGCCGACTCTCTCCTGGAGAGGGCGTTTTGTCAGTTCTGACCCACCACGAACCGGTTCGCCTTGGGCGTACCGATGGCTTGAGGTAGAGTGGCTCCCCATGACGCGGTTCATCTTCATCACCGGCGGTGTGGTTTCTTCGCTTGGCAAGGGACTGGCTTCCGCCGCCCTAGGTGCGTGCCTGCAGGCGCGTGGCTATAAGGTCCGCCTGCGTAAGCTGGATCCGTACCTTAACGTCGATCCCGGCACCATGAGTCCGACGCAGCACGGCGAAGTTTTCGTCACTGACGACGGCGCCGAAACCGACCTCGACCTCGGGCACTACGAACGCTTTACCGGCGTTCCGGCCCGCAGGAGCGACAACGTGACGTCCGGCCGCATCTATTCCACGGTGCTGTCCAAAGAGCGTCGCGGCGACTATCTGGGCGGTACCGTCCAGGTGATTCCGCACGTCACCGACCAGATCAAGACCTTCATCCTGTCGGACCTGACCGACGAGGATTTTTGCCTGTGCGAAATCGGCGGCACGGTCGGCGACATCGAAAGCCTGCCGTTCCTGGAAGCCATTCGCCAGCTCCATAACGAGCTGGGCCGTGATCGCACCATGATCATTCACTGCACGCTGTTGCCCTACATTCCGACGGCGGGCGAACTGAAGACCAAGCCGACGCAGCATTCGGTGAAGGAACTGCTGTCGGTTGGCATTCAGCCCGACATGCTGCTGTGCCGCGCCGACCGCCCGATTCCCGAGGCGGAGCGCCGCAAGATCGCGCTGTTTTGCAACGTGAATGAAAAGAATGTCATCGCCGGGCTGGACGCGTCGAGCATTTATCAGGTGCCAATCGATTACAACGCCCAGGGCTTTGACGGTCAGGTGTGCCGCCACTTCGGCCTGCCGACCGAGCCGGCCCCGGACCTCAGCCGCTGGACCACTATCGTCGATCGGGTCGAGAAGCCCGAGGGCGAGGTGACCATCGGCATCGTCGGCAAGTATACGTCGCTGCTCGACAGCTACAAGTCTTTGGCCGAGGCGTTGGTCCATGGAGGCATCGCCAACCATGTGAAGGTTCGTCTACGCTGGTTCGACAGCGAGATCTTTGAAAAGGAAGACGCCGTCACTCAGTTGGCGGACGTCCATGCCATCCTGGTGCCCGGTGGGTTCGGTGAACGCGGGTCGGAGGGCAAGATTGCCGCCGTTACTTTCGCGCGCACTCACAAGGTGCCATACCTGGGCATTTGCTTTGGCATGCAGATGGCGGTGATCGAGTGCGCCCGTAATCTGGCGGGCCTGGAAAAGGCCTCGTCGTCGGAATTCGGCTTCACCGAAGAACCGCTGGTCGGTCTGATGACCGAGTGGGTGCGCGGCGACCAGATGGTCCGCAGGTCCAGCACTGGCGATCTTGGCGGTACCATGCGTCTGGGCGCCTATGAGTGCCGTATCGAGCCGGGCACGCGGGCCTTCGAAGCCTATGGCGAAGGCACCATTTTCGAGCGCCACCGCCACCGCTACGAGGTCAACATCAACTACCGCGAAAAGCTTGAGGCGGTCGGCTTGAAGTTCTCGGGCATGTCGCCCGATGGCCTGCTGCCGGAAATCGTCGAGTACCCCGATCATCCCTGGTTCGTCGGCGTGCAGTTCCATCCTGAACTGAAGTCCAAGCCGTTCGATCCGCACCCGCTGTTCACATCGTTCGTGGCGGCGGCGGTGGCCCAATCCCGTCTGGTCTAGGAAGCAAGCCCATGAGCGCGTCCGTCCGCCACGTCACCGCCGGGTCCGTGACCTTCGGCAACGACCTGCCCCTTGTGCTGATCGCCGGTCCGTGCCAGATGGAAAGCCGCGATCACACCATCGACGTGGCTGGGCGCCTTCATGAGATGTGCACCGCCCTTGGCATGCCGCTGGTCTACAAGTCGTCGTTCGACAAGGCCAACCGCACGTCTTTGGGGGGCAAGCGCGGCCTGGGCTTAGACAAGGCTTTGCCGGTGTTCGCTGAGGTCCGCGAGATGTTCGGCTGCCCGGTTCTGACCGACGTTCACGAGAACGGCCACTGCGCGGCGGTGGCCGACGTGGTGGACATCCTCCAGATCCCCGCGTTCCTGTGCCGCCAGACCGACCTGCTGATCGCCGCCGCCGCCACGGGGCGCGTGGTCAACGTCAAGAAGGGGCAGTTCCTGGCCCCCTGGGACATGCGCAACGTGGTCGCCAAGTTGGACGACAGCGGCAACACCAACGTTCTGCTGACCGAGCGCGGAGCATCGTTCGGCTACAACACCCTGGTCGCCGACATGCGGAGCCTGCCGATCATGGCGCGCGACACCGGCTGCCCGGTCATCATGGATGCCACCCATTCGGTGCAGCAACCGGGCGGGCAGGGCGGATCGTCGGGCGGCCAGCGGGAGTTCGCGCCGGTCATGGCCCGTGCCGCCATCAGCCTGGGCATCGCCGGCGTGTTCATCGAGACCCACGAAGCCCCGGACAGCGCGCCGTCCGATGGCCCCAACATGATTCCGCTCGACCGCATGCCGGCGTTGCTGGAAACCCTGGCGGCCTTTGACCGGCTGGCCAAGGCCAACCCGCTGACCCTTGATTAAATCCCCCCATTTACAACACGCATCCTTTTGAGGAGCTTAGGCCGATGACCGCGATCATTGACATCCACGCTCGTGAAATCCTGGATTCCCGTGGCAATCCTACCGTCGAGGTGGATGTCGTGCTGGAAAGCGGCGCCTTCGGCCGCGCTGCCGTTCCGTCGGGCGCCTCGACTGGCGCTCATGAAGCCGTGGAACTGCGCGACGGCGACAAGTCCCGTTATCTCGGCAAGGGCGTCCTCAAGGCGTGCGAAAGCGTCAATGACGAAATCTTCCAGGCCCTGGTCGGCATGGATGCCGAGGAGCAGGAACTGGTCGACCAGATCATGATCGACCTCGACGGCACCCCCAACAAGTCGCGCCTGGGCGCCAACGCGATTCTCGGCGTGTCCATGGCCTGCGCCAAGGCGGCGGCCGAGGACTCGGGTCTGGAGCTGTTCCGTTATCTCGGCGGCACCCACGCCCGCACCCTGCCGGTGCCGATGATGAACATCATCAACGGCGGCCAGCACGCCGACAACCCCATCGACATCCAGGAATTCATGGTCATGCCGGTGTCGGCCCCCAACGTGGCCGAAGCCATCCGCATGGGCGCCGAGATCTTCCACAGCCTGAAGAAGAACCTGAAGGACGCTGGTCACAACACCAACGTCGGTGACGAAGGCGGCTTCGCGCCCGGCCTGAAGTCCGCCGACGAGGCGCTCGGCTTCATCATGAAGTCCATCGAGGCGGCTGGCCTGAAGCCCGGTGAAGACATCGTTCTGGCCCTCGACGCCGCGTCGTCCGAGTTCTATAAGGGCGGCAAGTACGTGATGGAAGGCGAGGGCAAGACCCTCGATTCCGAGGGCATGGTCAAGTACTACGCCGACCTGTGCGCCCGCTACCCGATCTTCTCCATCGAAGACGGTCTGGCCGAGGACGATTGGCAGGGCTGGGCCGCGCTGACCGCCGCGCTCGGCAACAAGGTGCAGTTGGT
>JBAYSM010000002.1:0-50767 GCA_041676205.1 Rhodospirillaceae bacterium | reverse complement strand
CCTGCTCGACCACCGCGTGGTCGAGTTCGCCTGGCGCCTGCCAGCGCACTTCAAGGTGCGCGATGGAAAAACAAAGTGGTTGCTGCGGCAAGTCCTGTACCGCCATGTTCCACAAAAACTGATTGACCGCCCGAAGATGGGCTTTGGTGTGCCCATTGAAAGCTGGCTTCGGGGCCCGCTGCGCGATTGGGCGGAGCACCTGCTGGATCCGACCCGCTTGCGCGATGGCGCCTTATTTGATCCGGCACCGATCCGCCGCGCCTGGAAAGAACACGTGACCGGACGGCGGAACTGGCATTATCTGTTGTGGAATGTATTGATGGTGGAAACATGGCGGGATGGTGCCGGGGCGGGGAGCATTGTCGAATGATGGAGCACAAGCCGGAGTCGGTTTCTCGGGACAAGCCGCTCGAGGATCAGAGCGGCTTTTTCGACCGCCTGATTACGGAGGAGTGGGACTCCTATTCCAACCCTGCCTGGGACGCCGCACGGCGCCTGGAAGTGGCGGAGATTATGGCGGTGGCCCGGCCGCGGCGCATCCTCGACGTCGGTTGCGGCTGCGGGTTCCACGACCGGGAGATGGCGCAGGTGCCGGGGGTCGAAAGTGTCCTTGGCATCGACTATTCGACGCACAGCGTAAAGATGGCTGAGTACATCTATCCGCACCCCAAGGTACGGCGAATCGCTGCGGACATCCGCAGCCTCAGTGATGGCCCCTTCGACCTTGTCGTCAGCTTCCAGGTCATCGAGCACTTTCCTGACAGCCAGGACTTCTTAAACCGTTGTGCCAACCTCACGGCACCGGGCGGCTGGACGGCCGTTGTCACCCCCAATGGGGCGCATCTTGAGAACCGTATCCGGCGGGCACTTGGACGCCGCACGGTGCTGCGCGACCCGCAGCACTTCACGGAATTCACGTTGCCAGAGGTGGAAGCTATGGGGCGCCGGGCGGGGCTACGGTCCATCGCCTCCTTCGGGCACGGGCTGTCACTGCCGCTGCCGGGCCTGTCGCGCGCCCTACCGGGGCCGACGCTGGGTCGTTGGCTCGGCCGCATGATGCCACGACTAGCCGATGTTATCGGTGTCGTTTTTCAGAAGCAGTAAGTTTTTCCCAACGAAGGATGATTGAACATGGATGACGGCAGTATGCGGACGTCGGTTGTTGCGGCGTGCGACGCCGTGGCGCAGACCTACGGATACGACATTACGTCGGTTGGCCCTGCGCGCCTGAAATGGGAACTGTTACGTCAGCATGTCCGGCCAGAGGACCGGGTTCTCGATATCGGATGCGCCAACGGCATTCACATGCATATTATCAGCCTGCATTGCAGGCAGATCGAGGGCATCGACATCAGCCAGGGAATGCTTGACCAAGCGCGCGTCAAGCTGACGGACTTGGGATACCTAAACGCCCGCCTGCATTTGGCAAGCGCGGAAAGCTTGCCCTTCGGGGATCAAAGCTTCGACCTCCTTTACAGCTTTTCGACGCTGCTTCTCGTGCCTGACATTATGGCGACCTTCAGGGAAATTAGTCGAGTCCTAAGGCCGCAAGGTATCGCCATCCTTGACATCACCGGGCGGTGGAACCTTTCGCGCTTTCACTGGAATCGGTACTGGCGGGACCAGGGCCACTTCGGAATCCATGCGTACAGCTGGCGTGAGATCACCCAGACCCTAGGCGAACACGGGCTGACGATCACGGAAGCTCATGCCTCGGGTCTGACGGACCAATGGAAGTACCTGCCGTTCCTTCATCGGTTCAGCGCGATTGGCCGGCTGTTCCACGATGGCACCACGCGGGACCGTGACTATCGGCTGTCCAATCGCCCCATGATGCGCCGCTTTGCGAATCGGTGGTACATCGTCGCCCGGAAGGGCTGAACTTCGGCCTCATACCCATTCCGAGGACACACATGCTACGGACTCTGTACCTGAAATATGACTACTGGCGCGCATTCAGGCCTTTCGACACGTTCATCTGCGCCTATCCAAAGACGGGCAACACCTGGACGCGTGTCTTCCTTGGCCGCTATGCTCAGACCCTCTGGTCTCTGCCGGAAATGCCGCTCTTTGACCAGCCGCCTGTGCAGCCGCGTCCTGGCATGCCGAAAGCCCTGTTTACCCACGCTCCCCTGGAATGGGACGGTCAAACGAGCCGCGCCCTGACGACCGCCAACGTGGTAACGCCCTTCGCCCGGGGGCGCGTGGTAGTCCTGGTACGCCACCCCCTAGACACCCTGCTGTCTAGCTACATGCAATTGCGCACGCAGGTCAAAAGCCACAACTTCAGCGGCACGTTCACCGATTTCGTGGACGATCCAAATTGGGGCTTGGAGAAGTATCTGCACTACTACAACATCTGGTCCATGGAGAAGGCTCGCACCAAGGCGTTCCTCCTCCAGCGCTATGAGGACGCGCGGGTCGACCCACGGGCGGCTTTTCATCGCCTCATCGATTTCCTTGGTATGCCCTTAGATGCTGCCGCTTTTGACGATGCGTTGGCGTTCTCCGACTTCTCCAGCATGCAGGCCATGGAGAAGAGCGGTCGCGGGCCGGTCTACAAGAGCTCCGGGCTGAATATCTTCGCCTCCGACGAGACCACGCGGCAGAGCGAGGAGGGACTGCACGTCCGCAAGGGTAAGGTCAGCGGCTATATCGAGCACCTCGATGCAGCGGCGCGGGAGCGATTCGAGGATATCATTCGGCGGCGCTTGCCGGCGGAGTACGGCTACGGATGAGCGATTTCCTCCGCCGCAGTGCGCTGATCGGCGGTTCGGAGGTGGTTTTCCGCCTGCCGCTTCTGTTCACCGCCGGCTGGGTAGCTCGCGGTGTCGGATCGGAAGCCTTCGGCGCCTGGGCGCTGATTCTGCTCTACCAATCCGTGTTGGCAACGATGGTGTCCCAGGGCCTGCCAACAGCGGTGTCGCGGCACGCATCGGGCGCCTCGGCGGCAGATGCCGCAGCTATCGGCCGTCGCGCTTTCGGTCGCATGTCGATGACCTGGCTCCTGGCCGTGTTGGCGACAGCAGTCCTCCTGCCTGTGGCGACGCGGGCGCTCGGCCTGCCGCAAGATACCGCTTGGCTGCTGCTGCCCGCCTGCGCCATCGCCCTGACCGCTATTACCGAGGGGCTGCTGGATGCCTTCTTCAAGGCCCGCGAATTGGTCGGCCGACAGATCGCCCTGCAGGCCGGGCGCACCCTGATCGAGATGCTGGTCGTCGGAGGGCTGTTCGTAGCCAACCTCGGCAGCCTGTGGCTGAGCACGCCTGAGGAATGGCTTCTCGCCTATATCGCGAGCGCCACTGCGCTAAAGGGGCTGCTCTACATGGTCCTTAGATTACCGGCGATACGCGGTGATGCGCGTAGCGCCCCGCTGGATCGCGAACGTTGGCGCGGTATGGTCCAATTCGGCTTGCCGGTCGCCGCCAGCGGGCTCGTCTCCACTGTCGCTGGCCAGGGCGACCGCCTTCTGGTCAGCTTCGTGATTCCGGCACAAGACCTCGGGACCTACGCCTTCGCCAGCATGCTGGCCCTGAACATGCACATGCTGGGAAGCGCCGTCTTCGCCCTGGTGCTTCCCCGCGCGGCGCGGGCGCACGACGCTGGACAGACCGCAGTGGTGCGGCGCCTCTTTCACGAAAGCCAGTGCCTGTTCCTCGCCGTCTGGATTGGCGCCATGTCCGTTGTCGGGCTGCTTTCGCGGGAAATCATTCTCATCACCGCTGGCGCCGAATTCATCGGGGGCGCGATCTTCCTGGCCCTGCTCTCCCTGGCCTGGGGGCTGGAGCAATTCCTTGGCGTCTATCGCTGGCTGTTCCATCTGGTCGGCAAGACAGGATGGCTACCCTACCTCACCGGTCTGCAAGCTCTCCTGATCCTCAGTGCCATCGCCGTTGGCGCGGCGACTGCGGGGGGCTTGGGCGCGGCCTTCGGCTCCATCGCCGGAGTGATGGCCGCTAACGGGCTACAGTTCGCCCTAGCCATGCGCGTCTGCCCGATGCTACCGTCACGGCGCCTCGTCGCGGCGTCAGCGGCGAGCCTTGTCCTGATAGCCGGCCTTGTCTGGCTCGGCTCCGGCCCGTCGGCGGCTGCCATACGCGGCGGCTGCACGTTGCTGGTGCTCATTCCCTGCACGGTGTATGTTCTGCGGCAGCTCGGCTGGCTGCGCGCGCGGCCTAGCTTGGAGAGCTAAAACGACATGTGTGGCATTGCTGGTATCTTACACCCCGCCCAAAGCCGACCGACCGCCGACCGCCTCTCTGCCATGGCTGAGGGCATCCGTTATCGTGGCCTCGACGGTGAAGGCCTATGGAACGACGACCCCGAGATTACGCTCCTGCACAGCCGATTGTCGGTGATTGACATCCAGGGTGGGGCGCAGCCCATGGCGTCAGCCTGCGGACGCTACGTCGTCGTCTTCAACGGAGAAATATATAACTACCGCGAGTTAGCGGAAATCTACAAGCAGCATGGCGCCCGCTTCCGCACCGCCAGCGATACCGAGGTGATCCTGGAAGGTTACCGCCTGAAGGGACCGGCGGTCTGCGCCGACCTAAACGGCATGTTTGCCTTCGCCATCTGGTCGCGCGACTCCCGCACCTTGTTCCTGGCCCGCGACCACCTGGGCAAGAAGCCTCTAGCGTGGGCGCACATCGGCAACAGCTTTGCCTTCGCTTCAACGCTGGAGGCATTGCGGGCCCTTCCCGGGTTCGACGATACCATATCGCAGGTAGCCCTGACGCGCTATCTAGTGCTCGGCGCCTTTCCGGGCACGGACACCATATATGCAGGAGCGCAAGCGCTGCCAGCAGCCAGCCACATGACCATTTCGGCCTCCACCCCGACCGTTTCCGGGCCGCCTGTCACTTACTGGCGTCCGGCCTACGGCGAAAAGGCACGCGGCGCCGAGAAGGTCCTCCTGGAGGGTTATGAAGATCTGCTGACGGATGCCGTGCGGCTGCGACTGCGCGCTGACGTGCCGGTCGCGCTCACGTTCTCCGGGGGCGTGGATTCGGGAAGCGTGGCGGCCGTGGCCCGGCATCGGCTTGACTGCCGCCTTGCCTGCTACACAGTCGACTATCATACAGCCGACGATCCCAGCGAAGAGTCGCTGATTGCCGAGGCCTGCGCCGCCAAGCTGGACCTGCCGTGGCAGCACATCCAGTATGACTATCACAACGACCTACTGGCCGACCTGCCAGATGCGTACCGGGTCTACGACCAGCCCTGTCAGCAGTTGGCTCTTGTTTATAGCCACCGTCTCTACACCACCATCCGGCCATATGCGACGGTGGTACTGTCGGGGAATGGGGCAGATGAGCTATTCACGGGGTACGTTGGCGACGAACTGAACCGGATTAAAGACTTGGCCATAGGGGGTACCCGCTGGCTACGGCCCTTGCTCCGCCATATTGAGCGCCTACCCCTGCACTTTCGCACCCGCGTGCCGGAGGCCTTTGGGGCCGGGCTGCGCCAGCGCCTGTTAGCGGCCGCGCCTGATGCGGCAACCGGCGAGGCAGCCGCCACCGTGGTGCCGGAAATCGTCGCCGAAGCTGAGGCCTGTGGCATCGACAGCGTCATGGACATGGCGATGCACGTCTCCCTGACCATGGGGGCCGGAGACGCCAACTTCCGGGTCCCAGACATCACTGGCCTCGACGCCCAGGTCGAGGTGCGCAGCCCCTTCCTTGACCACCGCATGGTGGCTTTCGCGGCCAGTCTGCCGCACCGCCTAAAAGTCGGCCGTCTACGCGGGGGCCACAACAAGGCCCTGCTCAAGGCCTCCTACGAGCGCATGGTCGGGCCCGAGATAGCCCACGCTGCAAAGAAGGGCATGGGATGGAACCTGCGCTGGCATCACAGCATCGCTTATGACCCTGCGTATCGGGCCGCCTTCGCCGCCGCCTACGACGCCTTGGACGCTGCGGGCATCCAATCCCACCTTTTCCGCAAAGCCTGGGGCATGTACTGTGATGCCTTGCGGGAAGGTCACAAGGTGCCACCCACAGCTGGCACTATGATGAGCGGGTTCATGCTCGGCATGTGGCTCCAAAGGGTTCAGAAAGTATGATTTCTCCATCGCACACTCGACCATTCGCGCCAACGCCGACTGATGCGCCTCTGCGTTGCCCGCAGTGTCACGCCGTGCTGCCGCAACCGCTGTCCGACACCTGCGCCAACGGGCACGTCATTCACCGGATCAACGACATCCCCGTTCTCCTGCGGGATGCCACCGGACACCAAGCCATGCTGGCCAATCGCATGGACGACGCTGGCCGTGGCGAGTGGTACTCTGACCACCAGCTTGCGCAGTGGGAGGGGCCGTTTCGTCACCATTTGCGTCGCCGCGTAGCCTATGTGTCGTCCGTGCTGCGCCGATACGCCGACGAGCTTGGCCGCAAGCCGCGGTTGCTGGATCTCGGCTGCGGCGACGGTGGCAATCTGCCCTGGCTGCGCGACCTTGCTGGCGACCTCTACGCCAGCGACTACAATCCCGTCCGCCTGAGCCGTGCCGCCGCGCAGAGGGA
Organism: Rhodospirillaceae bacterium; assembly: GCA_041676205.1. Classification (GTDB taxonomy): domain Bacteria; phylum Pseudomonadota; class Alphaproteobacteria; order Rhodospirillales; family Rhodospirillaceae; genus Cauispirillum. The sequence goes on along the minus strand of JBAYSM010000002.1, from coordinate 44,240 downwards.
AACCCTCGCCAGCCTGTTTATGGCCGACGCCACAGACTATCCGGCCGTCGATGGTGCCTTCGATGCCATATTCTTCAATCACGTCTTAGAGCATATCCCCGACGACATGGCGGCCCTACGCGAGGTCCGCCGCATTGTCCGGCCGGGGGGGCTGGTGGTTCTCGGCGTCCCTAACGAGGGTGCCCTATTCGCCCGCATCGCTTACCGCCTGCAGCCGGAGACACGGCGGACCACCGACCACATTCACTTCTACACCGGCGACAGCATCGCCGAGCGCTGCCGCGTCGCCGGCTTCCACGTTCAGGAGGTCAGGTATCTTGGCTACGGGGTACCGCACTGGTCTCTGGACGCCAGGGTGCGGGCCAATCGTTTCGTCGAAGCGAGCCTGGAAACGGTCGGCAAGGTTCTTTTTCGCCGACAGGCGACCAGCCTGTACCTAATCCTTCGCCCCGGCAATGAGGGGAAGCCGTGACTGAGACAATAACCCCCGCCTATACCATCGCAGCAGAGGCCCGCGCAGACACTCTCATGGTGATCGTCCCAGAGGCGATCTCGGAGTGGATCCGAAAGGGAGAGGTCACCGATCGCTACTACAATCCCGGTGACTTGTTCCGCACGGTTCATCTGGTGTTGTGCAACGACGACCGGCCTGACCCTGCGATTGTCCAGCGGCTGGTCGGCTGCGCCCGGCTGCACATCCACAACGCACCGCGCCCCCCCAAATTCTTCCTGCGCACGCTGGGTATGCGCCCGGCCCTGATGAAGGGCTGGGCGGAGCAGATTGTTGCCCTGGCCCGCCAGGTGCGGCCGCAACTCGTCCGCTGCCACGGCGCCCTGTTCAACGCATATGCCGCCCTGCGCATCCAGCAAACTCTGGGCGTGCCCTATGCCATTAGCCTGCACATCAACCCAGATGAGGACGTTCGAGGCCGTGAGCACGACTGGAAGAACCGGCTGTACAATCAGCTCACTCAAGGGGTGGAGCGGCTCTCCCTGCGCAATGCGGACATGGTAATGCCAGTCTACCAGCCAATCCTGCCGTACCTGCAGCGGATCGGCGCGCCCAATGTCAAGGTCCACTATAACGTCCTAAATGGCCGATTCCTGCGACCCAAGGAAGTCTATACGCTGCACTGCCCGGCCCGCCTGATCTACGTCGGCCGCTTGTTTGATCTAAAGGATCCGACGCCGATCATCGACGCCATTGCCGATCTGCCCGATGTCGTTCTGACCATCGTCGGCGACGGCCCATTGCGTCCGGCGCTCGAGGCTCATGCCAAAGGGCTCGGCTTGAGCAAGCGGGTGATCTTCCGGCCGGCCGTGCCCAACGACGAGCTTTGCAGCCTTCTGGCCGAGAGCGACCTTTTTGTGGTCCATACGGAGCATTGGGAGATATCCAAGTCAGTTTTGGAAGCGCTGCTTACCGGCTTACCGATCGTCATCAATCGACGGCGGGGCGCCCCGGTTCCCGAGTTGACCCCTGACATCGTGTGCCTCGTTGACACTTCGGCAGACGCCTATCGTTCAGCTATCCGTGACCTGCTGGAGGACGATGCAGCTCGTGCCGCCCTTGGACGCGCTGCCTTGGCGGCGGCGCGGGCGGGTTGGGCGCCAGCGGTGACCGAGGCCGCCGTTGTCGAGACCTACCGGGCGCTCATGCAGAGGGCCGGCACCGCATGAGTGGACTGGAACTGGTTCCGCGGCTCGCCATCCCGGCGGCGCGGTGGAACGTGGCTGCGGCGGCCATGGACTCCGCTTGGCTTTGGCATACATGGGAGTTCCAGGACACGCTCTGTACCTGGCCCGGCCGCCGCGACCACAGCAGGGCGGCCTGCGACAGTGAAGGGCACATCCACGGCCTTCTGCCATTGCATGTGACGGAGGAGCGCTTGGGGCCGCTGCGCATGTTTCGAGTCGACAGTTTCGGCGGCCCGGCGGTAGCGGCGCAGTTATTAGGCCGCCAGGACGCGCTGCGTAGCCGCATCGCCCAAGCCCTGTGGACACATGCCGAAGATCTGGCGGAGCGACTGGGCGCGGTGGAGGTTACGGCGTCCTTGGCGCCGGTCACGCCGGCGTGGTCCGGCGCTTCAGCTCCGGCCGTCAATCCGCTACTGTTTCTCGGCTTGGAAAGCGTCGCGGCACAAGCTTGGCTGATCGACCTGACCATCGGTCCCGACGCCTTATGGAAAGGCATGCAGGGGCGCGCCCGTACCGCGATCCGAAAGGCCGGTAACAGCGGCTTGATAGTGCGCGAAGCAGGGGGAGTGGAAGACGCCGCGATCTATGCGCATCTGCACGCAGAGACTTTCCGACGCACCGGCGCGACGCCGCACCCTGAGTCCTATAGCCGGAGCCTGTTCACGGTTCACCAGCCGTGCGGAGAAGCCCTGATTCTCTTCGCCCAGGATAAGGCCGGCACGGCGGCGGCGGCGATTTTCGCCGTCCACAAATCGCGAGCCTACTACTGGACCGCCGCCGCCAGCGAGGAGGCTCGCCGAGCTGGGGCGCCCAGCCTGCTGCTGTGGCACGGCATGCGCCTGCTGCACGAGCGGGGGGTCTGCTGGCTGGATGTCGGCAACGCCTTCCCCCAGGCACGGGAGGGCAAGCTCAAGGGTCTCAGCGACTTTAAGGCTAGCTTCGGCGGCACTCTGGTGCCCCACTGGCGGGGTCGGCTGGACAGGGCTTCGCGCAGCCATCGCGCCCTGCGGGGCGCCTGGCAGGTCGTGAAGGCCATGTTCCCTTGACATGGGTGGTCAGATAGCGGACACAAACGAAGGTCATATGGTCCTAGCCTGCCCAAACGGATGTGAACGGTATCTGTGAAAAGCCTGATCAAACGCATCTCAGGTGCCGTAGCGGCGCCCAGGCAGACCCTGCGGCATTACGTCACCCGCCGCGACCCACGTGTCTTCTTCCAGCGCCACGAGGCGCTTGCGGTTGCGGCTGGCCTGGCAGACATCTATCTTGTTCTTTCCTTCGACTGCGATACTGAAGAGGATATCGCCGTTGCCTGGGACGTCCATACCCGCTTGATGGATATGGGCGTGCTGCCGGTCTATGCCGTCCCCGGCGAGTTGCTCGTGCGTGGCATTGATACTTACGGCCGCATCGCCGAGACCGGCGCTGAGTTCATGAATCACGGCGGCCGCTCGCATACGTTTTTCAATACGGTGACGGGTCGCGACGAAAGCTGTTTTTTTTATGATCAGCAGACGCGGGAGGCTGTGCACGAAGACATCGTCACTGGCGATGCCATCCTTCGCCGTGAATTGAACATTGCACCACAGGGTTTCCGCACGCCGCATTTCGGCACCTTCGGCCACCGGAAGCACCTTGCCTTTCTTTACAACGAGGTCAAGTCGCTCGGCTACCGGTACTCTAGCTCGACCATGCCACACGTCGGCGACCGTCGCGGGCCCGTCCACCGGCCGGTCCCCGGCCTCGTAGAATTTCCGGTGACCGGGCGCGCCTCGGCGCCGATGATCATCCTTGATAGCTGGAGCGCCTTTCGCGCTCCTGATCGCACTCTCACGCCGGAGGACTACGTTTGCGAAGGCACCGCCCTCGCCGAGGCCATGGCGGGGCGGAGAGCGGGGCTGCTGAATCTCTACGCTGACCCATGTCACATCGCCCATGAGCCGGCCTTCTTCAAGGCTGTCGTTGCTTGGTGCCGGATCGCCAAGCCCACTTCCTATCAGCGGCTACTGGATACACTGCGATGACCGTCCGTGTACTTGGACTTTTCTACACGCCTTGGCCCGAGCACATGGAGGCCCGCGTACCTCTGTCACAGCCACACAAACTCTTTCGCAAGGCGGTCTGGCTGAAGTCCAACCCGCGGGATCTCGCCTACATGAGCAACCTGTTCCGCGAGCGTTATCCGGACGGGCACCTGACGCAGACGGTGGACGAGGACGACGTCCGTGCCGCGGACGTGGTCGTCCTGTTGTATTCGGACGCCGTTGGCCTGGGCTGGGCCGGAATCGAATGGCAAATTCTGCATGCGCGGCGTGACGTCACGGAGGTGCGGGTTCTTAACGGCCGACGCCGGGACTTTGTGCTTAGTGGCAACACGCGCCGCGCCCTACTGTGGCGCCGTATGCTGGAGTGGACCATGCTGCCGGAAATCGTGATGACGATCAGTTTCCTGATTGTGACGCCACTCCTCCTGACAATCGATTGGGTGAGGGGCCGCACGTGAGCGACATGCCGAACAGGGACGATGGCCAGGACAACCGCCCGCAGCGAAATGCCGAGGTCGCTTCCTGGTGGGCCGAACATCCCATGACCTATGGTCGCGATCATGGCGGAACAACCTACGCTCATGGCGAGGACGGTGTCGAGAAGGGCACCCTGGCGTTTTTCGACAAGGTCGACGAGACCTTCTATTCGTGGAACCGGCCGCTGCACAGCGGGCGCCCCTTCGAACGCATTTTCGACTACTCCGCCTATGCCGGAAAGAAGGTGCTGGAAGTGGGCTGCGGCATGGGCACCATGGCCATGAACTGGGCGCGCGCCGGGGCTAACGTCACGGCAGTAGACCTGAACCCTGTGGCGGTGGAAATGACCCGCCGTCGCTTCGCCCTGTTGGGGCTGGAGGGCCGAATCGAACAGGCTGACGGCACCCGTCTGCCCTTCGATGACACTAGCTTTGACTACATTTATTCCTGGGGGGTCCTGCATCACAGCGCCAAGCTGGACCAGTCCATCGACGAATTGTTCCGCGTCGCCGCCCCCGGTGCTGGCTATGGGGTCATGCTCTACAACCGCCGTTCCATCTTGCATTGGTACATGACGGAATTCATTGAGGGCTACCTCCACCTCGAGAACCGGTTTCTCGGGCCGCTGGCTCTAGCCAGCCGCTATGGCGACGGTGCGCGGCAGGAAGGAAATCCCCACACTTGGCCGGTGACGCGGGATGAGATGCAGGCCCTATTTGGCCGTTACAGCACTGACCTCGACATCCGCACCCTGGGTACGGACCTTGAAAACATTGCCGCCCTCATGCTCCCCGGCTTAGGTTTGAAGCTGCCGACATGGGCCATCAAACCCTGGGCGCGCCGCTGGGGCTGGTCGCTCTGGATGCATGGAACCAAGGGGGCTCGCTAATGTGCGGCATTGCGGGGCTGACGGGGGCATTCGAGGAGACCGGTGCCGGTGCAGTTGCAGCTATGCTGCGGGAGATTGTCCACCGCGGCCCCGATGACAGCGGCCTGTTCGCCGCACCGGGCATCGCCCTTGGCATGCGCCGCCTGAGCATCATTGATCTAGCCGACGGGCACCAGCCCATGACCAGCCCTTCCGGCTGCAAGATTGTCTTCAACGGCGAGATCTATAATTTCCGGGACCTACGGCGCGAGCTAGAGGCCGGCGGGCAAGCCTTCGCCACGCGTTCGGATACCGAGGTTATCCTGCGTGGCTACGAGACTTGGGGCCTCGACATCATCGACCGGCTCGTCGGCATGTTCGCCATCGCGCTCTACGACCCGCGAACGCAGGCCCTGCATCTAGTGCGTGATCGCCTGGGCAAGAAGCCGCTCTACGTGGGCCGGGTAGGGGATGGCTGGGCCTTCGCCAGCGAGCTAAAGGCGCTGCGAGCCATCCCCGGCGCGCCGCGACCGGAGATCGACCGTCAAGCGCTTTATGACTACCTAGCTTTCCGCTTCGTTCCCCAGCCGCGCACCATTTGGTCCGGCATCACCAAATTGCCGCCCGGCCACCGCCTCACCATCGACTTGCGGAACGGCAGCGCGACGCAGCACCGCTATTGGCATGTCGATGTGGAGTCCGCAGCTAGTTCGCCCAAGCCGACGCCCGGCAAGACGTTCGAGCACCTTTTCCTGGACGCCGTTCGTTGCCGCCTGGAGGCCGCCGACGTGCCCGTCGGCATCCTGCTGTCGGGCGGCTTGGATTCCTCGGCCGTCGCGGCGGCGGCGAACGAAGTCGGTCATCACGCCCTGATGTCCTTCGGCATCGGCTTTGCGGACGGCGGCCGATACAGCGAGTTGGAACACGCGCGGACGGTGGCCGCGCATCTTGGCACCCGGCACCACGACATCACCATCACGCGGCAGGATTTCCTGGACGCACTTCCGACCGTCGTTGCACGCTCGGACGAGCCACTGGCCGACCTCGCGAGCATACCCCTCTACTACGTCTGTAAGCTCGCCGTGGGCCACGTGAAGGTCGTGCTCTCCGGCGAGGGCGCGGACGAGGTTCTGGCCGGCTACCACTTTGACCAGACTGCGGCCAGCCTTCATCGCCTGCGCCAAGCATCGCAGCTGCCGCTCGGGCTACTGCGCCTTGTAGACCGCGTGGCTAAGATTCCGGCGCTGACCGCTCTGGTGAACGCGGGGTGGGCGGGGTATCCCGCCGAGCGCGGCATCTTTATCAGCAAGGACTGGGAAGAACCGGCGTTGCGCCGCCTGTGGCGCGGCCGACCGCCAGAGCGTGATGCTGCGACCCTGCTCGCCGAATGGTACGCCGCAGCGCCCTCCGCCCACCCGCTCGAGCGCATGCTGCAAGTAGCCATGGGTGACTGGCTGGTTGAGGACTTGTTGATGAAGGCGGACAAGATGAGTATGGCGGCCTCGCTGGAACTGCGGACGCCGTTCCTCGACCACCGTCTCGTGGAATGGGCCGTGCGCCAAACCCCGGAGTGGAAGGTGGGCCGACCAGGCGCTTGGACGACTAAACGCCTGCTCCGCGACTTCGCTCGTCGTCGGTTACCAGCCAGCATCCTCGACCGGCCTAAGCAGGGCTTTCCCGTGCCCGCTTATGGATGGCTCGCCGACGGTCTTGAGTCCTGGGCCTCCGAGCGGCTCCTTGATGGGGGACGGCTGGAGGACGTTTGTGACCGTGCCGTCGTCGCCGAGACGGTAGCGGCGGCTGGGCAGGGCGATCTGACCGCCCAGCGCCGCACTTGGAACCTGCTCGTCCTCGACCACTGGCTGGAGGCTTGGGCGTGACACGGACGGTTTTCCTGTCTTGGGCGTTCCCGCCCATGCAGTATCCGCGCGCCGTGCAGGTAGACCGCCTAGTCCGCCATCTTGACAGGGCTGGCCTGGAGGTGGTTTGCGCCGCCCCGACCGAGGTCGTCGCCGGGACGTCGACGAGTGAGACTGGGGTCCGGATCCACCGCCTGCCCGACGGTTTGAGCGGTCGTGTGCTGACCAAGGTGGCAGCGGTGTGGCCAGCGCTTGCCGCCATGCCCGACGCGCAGCGCTTGTGGGCGCGGCGGGCGGCCCAATACATCTGCGGCGTCACTGCCCTAGGGCCGGACGACCTGCTAGTGACGTTCGGCCAGCCGATGTCCGATCACTTGGCTGGCCTAGCCGTCCGGCGCGCTACCGGTTGCCGCTGGGTCGCCCATTTCAGCGATCCTTGGGTGGATAATCCTTTTCGCCCGCAATCGCCCTTAGCCCACCGGGAGAATGTCCGTCTTGAGCGGTCCGTAATGGAAACCGCCGACGCGCTCGTTTTCACGTCCGAGGAGACGGTTGACCTCGTGATGGCTAAGTACCCGGAGGGCTGGCGGGCAAGGTGTCATGTGCTCCCGCATGCGTTTGAGGTGCCGGCGGCACCCGCAGAGGCGCCGCCCCGCGCCCAGGGTCCGATTATAGCGCGCTATCTTGGGAACTTTTACGGTGCCCGCACGCCCGAACCCCTCTTTCGCGCATTGGCTTTGCTTGCTAGCCGCACTCCGGACTTAGCGGAACGGCTGCAGGTCGAACTGATCGGCCAAGTGCCGCCGGTGATGCTTGCCGCCGCACGCACCGCCGGCCTGCCCGACGGGCTGGTGCAGGCGCCGGGGATCGTCTCCTATCATGAGTCAATCGCCCTCATGCGGTGGGCGGATATCCTGCTGACCATTGACGCACTGGCCGAGGTTAGCGTTTTCCTGCCGAGCAAGCTGATTGACTATTTGGCTTGGGACCGCCCCCTGCTTGGGCTGACGCCGCCGGGGACTGCGGCGCGACTGATTTCGGCTCTAGGGGGCGCGACTGCGGACCCTAACAAGCCTGAAGACGGTGCTGCAGCGCTGGAGCGCATGCTCGCCTTGGCCGAAATGCGACGTCAGGAGGCACCCGAATCACCTTGGGCGCGCCCGGAAGTGCGTGAGGCCTATGCCGCACCGGCGGTTGCGCGCAGGATGCAGGCTATTCTGAATGCCACCACGCGGGCCGCGCCGGCGGTCAGCCACCCGTAAGGATGTTGCAATTGAACACTCCCCCTTCGCTGGAGCATCGCTTCGGCTTTGGCGCCAACTGGCGCGACTACCTTAAAGGCCTGCGTGAGGAGCATGTCGCGCATTCAGTTGCCGCGCTCCAAGACATGCTCGGTCGCGACAGCTTGAAAGGCATGACCTTCCTTGACGTCGGTTCGGGCAGCGGCCTCTCGTCCTTAGCGGCGTGGCGTCTGGGCGCGACCGTGCGGTCCTTCGACTTTGACCCGGAGTCCGTGGAGGCGACCCGGTATACCCGAGAGCGCTTCGCCGATGGGGATGGGGATCGCTGGTCCGTGGAACAGGGCGACGCACTAGCGCCTGACTATATGGCGGGGCTCGGTACCTTCGACATCGTCTACTCCTGGGGCGTGCTGCACCATACCGGTGGCATGTGGCGGGGCATTGCCAATACGCTTGAACGCGTCGCTCCTGAGGGGCAACTGTTCCTCGCCATTTACAACGATCAGGGCCGCGCCAGCAAGCAGTGGTGGGCGGTTAAGAAGGTCTACAACACGCTGCCGCCCGTACTGCGGTTCCTGGTCTTGTGGCCAGCCTTCCTGCGCCTTTGGGGGCCGACGGCGGCCGTTGACTTAGTCCGTGGACGCGGCTTATCGAGGTGGCGCGACTACGGCCGCCAACGCGGCATGTCCCCCTGGCACGATGTCGTCGACTGGGTGGGTGGCTGGCCCTTCGAGGTGGCCAAGCCCGAGGAAATTTTCGACGCGTGCCGGAGGCACGGCTTTGCACTGGAACGCCTAACCACCTGTCGGGGCGGGCTGGGCTGCAACGAGTTCGTCTTCCGGAAAGAGAGCAAATGAGGATCACCTTCCTTTCGCGTAGCCTTCAGATCGGCGGCGCTGAGCGGCAACTGGCCCTGACGGCGCGGCACCTGCATGGCCTGGGCCATAAGGTAGAGGTGCTGGTTTTCTACTCCGGGGGTCCGTTGGAGGAAGATGTCGCAGCCGCAGGAATCCCCGTGCGTTCCCTGGACAAAGGTGGACGCTGGGACGTTGTTGTTTTCCTGGCGCGACTCCGGCATGCGATACTCAGTTCGAAGCCGGACATTCTCTATTCTTTCCTACCAGTGCCCAATGTCCTAGCGGCCCTGTTCAAGCCGCTTCTCGGTGGGCCGCGCTTGGCCTGGGCAGTGCGCTGCAGTGATATGGACCTGTCTCTTTATGACCGCCTGTCGCGCATGTCCTACCGGATGGAAGGCCAACTCGCCCGCCGCGCCGACCTGATCATCGCTAACTCTGAGGCCGGCCGGCGGGTGGCTCTTACCCGTGGCTTCCCGGAAGACCGCCTAGAGGTCATCCCCAACGGCATTGATACGGTGCACTTCCGGCCCGATGGCCATGCCGGGAACCGGCAGCGAGACGCCTGGGGCATTGAGCCGACGGCACCCCTCATCGGCATGGTCGCGCGCCTGGACCCAATCAAGGACCACGGCACGCTCATCGCGGCCGCCGCCGAGATCACCCGCCGACGGCCGGACGCCCGCTTCGTCTGTGTTGGCGGCGGACCGGCAAACCTCTCCGCGGCCCTTCGGGCACAGGCGGAGGAGGCTGGCCTCGGCAGTCGCCTCGTCTGGGCCGGGAGCTGCCATGACATGACCGCCGTCTACAACGCGTTGGATTTGGCGGTCCTGACCTCGCGCAGCGAGGGCTTCCCAAATGTGCTCGCCGAATCCATGGCCTGCGGCTGTCCCTGCGTCAGCACCCGTGTGGGCGATGCCGCCGAAATTATAGGCGACACCGGCTACACCGTCGCAGTGGGGGCCTCGGACGCCATCGCCGTGGCCTGCTTGGAGCTGCTGGAGGGAGATCGGGCAGCACAAGGCGTGGCGGCCCGGCGCAGGATCGTCAACGCCTTTAGCATCGAGGCCCAAGGCGCACGAACGGAACAGCGGCTGCGCACGCTCCTGGACCAAGAGTAGCATACGGGCGGAACTGCTAGTATAGTTGCCGATCAACCGCCCCAATCCCCGCTCAATGAGCTTTTATGGACATTCACCTTATCGCCGCCGCCCGCCCGAATTTCATGAAGGTCGCCCCGCTGTGGCACGCGTTGAAGCGCCGTGACGCGGGTCTGCGGCCGGTCCTGGTCCACACGGGGCAGCACTATGACCCGGAAATGTCGGGCGACTTCTTACGCGACCTGTCCCTGCCATCGCCCGACGTCCAACTGGGGGTCGGCAGTGGAAGTCATGCGAGGCAAACCGCGGCCATTCTTACGGCCTACGAGGACGTCTGCCTCCAGCAGCCTCCAGCGCTTACGATAGTCGTCGGCGATGTCAATTCCACGCTGGCATGCGCCCTGGCCGCGAAAAAGTTGACCCTGCCGGTTGCGCATTTGGAAGCGGGCCTACGTAGCGGCGACCGTTCAATGCCGGAGGAGATCAACCGGCTGGTCACGGACAGCATCTCTGACTGGCTGTGGACGCCATCTCCTGACGCCGACGAGAACCTGCGGCGTGAAGGCGCGTCCGATGAGCGCATCGTCCGCGTCGGCAACATCATGATTGACTCCTTCGCAATGATGCGCGAACGCATTGCGGCTCAGCCGCTACCCGAGGGGATGTCGCTGAAGCCCGGCGGCTACGCCGTCGCAACGTTTCATCGCCCTGCCAACGTCGATTCCCTGGAGGTTCTTTCGCGCCTGCTGGCGACTCTCGTCCAGTTGTCCGAGGAGCTCCCCATCGTCTTCCCCGTCCACCCGCGTACCCGCGCCCGCATTGATGCAGCGGGCCTGCTGGGCTGGCTGCAAAACGCCCTTAACCTCTACCTCCTGCCGCCCCAGGGCTACGTGGAATTCATGGCGCTGGTGACCCGTGCAGCGTTGGCGATCACCGATTCTGGAGGCGTGCAGGAGGAGACTACTTACCTGCGTATCCCTTGCCTCACCCTGCGCCCCAATACGGAGCGGCCGATTACGATCAGCCAAGGTTCGAACCGGCTTACGACTGTGGACCGCCTGCTGGATGACGCGCGGGAGGCCTGCTGCCTCAGCCAGGAAGCAACCAGCTCTGTGCCGGAGCTGTGGGACGGCCTGACCGCCGATCGGGTGGTTGACCAGATCCTGCGGCTAGCGGATCAGGGAAGCATTGAGTGACGCGACTCAGTGATCTCGAAGCCCGCAGTTGGATTCACTCTGGTGTTAGTGACGACCTCAGTAAAGCCTCCGCTTTGGATAATGTATTGTAAGCGATGGTGCGGATGGCCCCCTTCGATGGGGAGCCGGGGATCAGCCGATAGGGGATTGCCGACCAGATACTCGAGGGTGACGGTGCAGCGGGCGGTGAGGATGACCCCGACCCACGCCAACAAGGCGGGAACCCGCTACCGCTACTATGTCACCCACACCCTGGTCAGGCAGGGTCAGCCGGATACGGGGACGGGCCGCAGGATTCCGGCGGCGGACATCGAGGGGCTGGTGGAGGGCCGGCTCATCGCCTTCCTCCAGAACCAAGGCGAGGTCTTTGACGCTCTGGACCTTCACAGCATGGGGGTGGCCGAGAAGCCGGTGCTGCTCGACCGGGCGGCCGACTTGGCTCGGCGCTGGCCGACGTTACAGCCGCCCGTGCGTAAGCGTCTCCTGACGGCTGCCTTGTCTGACCCCGTCATATCGCTCTGAATGTAGCCTTTGGCATCGGCAGCAAGAGAGCGAGCTTATGGCCTACGATCGTAGTCAGGGCGTGCCGCGTCGTCGACGGTGGACCGCATGAACAAGGCAGCCGACGAAGCGCACGCCGAGCTTATTCAGACCGTGCGGTAGCCCCTGGAGGCGACCCAACCACGCACCGCCTGACCGGCCAGCACCACCACCACCGAAGCCCCGCCGCGCGTCCTGCCGGCGGGGCTTTATCGTGTGCAGGATTCGGCTCTGGTCCCGGCCCTGGCGTGAGCACCGGTGCGAAGATCGCGCCGCCCTACGCTTTGGGCAAGGGGGAGGGGGTGGCTCAATCTCTGGACCGCCTACCCGGTGGACCGTTCCCCCCGTGCGGTTCGCGCACCCGCGAATAAAACTTTGGACGCGTTGTGCTGAACAAGACTGTCCGGCGCCCGGTCTAATTCCGGTGCGTTCCAGGGTAAGCCAGCGCCCATTTGTGGAATGATTTGTGGAGCAGCCCCGAAGACCGGAAGAAATCCTGTTCTTCTTCAATGTCTTAGGGAAAAAGATTGGCGGTGGAGGCAGTCAGGGGCGAACCAGTCTCCAAAAATACCCTGTTATCAGGGAAAATACTGGCGAAATGTGCCCAATTTTGATGGTGTTGGCCGCGTCGTGAGGGAAATACTCCATGTTTCATAGCCTTGCAGATGAGTGGCGGTGCTTGCTAACAGGGATTTAGACCCTGTGTAGCAGGGTATTCCTCGCGCCGATCAGCGATTCAGCCGGTGAACGACCGGAGGCGCGGATGACTGCCGACGCGCTGGCATCATGGTCCAGTCTTATGACTGCCTCTGATGTTGGAAGGCGCAGGGCATGATTATTGGGCCACGGACGTGGGGCATGTCCGAAATGGAGGGGGTGGATATTCTGAGGATATTGGTTGATTGTTAATGAATGACAATCGAAATGGGTTGGGCAGCATCGCCTCATCGGCGCCGAGCGCTTAACGCCCTATTCGCTATCGCGCCCGCTGGCTGAAGTCGATTGCGTAGAAAGCAACCCCATTTGCTCCGCAAGCTTGATTTCACGGTAAAAATCGAGAACGCTAAATGTCATGTGCCGTAGTTTCCTAAAGTAAGATGGAAAATTCCGCGAGTCAGCAATGACATCAAGCATAACCATGAGCTGTGGCATGCTCAAAAACCAGCGGCTGAATTTTTGTTCACGCTCTGGAACGCCGAGCTTCTCAAGTTCATGAATTTCCTCTGCCATCTTCGCGCATCGATCGTTAAGAGTTTTTATATGCCTGTCCCACTTGTTGTCTTTTTCAGTACTTATAGTTACCCTGGAGAGTATGCTATAAAGCTTTTCAACGACGTTCTTATCTTGTGTACCGCCATGATCGAGTAGCGTGACTGCGATGCGATCAATTCGCCGTTTTTTCCATTCCAATCGGGTCTGATCATTGAACTGTATGAAACCGTGGTGGCGTAGCAACCGCTCATGAATCGCCATCTGAGACTGAGCGTGAAGTAGGCTCTCGGAGATATCGATCAGATTCGGAAGGTCTGCTCCCGTAGTAGATGCCTTCGTAAGCGGCTTCTTCTTTGCCTCTATAAATAATAAGTAGTCATCACCTTCAACCACGACATCGCACTCTCCGTCCACATTTTTTCCGACCACGGGGTCATGCATTTTATATTTTTTGCCAAGAACGGTTGCTCCATATCCTCTGTCCACAAACTCTCGAAAAATTCCCTTTTCCAAAGCATTGGGGAGTATTTTATCGTCAAGGCAGGGGTATTTAAATTCCCGTAACGCGCGAGAAATGGCCTCGAAAACCGCAGGGGCGACGACGGAGGGTGGCAGTGCAAAGTACCTATCGGTTCCAGAGCTTATTAAGGGCTTGTCCTGCCAGTTCGCCTTCATGCCATCCATCGGAGATAGGTAGCCCTTGTTTACATCCGATGGATTCATGTGGACAAAATGCTTGCACATGCGCCGCCAAGTCTTTTCGCTAACGCACTTTCCAACTATCTCATCTCGTCTTATTAGAGTTAGATAATATGGCTCAGGAGGAGGGGTAAGTATTTTGCCAGCAACATTCAGGGCATCCCCAATTGTCCACCCAAGATTTGATGACATCCACTCATCGTCAACATCTGAAAATATAAATGAGAGCAATTTTATTGAATGGCTTGGCGTCCATTGCTTTAATGTGAATAAATGATCAAATAAAGCAATTTCTGATAAGTATTTTGGTAACTCATATGGTTTGACGTCAATTTTTTCAATGTTGCTATAAGGCTCAACATCAAGCGTTGAGCAAAGCGCAACAGCTCGCTCACATATCCGTACCCATACATCAACCGCCGCCTCCCCCTGGATTCCCTTTTTCCCGGTGTGCTTGATTGCGAGATTAAGTAGGTATCCGATGGGGAGAGACGGTTCCCTACAGCTAAATGGGCCAGCATAATTGCGCCCTGGGGTATACCTGTCCCCATCGAATTTGTTTGTGGCGCGGAGGTAATGAAAAATCTGCGCAATGGCGTTTTTGCCACCTAACCGCGCAATGTCGTCGTCAATTTTCCTAAATAACCGTCTAGCCTCCCCCTCTTCGAAAGATACGCCTCGGCTATCGAGAAACATATCAAAGCCTTGATTTCGGAGAAAGCGAATGGACTTGTTGACGGCGAGCCTTCTGTTATCAGGACTAGAGAAGCTGTTCTTGAAGGCGTTGATCGCGCGGGCTGCCGTAATGGCTTCAAGCCATGCGGCCTCATTATCAAGCCCGGTGCACTCCGATTTTGATGCGTCCCAAATACGGTCAATGACCCCTTCATAAGGTTCTGGCGGCAGATCAAATGCCTCCTGTCTATAAAGCTCCGTCCGTAGGCGTCGCAGCAACCCTCTATCAGAATTCTCCGAAGTTTTTACCTGTATGGCGTCACGGATTTTTCCGTAAAGTACCTCTACGAAATCATTCTGACTGATGTATCGACCATCGGTGATGTCACTAATGAAGCGAAGCCGTGCCTCCTCTTCGTTATCCAAGGGAAAATTTGCTGCAGATTGATCCACCAGTTTCCTGAAATTGTTCGCAAGTGACCGCATCATTTTCCGATCCCCCATGAGCTTATCAGTACCGCCGCTGGTGAAGGGATACCGGTGAACGAACACCGGCCTCATCCGCAATTTTTCCAAACAGGCGCATGATCTCGGATCGAGTTTGATCCATCCATTGCGCAAGATCGTGGTCGTAAATGCAGTAGAATTCAGTTCCGTCTGAACGCGGATCAACGCGAATTCCGCCATCATTTTTCGCTTGCGCATATCGGGACCGAAGCGCCCGAAGCATGTCCACGATGACATCCATCTGCTCTCGCCAAGCGGCGTTGCTCAGATGGGTCTTTCCCTTGGACGACTGGAGTGGCTCCCTGTCCCGAGACAGAAGCATACCCGTGTTCAAGGCTGTGATTGTATCGGCGATGGCCCTGTCGAAAGCTTCCATGGCCCCTTCCTGATGGAAATGATCCTGGAACGCGGGGCGGTCGAGGCATTGCGCATAGAACGTGACCAGTTCGACGTCAGACGAGACTTCCCTCGGTGCCGCCCACGGCTTTTCAATGGCAATTCGCGCGGCCTCTTCCGAGAGCCGTCTCCAGGTGCCCAGCAAATCAACCGCGTATCTTTCGTCGTCGCTATCCACCAGCTTGCCGCAATTCTGGCAAAGCCAAAGACCATTGTCGGGCGACCGCCGTTCTTCCGCTGTCATATCAGGGTCGTAGCGAGGCCCCCCAGGGGCAGCGGCGCAAATGTGCGCCGCCACACCGATGTTCAGATGCTCCGCGGAGGTAACCTTGGGGCCGCAGGTTGGCTGCCGACAGTTCGGGTTTGAGCATCGCATCCCCACCCGCCTAGCCAACAGGTCCTTGGTGCCATTGGTGAAGTCATCGCGACGCGCCACCGCATCCCCCCCCCATTCAGAGTTCCGAACAGCCTCAGTAAAGTTCCAAAGGTTGTGGATTGGAAGAAGTTTTCGCCGATAGGCGCGGGCCGTTGCTAAGGGATCCTTGGCTCCTGGCGCGCACAAGGGGCAAGCACCGGTCTGAAGCCCGTCGTCGGTGGCCGGGATGCCCCAAAAATCTGCAAGCAGATCAAGCAAGCGCGGCTTCGGTTTTAGGAGCTACCCCACCCGGCCACCCTCCCCATGCACTTGCCTCCCCCGACGCTCGGCGGGGGCCAAGGGTTGAGGCGAGGTGCATCAGCCCCAGGACCAAGGGGTGCCATGCCTTGCTCGTTGGCAAGCCTCCCCAGAAAATGGGAGGTGGCGAGATCGACATTCTAGACTGGTCAGACCGGGATGGGCAGCCTTGAGCGCAGAAGCCAATAGCGATAAATTTTCGCGCTTCCAACTGCGTCAGCCGGTGTTCAATGCCATTTCACGTCAGCCTCCACATTTATTCACCTGGAGATATTATCCAGCGCGGTTGGTTTGGGCGGAACATTTGCAACGAGCCTGTTGAAGTCCAGATAAGGGAATATTTTTATGAAATTGCGCGGCTTCAGGTGTCGCCACGCAGCCCATGCAGATTCCGCTCTTGTTTCTTTTTCGATGCATTGGCCGATGCGCAGGCATTTCGGCAATGCTTCCGCCAAGGAACTGGGACAATCTACCAAGTAGATTTGATTGACCCGAATGCGCCAACTCATAGGCATTGTGTTACAGCGGCAGGAGTGCCTCATCTCGTGGGCGGCCAAATCCATGCCCAAGGAAGTCTAAACGCGGCACAGGATTTCTGGTTGGCCCCCGCAATTTATCAGACCAACACGGAAGCCTTTGCCGAAACCGACCTTCTGGTGTTGTGATTACCCTGTGCAGGGAAGGAGGATGCAGCCGCTCGTGCGGCTCTCTCAGCCCCGATAGGCTTCGGCTCGCAGACCCGCGCCGAAATTATTCCCCTGAGGGCTCTTGTGGAGGTAGGTTTCTCCATCTGAATACGGGGGGCATCGGAAGTGATAGGCCAACTGAATCGTATTATATCGGCGTGCACGGCTGAACATCGCCCCAGGGTAGCGGCGGCCATCGGCGTGCTGATGGGCATGGGGTGGCGCGGTGAGGAAAACCGCCAAGCTGTCGCAGCGTCGCTGCGGCAAGCTTTGCGGGCCGAGGCGGTTCGTTGGGGCACTGCATCTCCCTTACCTGAAGACCTTCCCATTGGCGACGGAGAATGGCTGGCGCAATGCTGGCCCGCCGGCGGCGGCGTCCGCGCCATTGTTGATCCGACGGCGACAGAACGACTCGCCGCTGATGACGAAATTTTCACCTTGGTTGATTTACTAGCTGACCCGTCAGTCGGGTTGGGTCCGGTGCTATTCAGCGGCTGCGTCACAGATGCGCCGCGTGAAGTCCTGCCGGCGCCGGAAATCATTCTTGAAGACGGCGATCGCATCCGGCGCCCGGCAGGCATGGCCGTCGTCAGCCGATGGCCCGCGCGCATAGACTCTTTCGTGGAGAAGGCGCTGATCCTTGATCCTGAGGCCGTAGGCGCAGCGCTGTCCGGCGGTATCCACCTGCCGTTCGCGGCCGTGCTTCGCGCCCGTTCAGCGAACCCGCGCGCCATCGCCCTCGCTTGGGTGGACCAGGATGCGCGCAACGCGCCGGATCTGGCGGTATGGAACCTGTGCCGCCAGGAAGGTTTGCCGCCGCCGGTGCTAGTCGTGGGGAAAGATTACCTGCGGGCGTTCCCGGTAAGAGACGTTCGCCCGCATTGGGGGGCTGAACAAAGCTTCTTGGCAGATGAGGTAGAGACCGAACCGGTCTTCCGGGCCAGAACCACTGATGTGGAAGCCACTATCGGTGATTTTCAAGGTCTGCCGCCTAAGCCGCCAAAATTGCCCGAGGCGCCCAAGCCAGGGCCACGCTGGCTGAACGCGGCTCTTCGCAGCGTTGGGCGGGGAAGCCGACCTGTTGCTGCCTTTACAGAGAATAGGCCGCATTTCGTGGAGGTCTCGGTTGGCCTGACTCCGCCCCGCGGGGACCGGACGCAGCCCACCTTTCCAGATCACCTGCTGCTGGGGCGGATGAAAGGCAACCGGGTGCGGGTGATTGTGACCGAGCCCAAGCATTTGCCCGAGCCAGTTGTGGGTTGGCTAACAATACCGCCGGTCGGCGAGGCGCCGCCGGTGCGCCTGCGCCTGCCGCGCATGCAAGCCGGCCGCTTCGACGGACGCGTGCTGATTTGCCGCGGCTCCCGCATTTTGCAGACGGCGCGGCTAAAGGCGGCGATTCTGCCTCAGGGGGCTGAGCTTTCCGCCGAAGATGTGTGCCGACTCGACATCGAGGCGGTGATCGACCCCAGTCTGGGCGACCAGCGTGTTGATTTTGATGTCGCCTTTCTGATCAACGACACCCACGGCGAGCCGCAGCTAACCGTAATCAATCGCGAGGCCATTGACGTTAAACCGCTGGGTGACGACCACATCAACTTTCTTCACTTGTTCCAGGCCCGGCTCGATCAGTTGGTCGAGAAAAAGTTTAGGAGCTTGACGACGACGCCCGCTGAGCTGTGGTACATGTTAGCCCACCAAGGCGCCGACCTGTTTGCCAACATCGTTGGCCGCCAGCTAAAGGGCGCTGCCGACGGCCAGCGCTTCCAGATTATCTCGGCCAAGCCAGATGGCTTCCTGCCGCTAGAGTACGTTTATCAGTTCGAGCCGCCGGAGGAGGGCGCCGGTCTGTGCCCTCAGGCGCAGACGGCACTGATGGGGGGATGCTCGGACTGTAACGACCAAAAACGCGAGGGTAACATCTGCCCGCTCGGCTTTTGGGGCGCGACCAAAATTATTGAACGTCACGTTTTTAATGCCGATCACCCGGACGGGCCGCTGGACCACTACCGGGTCTTTAGCGACGAGAATGGCGAACGCACTGCTTTTGGCGCCATTGACGCTTCGCTGTTGGGCGCCTCAAAGGTGGTGGAGGATTTGGAAGCCGGCCGCAGGGCGCTCTCGAAACTGAAGACTTCGCTGGCGAAGATGACGCCGCGCGCCGCGGAGACTGTGAGCGACTGGAAGGCTTGGACGGCGGCCGTCGCCAAAAGTAAGCCGCAGATACTAGTACTTCTGTCGCATACTTACATCGACGAAGTCGCTCAGAAGCCGGGGCTTGAAATCGGCGGGAACGCTCGGCAGATCAAGACGCGGATCAGCAAGAACCTGGTCGGGGACGGCAACGTCATCGTCCTTCTGCTAGGCTGTTCAACCATGAACACCGCCAACCGCTGCCACGACTTTCATCTGGCCTTCTGCGACGCCGGTGCCGCCGTCGTGATTGGTACGCTGTCGAAGACGCTGGGGATCTACGCTGCCGAGGCCGCCGAGGAGATCGTCGCTCAACTGACCGCTCCGGGACGCCCGTCGACCATTGGCGACGCGCTTAAGGCGGTCCGGCGTCGCCTGCTGGCAAATGGCCGATTGATCGGATTGTCGATCATTGCTTTTGGCGATGCGGATTGGAAACTTGGGGGAACTGCATGAGCTATTACGCGGTTGAGATGCTGCCGGCCGAGATCGGCGACTGCCTGTGGATAGAATACGGTGACGAAGCTAATCCGCACCGCATGCTGATTGACGGCGGCACCGGGGGTACGGAGGCCATGCTGCGAGCGCGCATGGAATCGCTGGCCCGATCTAAAAAGACGCTGCGCTTCGACTTGGTGGTCTGCACCCACATCGACAACGACCACATTCCTGGCATCCTGGGCGTGCTCGGCAATCCGCCGCGGGGCCTCCGCTGCGACGATATCTGGTTCAACGGTAACAAACATCTTCCTGCCGTACCCGGGGTTTTGGGGGTACCGGAGGGGGAAGGATTATCCACGTTGCTGGCATCCAAGGCACTACCCTGGAACTGCGCCGTCAAGGGCGCCGCCCTTGTTGTGCCCGACACTGGTCCGCTGCCGCGCTTCGACCTACCGGGCGGAATGGTGTTGACGCTGCTGTCACCATCGCCCGCCAAGATGACTGCGCTAGCGAAGGTTTGGAAAAAGGAGTTAGCGAAGCTATCGAAATCATCGGCGGCAGGACCGGGCCGTGGCGTCCTCGGTTCGACGGCCTTTCCTACAGACCTCGCCGCGTTGCAGGCGGCCGCCGATCGCAGGAACGGTGATCGCAGCGCCCCCAACGGCTCGAGCATCGCCTTCCTGGCGGAGTACGGTGGCAAGAAGTGCCTTTTCGGGGGCGACGCGCACGCGCCGGTGCTTGAGGCTTCTTTGCGACGGTACATCCAGGAGAGGGGGATAAAGCGGGTAAAGCTCGATGCCTTTAAGCTGTCACACCATGGTAGCAAGAACAATACCAATAAAACGCTTCTCGATCTGGTGGAGTGTAACGCATACCTGATCTCGACCAATGGAAAGGCGCATAAACACCCCGACGTCGAGGCAATCGCGCGGGTTATTTTGCAGGGCACCGCGCCAACCCTGCACTTCAACTACGACAGTGAATATACCAGTCCGTGGAATAGTCGACCGATCATCAACGCGCCACCATTTTTCGCCCAGTTGCCGCCGCGCGGGAAACCCGGAAAGACCATTCTCCTTTAACGGGCCTCTGCAGAAGGGGCGGTCATCGCCGGTTTTCGGTAGGTTGAGGTTGCGACACAGCAACTCACCGGAGACCAAGACGATGACCATGGACAGAATGGCCCTTGCCGAGCTTTGAGAAGGGGTCCGACAGCGACCTGCTGCGGGAAATGATCTCCTTCGTCGCCCAGCGGCTGATGGACTACGAGGTCGAGGCCGTCTGCAACGCCAAGCCTTACGAGCGCCGCGCTGACCGCGCCAACTCCCGCAACGGCTCCGCGACCGCCTGTGGCAGACCCACGCCGGCGCGGTCGAGCTGAAGATCCCCAAATTGCGCCAGGGCAGCTACTTCCCGGCCTTCCTGGAGTCCCGGCGCACGGCCGAATAGGCGCTGACCGCCGTCATCCAGGAGGCGTATGTGCATGGCGTCTCGACGCGCGCCGTCGATGACCTGGTCAAGGCCATGGGCATGACGGGCATCTCCAAGAGCCAAGTCTCGCGCCTGTGCGAGGAGATCGACGACAAGGTCAACGCCTTCCTCGACCGCCCCATCGAGGGCGACTGGCCCTACCTGTGGATCGACGCCACCTACGTGAAGGCGCGCGAGGCCGGGCGCATCGTCTCGGTGGCGGTGATAATCGCCGTGGGCGTCAACACCGACGGCCGCCGCGAGGTGCTGGGCATGGCGACCGGCCCCAGCGAGGCCTGCGCGGCGTCAAGCTGGTGGTCTCGGACGCCCACGAGGGCCTCAAGGCGGCCGCCGCCAAGGCCCTGAGCGCCACCTGGCAGCGCTGCCGCGTCCACTTCATGCGCAACGCCCTGGCCCACGTCCCCAAGGGCCAGCGCCAGATGGTCGCAGCACTCATCCGCACCGCCTTCGCCGAAACCGATACCGAGAGGGCAGCCGCCCAGTGGCGCGACGTCGCCGACCGCCTGCGCGAGCGCTATCCCAGGCTGGGTGCCCTGATGGACGAGGCCGAGGCCGACGTGCTGGCCCACATGGGCTTCCCCAAGGCCCACCGGCCCCAGCTCCACAGCACCAATCCGCTGGAGCGCCTCAACCGCGAGATCAAGCGCCGCGCCGACGCCGTGGGCATCTTCCCCAACGACCGCGCCGTCATCCGCCTGGCCGGCGCCATCCTCATGGAGCAGTCCGACGAGTGGGCCGTCCAGCGCCGCTACATGGCCCTGGAACATCTCGCCGCCGTGAGCGAAGATCACAAGAGGCTGCCTGCCATCGCAGTAGCCTGACCGGCGGCCTCAGCCCGCCGAAGACGACGGTGATGCCGGCGCTCTAACACCACTGCCCGGGACATGACCCACGAATAATGCCGGTTTGGAAATCGGAGCAGTGACAGCGGCCGCCGCCTAGGCAAGCGAGGGCAAACAGCAGGCGCAGCTCAATCCGCGCCAGTTTGGGCCTGCTGGTGGGGTACAAGTTGGCGGGCCCGAATGCGCAATGCGACCGGCTGGGGTTCAAGCTGGTGTCCCACTGCAATCTCCCCGGCCGGGCCGGACTAGGTGCGCGCGCTAAAACGGAAGCAGCTGGCCTTCGGGACACGAAGCGGTACCAGCGAGAAGCACAGGTGGCCGCGTTGCCTCGGCGATGCTCCACCAAGGACGTTCTGGATCGTTCGGCTACGGCCTCGGGGGAACTTAGGCGTCGCCTGCCCTTTTTCTATCGTCGCGGGGTTCACTAGAAAGGCGGAGAGAGCCGATGGCCCATGAAACCACACGCCGGGAACTGTACGACCTGATCTGGGCGCGGCCGATGACGAAAGTGGCTGCCGAGCTCGGCATCTCCGACGTGGCGCTCCACAAAATCTGCGACAAGCACCGGATTCCGGCGCCTGGCCGGGGGTATTGGGCAAAGGTGGCAGCGGGTAAACCGGTCAGGCGGGCCCTGTTTCGGGAACTGCGGGACCCGCTGATGGAGCGGGTCAGGATCCTCGGCGGTGCCGTGACTGTACTGCCGGCCGAGGTGCAGGAGGCGCGCCAAAAAGCCAAAGCGGCGGCCAAGGCCAGGAAGGGGAACATCCCTGTGGCTAAAGCGGCCACCATGAATGACGATCCGAAAATCATCAAGCTGCGCGGGAGATTGGAACGCGCAAAGATCGGCGACGACGGGTTCGTCCGCGCGGAATCCTTTGCCGTCACCGTCGCGCCGCCGAGCATTTCCCGCGCGCTTGGGCTCTTAAGCCTCCTGCTCGCCGAGGCGCGGGCCCTCGGGCATGCGGTCGCTGCCGATGGGGACGCGCTGAAGTTGGTTGTCGATGGCGAATCCATCAGCATTTGCCTCTACGAGAAGACGGACAGGGTGCCGCACCAGCCGACCGACAAAGAGGTCGCCGCCCTGCGGAAGTGGCAGTTGGAGAAGGAGCGGAAGCAGCGTCTTCACCAGTGGTATGGCGATTGGGACAAGCCGAGGGTGCCGGAATGGGACCAGGTTCCCAACGGCCAGCTTGTCATTGAGATTGATGTAGGAAGGCACTGGGACGGACTTCGCCGCAAGTTCGGCGACGGGAAGCGGAAACGTCTTGAGGCGATGGTCCTAGACGTTTTGGCGGGTGCCGCTACCATCTCGGCCGCTCGAAAGGCAAAGCGAGAAGAGCAACGGCGGCGCGAACTGGAGCGGCAGGAGGAAGAAAAGCGACGGCGCGAGGCCGAGCGGCGTCGCACGCTCGAGCAGAAGAGGTTCGAGTTCCTGGCCATCCAAATGGAGCGCGCCGACAAAGCTCGGCAGCTGGAAGCTTTTGTTCGTGGCTATCTGGATGCCCATCCGCCAGATACCCTTCCGGAGGCCACTCGGCTTTTCATCGAGTGGGTGCAAACCGAGGCTCAGGGCATTCGGTCCATCATGGCGCCAGAACGGCTTGCGGCCCGATTGGAACACTACCGGTTGATGGATGACACGACGGAGATCAGCAGTTGGGTGAAGATCGAGTAGCAGCCTAAGGGCGCAGGACTACCTGAGCCCGCAGATCGGCAACAGCGCTGGAAAGAACGTGAGAAGAAAGGGGTCCTGGGGGCGCGATGGTCGTGCTCGTGACCATCGTGGCAAAAGTGGCGGAGGCATTATCTTGGACTGGTGTGCGACGCTCGCGTGTTAACGTCATCCAGTCGAAGCATCTCCGCATGAACATGCCGAAATCTAACCCGCTCCTGCTCCAGCCTCACCCTCTCACCCAGACGATTTGACTGTAGATCGTCATAAAGTGCTTGTTCAGCGTCGGTCAGGTGGAACAGCTCCTGGCTGCAGGGTTCTTTTTCCTGAGCCCAGTGCGCCTCATGCTTTAGCAGGGTTAGGCGGTCCATCAGGAAAGACTGGCTGTGCGGCAGTTTGCGACGGAGGCGGTCGAGGATGGCGAAGCCGTGGGTGTCAATGTCGCCCCAGTACAGGACTTCGACGGTGTGCAGCCATTGACAGTCGGCTAGGCGGTCCAGCCCGTAGCCGAGGCCGAAAATGACCATGCTGGCGGCCATGTCGGGGAAGGCCAACCCATTGGTTTTGTTCTCCGTGATGACGACCCGGCGCACCGGAAGGGACAGCCGGGCGAATTCCTCAGCCGGAACGGAGAAGTCGCTGATCGCGCCGATCGGCAACATCGTCCGCAGGGCGGGGTCGAGAAATCGGAAACGCACTAGGACTGGTTCGCGCACCAGGCCATAGCGCTGCTCGAATCCGGTCGCTCTGGTGGCGGTGGGGTCGATGGCCTCGGCTGGCAGGACGATGTCCAGCAGTCCCATGAGCAGGCCGCGCCGGGACTCAATAAACTTGGTATCCACCCCCGGTGCGTCGACCTGGCGCATGTAGACCTGCGACTGAGGGTGGGTGCGGAACCATTCCAGAACGGCAAGAACGCGCGGCCAGTCCTCGGCGTGCTCAAGCAAAGTGAGGGGGCGGCGGAGCAGCCAGTCCTGCAAGGTCGGAAAGGCGGCCAGGGTGACAGCCGCAAGGCGTACCACGATGTCAGCGTCGCTTTGGCGGCCCAGTATCCGCAGGGCGTCCTCGGGACGATAAATCACCACAGACTGGGGCACCCGGTTGACGCCGAGTTGCCGGTGATTGATGGTTTCGTGCACCACCCGATAGGCACCGGCGCGTGATCCTGCTTCTAGGCCCTCCGCCCACGCCCGCACGGCCGCGAAATTGTTCAGCATTGTGCGGGAGTCGGGGCGGCGGAGCGTCAGGGTGAGGGGGAACAGCGGCTCGCCTCCCAGCAATGACCGCAGCACGCGCCCTTGGTCCCACTGTTTCTGAAGGTGGGAACGAATGTCGGCGGGCGTGGTCCAGGGATGGGGCGTCATGAACTGCGCGATGCCTCCCTCTCGGCTCGCAGTTCCTCGATCGTCATGGTGCGGAGCAGGGAGCGGCTTCCGTCGGGATTGTGGACGTAGCCGACAGCCGCGACGTAGGGCTCGATGATATGGATTTTCTGCAACGGAGTGATGACCAGAAGCTGAAGGTTCAACGTCTTGAACAACTCCAGGCCATAGCGGGCGGACTCGTCGGACCCGCGTCCGAAGGCCTCATCAATCACTACAAACCGGAATGATCGTGACGGCGCGGCCGTGGCGTCCAGTCCAAACTGGTAGGCCAGGCTGGCGGCCAGCACCGTGTAGGCCAGTTTTTCCTTTTGACCGCCGGACTTTCCGCCGGAGTCCGGGTAGTGCTCGTGCTCCCGGCCATCCTCGCGCCAGCGTTCCGATGCGGAGAAGGTGAACCAGTTGCGGACGTCGGTGACTTTCTCCGTCCATCGGCGGTCGTGCTCGGCGCTGCCGTCGCGGCCGCGGAAGCGTTGGAGGATGTCCTGGACCTGGAGAAACTTGGCCTCCGAGTACCCATCGTCATCGCTGCCCGTCAGGGTGTTTTCGGTGCAGGCCCGCAGGGATTGGCGGAAGTCGCGGACGTCCGCGTCGATGCTCGGTTCGGCCACCAGGGCAATATACCGGCCGTCGTTGTAGTCGATGCCGTGCAGGCTGTCGTTGATGATCTCGATGCGGTCGGTGATGGTGTCGCGTTCGCGGTTCAGTTGGGACTGGAAGTTGGCGACCTCGTTGATGGTTTCCTCGTTCAGCAGCCGCTTGAAGCGGTCCTCGAAGCGGGGCAGGTCGTCGGCCTTGAGGCGGGCGAGAAGCCGCCGGTACTCGTCGGCCGCGTCGAGGCTGGCGTCAATCTCGGTGGTCTGGGAAGGGTAGGTCTGGCGGAACTCGGACATGGCGCTGATGATGCGCTCGCCGAGGGCGGTCTGGCGTTTGCGGGCGGCGTCGATGCGGTCCTGCAGGGTTTTTCGAATGTCTTGTTCGGTGCGGTCGCAGCTTTCGACGGTCAAGGCACCCGACGAATGTTCGGCGCGGGCGGCGTCGAGCGTCGGCCAGCAGCGGGCCTTGAGGGCGTCGTCGGCGGTGGCGGCGTCGCGTTCGGCTTGCTCAAGGGCGCGCGCGGCTGTATCGCACCGATCCTTTGCCTTGGTCAGCTTGTCTCTCGACCCCTGCCACTTGAGTTCGGTCGTCGCCTGCGTGCCCTCCAGACGCGTCAGCGTCTCCCGCAAGGTGCGCAGGACGTCGGAGCCCTCTTCGATGCGGCGGATCTCTTCGGTGCAGCTTTGGATGGCGGTCACTGCACTGCGCCAGTCGATATCCTCGAACGACGCGTATTCGTCCAGACGGCTGAGGTCTTGCAGGCGGCTCGTGGCGGCCGAAGCCTGTTTCTGCGCCTGGGCGAAGCGGTCCCCCTTGTCCTGTATCCGCGCCTTCAGGGCCTCCACGTGGCCGTCCAGGGCGGCGATCTTGGCGCTGTTGGACCACCCCAGCACATAGCGCGAGCGGTCGTCGATGCGGTGGCGGTCGTCCTTTTCGTGGCGCTCGTTGCCGCCCTTGATCTGGCCCTTGAGGGTGATGGCCTTGGGCTGGCGGCGGAACTCGTCCAGGGTGGAACAGCATACATGGCCGAAGCGTTCGGCCATTTCCCGCGTGAGCCAGCCAGACCACCGGCGGTCGGGTTTGACGTCCAGCTTGCGGCACAGGGCCTGCGGGTCTGTCGTGCGGACCGGCAGGGTGATGGGCTGGACGCGGTAGTAAACCAGCCGCTGGCTCAGATGCGTGCGATCAACCCAGGCGGCGACGGCGCCGTACACCTCGTCGGGGACCAGCAAGGACAGCCCGAAGGCGTGCAGCAGGCGTTCCGCCGCGCCCTCCCAGACGCTGTCGTCCGGGCGGACCTGAAGCAGTTCGCCGATGAACGGCAGGTCGTCTTCGTCCCGGCCGACCGCCGCGCACAGGGCCTGGCGCAGTTCCAGCATGTGGCGCGGGATGTTGGAGCGGCGGCGGCGCAGGGACTCCACCTCGGCCGCCACCTCGTCGTGCTCCGCCTTGATCTCGCGTAGTTCCACGCCCGCTTCGACTTGGGCGTTCTGGGCGTCGGCCTGCGCAGCGGCCAGCCGGGCGCGCTCGGCATCTGCCTTGGTGCGGTTGGCCAGGAAGGTGGCGCTGTCGGTGGCGGCGGGCAGGCCCAACGTCCCGATCAGGGCGGCGTAGCGATCAGCCCGATCCTTGCGGGTCTTGTGGTCTTTTTCATGCATGGCCCTGTCGCGCTGCAACTGGTCCAGACGGCCGCCGCCGTTGCTGTGAATGGCCTTGAGAAGGTCGTCGCGCTCCCGGCCCTGGTCCTTCTTGAGGCGCTCCAGGTCGGCCACCTTGCCCGTCAGCGTTTCGATTTCCGCCGTCAGGGTTTTCACCCGCGCCTCCAGAAGCTCCGCCTTCAGCCTGGCGAAGTAGGGGTGCAGGGCATTGCGGCTGTCCTCAAGCAGGGCACCTTGCTCCCCTTCGGCGTGGTGGCGGTCGCAGTTTTCGACCAGGGGGATCAGGCGGTCGCGCTGGTCGCGCGCAATGCGCACCGCATCGTGGGCGCGCGTCAGGTTGTCGAAGTGGGTGAGCAGGGCGGTGATACGGCTCTGCGCGTCGCCCGGCTCCAGCATGTGCTGCCGCACGAAGCTGGTGAGGTTGCCCACCGCCTTCATTGAGACGGTCTGGTGAAATAGCTCCAGCGCCTGATCGCTGTTGATGCCGAAGCGGCGCCGGAAGGCGGCGATATAGACGCCCTGCGCCTCATCGAGCTCGACACCGGGCTCTGCGCTCAGGCGCTTTTTCAGGGCAGGAATGTCGCCGCCGAAAGCGGTGAAATGGTCGCGGATGCTCAACACGCGGTCGGCGATGACATGGAAGCGGACCGGCGATGCGGCCGGATCGCGCAGCCAGAAAACCTGGGCCAGGGTGACGTCCTGCCCGAGTGCCTCGTTGCGGAAGTGAGCCAGCAGCACCGTATAGGTGTTGGCGTCGCGCAAGGTGACGGGCTTGGCGCTCAGTCCGGCCTCGCCCTTTTCCGTCTTGTACTGGCCCAGGACATAGGAGCGCAGGGAGCGTTCCTTGTGCTCGGCCCCCGCCGCTTTGTTGTAGTTGATCTTCCCGTAGGGTACGAGCAGCGTGGTAATGGCATCGACCAGAGTGGACTTCCCGGATCCGATGTCGCCGGTCAGTAGGGTGTTGTCGCCGTTGAGATCCAGCGCCCAGACCCTGCCGTCGAAGGTGCCCCAGTTGAGCATCTCCAGACGGAACAGCCTGAAGCCGACTTGGCGTGGCGCGAGGCCGGTTATCGGCGCGGCGGAGAAAAGGTCATTCACGGCGGCGGTTCCTCGTCCGGACTGGCGCTGGCAAGGTGGGTGCGGTACTCGGCCAGCCGCTGTTCAAAGTCATTCAGCCACTGCGCGTCGATGAACGCCTTCAGGATGCGCCGCACCTCGTAGCGGTCGTCCTGCCCGCGCAGGCGGCGCAGGAAGCCCAGTTCGGCCACCTTCTTGATGTCGGCGTCGATGCGCTGGTCCACGCGGGCCTCGTTGCTGCCTGCTGGGTAGAACAGCCGCAGCAGATCGATGATGTCTGCGCGCGACAGGATCAGGCGGTCTTCGGCACTGGAGGCATCGAATTCGGCCAGCCGTCGTCGCAGTAGCGCCAGCAATAGACTGACGGAAAATCCAAGCTGGCGACGGGGTATGAGGCGGGGCAGCGCGTCACCGTCCTCGTCGGACGGGCGCTGGTGGAGGTAGGCGTAGCCTTCGGTTTCGTCCAGGACCAGATCCAGGCCCAGCAGCGTCACATGGTCGCGCACCCGGGCCTGCAGGGCCAGCAGGGCAGCCCAGCGCGCTGCGTCCTCCTCTGCGTGCAGAACGCCTTTCATGAGCGGAATCAGCACCAGGGGCAAGGCGGGGGGCAGGGGAGCGGCTGTCGTCATGGCGTCTCGTCGGGGGCTTGGCGTGTAAAGATGATCTGGGGCAGGGTGGCGCGCCGGACGCGCCCGTCGTCCGATGTCCAGGTCAGCATGGTCGGCGTCTCGTCATCGATCACCGCCGCGGGGTCCTCCGAGGCCAACCCGACGTAGGTGACAAGTTCGGCCAGTCCATCTTGAAGCGGGTATTCGTTCAGCAGGTCAGGAAGGGACACCTGGGGCTGGCCCGCCAGGGCTTCCTGGATGTGTGACCAGAGTGCCGCACGGTCGATGTGAAAGACGGAGTGCAAGGCGTCGCTTGGGATGTCGACGTCTTCTGCGTCCTCGATCCGGTCGTCGATATTTGGCCGGAAAGGCGGGGTGTACAGCGGGCGCTCGAACGGCAGGGCGAGGTCGGGGGCGTCGCCTTCCATGTCCATGCCAAGCGCCGGATCGTTTGCGGACGCGCCGCGTAGGGCCAGGGCGTGGCCCTCAATGTCGCGGATGATGTGCAGGATGCGGCGGTCCTCGTACCACGCTTGGTCATCCAGGTAGCGGCGCAGTTGCTCCGACAGGCGGCGGACAGTGGCCTGCGTGGCCTCTCCTGCGGCCAGCCAGTCGTGGTGGATGCGGACAAGCCGCCGGTCTGGCTGCATCTGCTGCACCGCCTCCAGCGCGAGGACGGCGCGCAGGAGGGTGCCCAACTCCTCCTGGCGGTCTGGTGACATGAGGAAATCCCAGAACGCGCGGAAGCTTTTGCCCTGGTCCGAGTCCGCGATGTGGTCGCGCCGGCCGAGAATGTCGTCCAGCAGGTCTGCCTTCGCGCCGTCCCAGGTTGTGATGCGTTCGCGGATGGCACGGTCGAGATCGCGGAAGTTCTGCTCCACCTCGCGGAAGTCGCCGAGCAAGCTGCGGGCCGTGGCGGCCACCTGCTGGAAGCTGTCCTTTACCTGCGTGGCATCCATGACCGGCACGTCACCACGCCGCACGCGGGCTATTTCGGCATCAATATCGGCCCGTCGCCGTTCCAGATCGGCTATGCGTTCCGCAGGGTCGGTGCGGCTGCCCTCCACAATGCCGCGAAGCAGATCGAACACGGTTCGCAGGCGGGACTCCGTGCCTACAAACTGGCGCTGCTTGAGGCTGTCCAGCCATTCCAGAGCCTTCTCGGCCGCCGGGGTTAGATCATAGTGCGGTTCGTCCTGCCCCGGCGGATAGTACTTACGCAGCCATCCTTTGGCATCGTCAGCCCAGTCGTCCAGGTAATCGGCGGCAGTGCGCGGAAACCGTCCCTCATCATGCTCTGTCCGCAGATGGTGCAACAGGTCGTCAAGCCGCACCACTAGATCCTGCCGCGCTAAGGTCCGCAGGTTCGGTGCGATGAAGCTGGCATGGAGAAAACTGGCGACCAGGGGTGCATGATCGGCCGCAAGAAGGCGCCAGCCGGGGTGGCTCTGGCGCATGATCTCAAGGGTCCGAAAGTCCAAGCGCCTTGCCCTTCTTGGAGTGGGTCTGTAGCGCAATCATAAGGCGAAAATTGCAGCGGTGGGAAGAGAATCTTCCCGAAATTGTACTAATTGCTGGACGGTATCATCGCGTCGCCATTAACTAAACTGGCTACCGCCTGCATAGTTGCTGGTTAATGAGTCCCGGCCCGAGCACGTTGGCCAGCAGCCTCCCCCAGAGGGCATCCCCTAGGTGTAATTGGGCTAGTTGTTAGTGAGGCCGTCACGGTACGCTATTTGTTGGTCGGACGAACGCCGCAAGAGCAACCATGAGAATAGAAGTTCAGTCAGAACCACGCCTTTTGACCAAGTCGCTAGCCAGCTTCTTAAGGTGCTTGATTTCTGAGTCGGATGCGTGAGATTCCTTCAGGAATCTCAAAAGCGCCATGAGCTCTGGGTGCCCGTGGAGAAACTCAGTCATCTCTGGGTCAGTTGAGGATGACAGTCGAAAGAGTACATCTGGATCGGCGGCCAAGACCCGGGCCAATGCCTTGATCACTTCCGCGCTCGGCGGCTTCTCCTTGCCACGTTCGATGCGGCTTAAATAGGCTGGCGAGATCGCAACTTTCGCAGCCGTCTCCCGGAGCCCCAGGTCCTGGGCAACGCGCAGTTCTCGCAATGTCTCGCCGAAGTTCATCATGACCGTGGTACCTACCGCATTGTTTAGTGTTATGCAACGCAAAAAACGGGTGGCGTATGACGGCAATGTTTTGTAAGAATGAGCGTTATCTGGCCGATCCTCCTCACTATGGGCCGTTCGTCAGAAAGGGGAGCTGCCATGTCGAGCGAAGAGATCCTGAAGCTGCGTGAGGTCGCCGCCCTCCTAAAGGTGGGGGAAAAAACGGTCTACTCCATGGCTCAAGCTGGCGAGCTGCCTGCTTTCAAGGTTCGGGGGCAATGGCGCTTTTCTCGCGCAGACATTGATGCGTGGATCGGGCAGCAAAAGCGCACGACACAAGGCTATCTCGACGAGGATCAGCAATAATGTCCGCCTGCAATATCGAAGCGAAGCAGAGAAGAAGAAAGACGCTTTCGCAGCCGGGAAACACGATTCCGGCGGGATACATCCTTGACTATGTTTCCGGCCGGCAGATCAAAGAAACGAAGAAGGAAATAGTTCGACAGCGGATTGTTCGAGCTTTGATCCACGAGTACGGTTTCTCTCCAGAAGATATGGAAGTGGACTTTTCCATCGGCGGTCGAAAGAAAGTGGATGTGGCCATCTTCCACCATGGGAAGGGGCACATCTTGGAGAATCTTGGACGTGCTGTGCTTTGCCGCCAGGAGCCAACTATCGGCAAAAACGCCGTCCGTATCCGTGACTTCGAACAGGCCGCCGAGGACCTCGACGAAATCGAGACTATTATGCGGGACGTCGATGCGGTTCAATACGGGCTTTGGACTAATGGCCTGGAGTTCTTCTTTTTAGAGAAGGAACGGAAGCGCTTCGAGACCAAGTGCACCCCCATTGGCGACTGGCCCATGGCCGAAGAGTCAGTTGGCACTAAGGAGGTCGTCTCCGATGCCCATACCCGGGTCGCCGACAACGAGATGCTCAAGATCACCTTCCGCCGTTGTCACAACTTCATTCATGGCAACGAGGGAATGCCCAAGGACGCCGCCTTCTGGCAGTTCCTGTATCTGATCTTCTGTAAGATGCACGACGAAAACCTGCGCACCAAGCAGCGCCAGGCTTGGCAGCGCCGCTTTTGGGCTGGCCCGAAGGAACAGTTCGAGGAGGGGGGGCGCAAGGCCATCCGTGCGCGCATTGACGAGCTCTTCACCGAGGTGAAAAAACAGTACAAAAACATCTTCCGAGGAAACGAGGAGATCAGTCTCTCTGACCGGGCGCTGGCCTTTATCGTTTCCGAATTGGCCAAATACGATTTCACCCGCACGGACGTCGATGCGAAGGGCGTGGCATACCAGGAGCTGGTTGGCGTTAACCTTCGTGGCGACCGCGGTCAGTATTTCACTCCGCGGGGCGTCGTGAAGCTGGTCGTCGAGATGCTCGAACCGAATGAGAACGAAAGCTTACTGGACCCGGCGTGCGGTACCGGTGGCTTCTTAGTTGCTACTCTAGGTTACATGCTCAAGAAGTTCCGCGAGGAGCATAACGGCCAAGCCGGCAACGAGAGCACCACCGAATTTCTGAATGTCCACGAGCGGCTTAAGGAGTATGCTGCTTCAAACGTATTCGGGGCCGACTTCGACCCGTTCCTGATCCGCGCTGCGCAGATGAACATGGTGCTGGCTGGTGACGGTCGCGGTCACATTTACAACATAAACTCCCTAGAATTCCCGCTGGGGCATCTCGCGGATCTTCCGGCCGCCAAAAGAGAGATCCCGCTGGGTTCGGTAGACATCATCGCTACCAACCCACCATTCGGGTCGGATATTCCGATTACCGACAAGCACATCCTGGAGCAGTACGAGCTGGCCCATAACTGGGAGCCGGATGGCGAAGGTGGTTTCCGCAGCACCGGTGTGCTTAAGGGCAGCGTTGCACCCGAAATCCTCTTCATTGAGCGTTGCATCAAGTGGCTGAAGCCCGGCAAGGGCCGCATGGGCATCGTCCTGCCCGATGGCGTTCTCGGCAATCCGGCAGCGGAATATATTCGATGGTGGATCATGCGGGAAACCCAGGTGCTCGCCTCCGTCGATCTGCCGGTGGAGGCATTCATTGCGGAAGCCAACGTCAATATTCTTACGAGCCTTCTGTTCCTGCGCCGAAAGGATGACCAGGAGAAGCATCGCGAGGCGCTGGGCGGAGCCGAGGAATATCCAGTTTTCATGGCCGTAGCGGACAAGGTTGGCTTCGATCGCCGGGGCAACAAACTCTACAAGCGCACTCCAGACGGCGAAGAAATCATCGAACCTAAACAGCACACTGAGCGAATTCGTATCGGGGGGCGCTTCGTAGAGCGAACTCTGACCCGCAGCGAAAAGATCGAGGACAATGATCTGCCGCTAATCGCTGAGAAGTACCGGGAGTTTCTGAAGGAGCAGAACGGATGAGTGACGAAGAAAGTGTCATCGAAGCTTCTCAGGATGCGGCCGAAGAAAGCGGGCCGGATAACTTCTTCATCGATGTTCTGACGGGAAACAAGGAGAGCGCTTCAACGAAGAAGCTCTTGGTTCAAAAGGTGCTCCGACAGCTGATCGAAAGCTACGGTTTCGATCGAAACGATATTGAGCTGAATTACAACCCCCAAATACCCGGTCAGGGGCGCAAGCGCATTGATATTGCAATCTTTCGCCCCGATGCGGAGCACACCAATGAGAATCTGCAACGGATTATAATCTGCAAAAATCAAAAGAAGCGCGACAAGCTCCGGTCCATTGCCGAGGCTGACATAGATCTGCGGGAGCTCAAAGAGCTGCTGGAATTGATCCCTGGCGCTTCGTTGGGAATGTGGACGAACGGCCAGGAAGAATTCCTTTTCCGGGTTGAACGCACCCGGTTCGAGGTTCGGTCGAAGCCATTAGGCATCTGGCCGGCGCCGGGGGAGCACACCGCTGACTTGGACCGGACAGGCGGGGTCATTCAGGTCAGTGCCGAGGCGGAAGACCTCGAGGACGCACTGCTGCGCTCGCACCGTTTCCTGAACAGAAACCTGGGCCTGGATCACAAGGACACCTTCAAACAGCTGGCGGTGTTGATGCTGGCCAAGATTTTCGATGAAACGCTGCCGAGCGGCGAACGCAAGTTTTGGATCAGGGGAGACGAGCCTTTCACGGAGCCGGGCCAGCAGGCGATCGCCCAACGCATCAACGAGTCCATCGCTGCGGCCAAGGCCTGGCAGCCAAGCCTGCTAACCCGTGGCTGGGATCTGACGCTAGAGCCTCATGAGACGGCTCGTGTGGTCATGGAACTGGCGCGTTACTCCCTGAGCGAAACGCAGCCCCGTTTCCGCACGGGAGCGTTCCGTGCAGTTGCCCGTAGCGTTATGGATGGCCGCGAGGGTCGGTATCCGACACCGCTGAATGTCGCCGAGATGGCGGTGGAGATGCTCGACCCGCAGCCCGGTGAACGCATAATGGACTGCTCCAGCGGCACCGGCACGTTCCTGGCCATGACCGCTGCTCACGTCTTCAAGAAAAAGCTCGCGGCTATAGGAACCTCGCCTGAGGAAGCTACCGGTGAGCAGATCCGCCGCGCACAAGAGGAAACCGCGGCTTGGGCTTCCACGAATGCCCTTGGCTGTGACATCGATCCGTTTCTGGCCGTGGCCAGTCGCATGAACCTTCTCTTCACCATCGGCAATCCCGGCCGTGTCTTTCGTATCGACGCGCGCACTTTCCCGGACGGGGATCTCGATGGTATCGAAGCTGCTCGCCCTGCGATGGCTTTGGGCAGCATGGACGTTGTCCTGCTGAATCCGTGGTTCTCGACCCAGGATACGGTCAGCGACGCCTCCATCCTCGAGCGCTACGAATTGGGCAACACTTGGGAGCGTGACGATGCTGGCGGGTTCCGGAACACCGGCAATCTAAATGCGGGTGGTGTGCCCCCTGAAGTCCTGTTCATCGAGCGCGCCCTGCAATGGGTCAAGCCGGGCACCGGCCGAGTCGGAATCCTGCTGCCTGACGGCTTGCTGGGCAATCCCGGCGATGAATACGTGCGCTGGTGGATTCTGCGCCACTGCGAGGTCATGGCCTCGGTTGACCTGCCGGTGGAGCCATTCAAGGTCACCGTGAAGGAATACGGCCTGACTCCTGCCTTGCCCAGCCTTCTGGTGCTGCGCCGCCGCAGCCAGGAAGAGCTGATCAATACTGAGCCCCCAGACTATAAAGTCTTTATGGCCGTGGTGGATCGGGCTGGAGAAGATACTCGCGGGAAGCTGTTTCAGCGGGCACCTGATGGTGAAGTGCTGATCTTTGAAGAGAACGTCATCGAGCGAGTGCGTAATGGCGGACAAATAGAGGTACGGCGTGTCATAAAGCGAGCGCCGCGTATTCATGACGAATTGCCGCTGGTGGCGGAGAAATACAAGGAACTCCGTGCGACCGGCAAGGTGACGTTATGAGCAGAAAGTTCCAGGTGAAAGCGGTTCCAAGCACTTGGCTTGAAAATAATGGGCGGCGCCTAGACTGTGGTCCATATATGTCTGGTGCAGCTGAGATTCGCGAGCTCCTAAGGAAACAAAAGACTGATGTGCTCCCTGATTTGACAACGGGTCATGATGGGGGGATTTTCAATGGCCCTCAATTCGAACGGAATTATGTTGTTGATGCGCAATACGGTGTTCCGTTTTTAACGACCACTTTCATGATGCAGGCTGATTTGAGCCGGTTGCCTCTTCTGAGCAAAAAGGATGCGCATTCTAGAAAGCTCGCCTACTTGCGGGTTCATGAGGGGATGACGTTAATCACGTGCTCCGGAACGGTGGGAAGGACCATCTATGCACGCTCGGACATGAACGGCGTTTGGTCCAATCAGGATATCCTGAAGATCGTTGCCGACCCCGATCGAATACTGCCGGGATACTTGAATGCGTACCTCTGCACGAGGTTCGGCGTGCCATTTGTTGTCTCTGGTAAATATGGATCGGTGATTACTCATCTCGAGCCAAGACATTTTTCTGACCTATTGGTTCCCCGTCTCGGAGAGGCGATCGAGCGGCGGGCGCATGACCTTGTTGAGGAATCCGCGACACTTCTCACCAAATATCAGGCCAATCTAGTGGAGGCTACGGGACTCTACTTAAACGCAGTTGGTCTGAAGGACATCACTCCGGGAGAGTGGCATGCCTTGGGCTCGGACCTTGGTTTCACAGCCAAAGCGGGCGTAGAATCTTTCCGAGCGCTCAACTTTAGTCCACGGTTCGGTCGGCTCTGTAGCCGCATCAAGCATGGCTCGTGGAAGCCTTTGGGCGAACTCTGCGTGCCCGGAACACTCAGACGAGGCATTCGGTTTAGTCGGGTAGATGCAGACCCTGAATTCGCCTATCGCCTTGTTGGCCAGAAAGAACTGTTTTGGTTGCGACCGCAGGGCCGTTGGATCGGGAAGAGATTCGCACCTAATGGTGTTCTTGTCGAAGATGGCTGCATACTTGTTGCCGCTCAGGGTACGCTTGGCGATTCGGAGCTTTATTGCCGTGCTGAATTTGCGACGGGTAAAGCACTAGAGAATGCATATTCTGAGCATATCCTTCGGGTCTTGGCCAATCAGAGCGTGATTGAGCGAGGCGCGCTCTTTGCCTTCATGCGTTCGGAGACTGCTTTTAGAATGCTCCGAGCCATTTCAGTGGGCAGCAAGTTACAGGACCACCATTACGCCATGCTACCCTCGCTTCCGATTCCCTATCCGCCTGCCGAGATTAGACGGCGCTGTAATGAACTCGTCATTGAAGCCTACAAGGCAAGGGAACGAGCAATAGAGCAGGAAGACGAAGCTCGCGCTCTCGTCGAGCGAACTATCGAGGAGACTGGCAGCTGATGGCAAAAGTCGTACCCATCGGCCAACCTGCCAACGACTCCGAGCGCCAGGCTCTCGGCTTTCTCCGGGATCGTCTCCCCGATTCCTGGCTGATCTTCCATAACTTCGAGATGCGCCAGGGCGAGGAGGTGTTTGAAATCGACATCGCCATCCTCGCGCCCCATGCGGTGTATCTCGTGGACGTCAAGGGCACGCGGGGCAACATCGATGTGTATGGCTCCAAATGGTATCCCGAGGGTCGGCAGCCATTCTTCTCACCGCTGGCTAAGCTGCGCAGCCACGCCAAGGCCATGGCGACCATCATCCGCGAGAGCAATCCGGGCCTTATCGAACTCCGCAAAGCGCACGTTCATGCGGCCGTGCTGCTCACGGCCGATGACGCTGCCGTATTCGATCAAGGGGGTATCGACAGCCCAGATGTTACCAACTTCAAGCGTTGCCTTAAGTATTTTCGGGATTCGAGCCGTGTCCCCGACAGCCGCCTCGACAACATCGCACGCTTCCATACTCATATTGCCAAGGTTATCACCGGCAAAGCCAAGCCGAAGAGTTCGGCACTGATTTTTCGCGATTGGCAGGTTGAAGAAAAGCTCGGCGGCACTGACCGGTACACCGAGTATCGAGCAAAACATAACCTATTGGGAAAGAGCGGCGGCTTCGCGCGGCTTCGCGTCTACCAAGCCGACCCATATCAGGACGAGGCCGCTCGGCACGAAGAGTTCAAGAAGATCAGCAACGCCTACCGCGCGGTGGCGCACATGCCGACGCATGCCAACGTGCTGGCGGTGAAGGACCTGTTTGTCGTCGATGATGAAGATAAGGTGGTGTTGGTCACCGAGGACCTTCCCGGTCAGGCCCTGCGCCTGCATGTCAACAAGGCCTCCCTGGCGCTGACCTTTGACCAGAAGCTCCAGGTAATGCGCGACGTGCTGTCGGCCCTGGACCATGCGCATCGGCATGAGGTGATCCACCGCAATCTCACCCCGGACGCTATTCTGGTCACCAAGGGCGGCCAGGCCCGTGTGACAGGTTTCGATTTCGCCCGGGTGGGCAAGAACCGCACCTCCACCATCGCCTATCAGGTGGTGGATGATTTGGAAGCTGCGTATCAGGCTCCAGAGTGTTTCAAGGACCCAAGCCAGGCCAGCATTGCCTCCGACCTCTATGCCGCGGGGCTGATCTTTTACGAGCTGCTGACCGGCGAGCTTCCCTTTGAAAACATCGACCAGATGATGGAGGCCGACGGCCAGTTCCCGATGAAGCCCTCGGAATACAAGCCGGATCTGCCCAAGGGGATCGACGAGTGGCTGCAGAAGTTTTGCGAGTTCGACCCCGAGGAACGGCATACCAGCGCGGCCATCGCCCGGAAGGGCCTGGATGACTTAATTCTGCCCGAGGCCAAGAATGACTCCGGCCCGGATGTGAGCGGCCCGTCGGTAGTCTTACCTCAGCTCCCCGAAAATCTGATGAACCTGCCGCAGGACTTCATCCTGGCGGACCGCTTCCGCATTCAGAAGAAATTGGGCAGCGGCGGCTTCGGCGTGGCTTACAAGGTATTTGATTCTCTGGGCGACGTGGTGCGGGTCATCAAGCTGGTGACCAAAGACCGCCGCAGCGTGTACGAGCGGTTGCGCCGCGAATACAAGACCCTGACCAATCTGCCCGAACATCCGCATGTGGTTAAGGTGATCTGGGCCGATCGCATGGCCGATGCCAAGCAGACGCCGTACATCGTCTTTGAGTATGTGGAGGGTCTGGATGTTTCCGATCTGATCGATGCTGAGGCGCTGTCGCTCGATGATGCTGTGCGCATTGTGCGTGAGGCCGCCGATGGGCTGGCCCATCTTCACAAGCACGGCGTTTACCATCAGGACGTCAAGCCCTCGAACCTGCTCTGGACCGACAGAGGCGTCCGCATCATCGATTTCAACGTGGCGGTCTCCGAGAATGATGAGGTTCAAGGCGGTGGCGGCACGCGCCGCTATCTGCCGCCGGATTATGATTACTCTTCCGAGCCCGGAGTTTCGGATCGGATCGACCGCGACCTCTACGCCCTCGGCATCTCGTTCTACGAGTGCCTAACCGGCAAGTATCCCTTCGACGACCCCACACCGCCGATCAAGACTCAGCCGAAGGACCCCAAGCAGTTCAAAAGCTGCGCCGACCTGAGCTCTTCGCTGATTCATGTGCTGGTGAAGATGATCGCGCCGGAGCGCAAGGATCGGTTCTCGTCAGCTGAGGAGTTCTTGGCCGCCATTGCCGAGGTCAAGCGCCTGCGCGCGGTGCTTACGACGGGCGAGATTGGTACCGGATCCAAGGCGGTGTTCAAGCTGGGCTTCGAGCCGACCAAGCCCAACACCAACCCCTTTGTCACCCACCTGCTAACGCTCTACAGTCAGAGCCAGGTCTCTAACGCTGGCACACGTGGGCTCGATGAAGTTGGCAAGGCCACCTACGTGCCGACCTATCTGGACGAGAGGCTCAAGCCTTCGTTGCTCAAGGGCGAGTTCCGCCTTGTCATCATCAGCGGCAACGCCGGCGACGGTAAGACGGCCTTTATTCAGCAGTTGGAGGACTTTGCCGAGAGCAAGGGCGCACAGATGCAACGCGGCGCGAATGGCGCTGTGTTCCAGCTTAAGGGGCATACGTACCAGAGCAACTACGACGGCAGCCAGGATGAAGGCGACGAGCGCAATGATGCCGTCCTTCGGAAGTTCTTCGCTCCTTTCGCGGGCGAGGATGCCTCCGGCTGGCCCGAGAATCAGACTCGGCTGATTGCCATTAATGAGGGGCGGCTAGTCGATTTCTTCCTGGAGCATAAAGAGGAGTTCCCGCTCCTCGCCGAGCAGATCCACCAGGGCTTGGCCGGAGCCGCTCCGGAAGGCGGTATCGCGGTCATCAACCTCAATCTGCGCTCGGTGGTCGCCCAACCCGAGGGAGGGCAGCCTTCGATTCTGGAGCGTCTGATCGCCCGCATGACGCAGCAGGAATACTGGCAGGCCTGCGAGCAGTGTGATCTCAAGGGCAAGTGCTATGCCTATCACAATGCCCGGACCTTCCAGGACCCGGTTGCCGGTCCCAAGGTGATCGAGCGCCTGCAGATGCTCTACACCATTACCCATCTGCGCGGCCGACTGCACATTACCATGCGCGACCTGCGTTCGGCGCTCGCCTTCATGCTGGTGGGCACCAAGGATTGCGACGGAATTCACCAGCTCTATCATAATGGCGGTGAAGAAATCCAGAATCGCATCCTTGACGGTTTTTATTTCAATTCTTGGCTTGGCGGGGCGGAAGGCTCTAATGACCGGCTGATTGCCTTGCTGCGCGAAATCGACGTTGCCGAAGTCAGCAACCCAGATCTGGACCGCGAACTCGGCTTCCTCAATCCCCAGACCAAGGCCATGAGCCGCTTCTCGTTCACGGAACGGGCCGGGTACGACGATGTTCTGTTGGAGACGCTGTTCCGCAATCTACCTCGCGATTACTCGTCGAAGAACCGTGATCGGTTGATCGCCAAGCACCGGAATTACCTATCGCACATGCGCCGCCGCCATTTCTTTGAGCGACGCGACATCGGTTGGAAGGAGATGCTGCCATACGGAAGCATTGATCCCTTCCTGGATGCCATTAAGCAGCCAGGCGCGAAAAGCGCCGATGAGGTTTCCGCCATTCTTCGAGCCGTCAACCGGGGCGAAGGTCTGAGCGATCCGGCGCGGCTGGGCAACCAGTTGGCGTTGCGTGTCCGCCAGGTGGATAAAGGCACAATCCGCAGTTATCGCCTTTTTGACGGCGACCATTTCACCCTCCGCACCGAGCAGGAAACGGCGGCTCACCCTTTCCTCGAGTGCCTGTCTCAGGCGCTGGTACTGCTTTACGACTCCGGCGATGGACACAAGGCCAGCCTGCGCATCAATCTCGACATCTATGAAATGCTGATGCGGCTCAACAATGGCTACCGCCCCAGCATCGAAGAACAAGAAGGGTTCTACCTCAGCCTGGCTGTGTTCAAGAATGTTCTATCCGCCGCTCCCTATCAGGAGGTGCTCCTCACTGAAAGCGGCTTCGAATTCTTTCAGATCCGGCGCGACGACAAAGGAATCCTGCATCTGGGAAAAATAAGCAGGAGGGCGGAAGCATGAGCATCAAAGGTAGAGACAAGGAGTTCCGCACTCCCAAGACGACGTACCTGGATTTTAAGCACATCGAGATGGATCGTGTGCTGACGATGCTCTTCCCCCGTTTGAAATACGACGGTTATGCCAGTCGACGTCCGCCCCGAGGCGGCGACCTGACAGTTGAAGAGTTCATGGAGGACTTCATCGAGCATCCAGAATGGTTCGCGGGCTTTGATCGCTTTCCGCAGGTAGTACACCGCTGGATCGAAACCGATCTTATGGATGTGGTTAATCGAGGAAAAGCCAATCAGGCCGTGGCCGCGCCAAGGCCCCTGCATGGCAACACCTATAAGTTCCGCAACGCCAAGCATACCCGGGATTATGGGGCGGCCGAGCAGATTTACTGGATGCTTTTCTATGCCCGCAAAGGCAAAGGCCAAGCGGCGCGAGATGCCTTGAAGCGTTTCTTTTTTCCGGGGATTGACTTGGTGACGGACCGTTACGATCCCAACGCATCGGTGGATGTGGAAACGCAGGCAATCCTGCGTCTGGATCACCAGGTCACCCAAGACATGAAGGACTCCAAAGAGCCCTCGCGCTTCCAGCCGCTGTGTATCGGCCAGGCCGATATCATGGCCGACGACATTCTGCGGCTACTCGCCTACGAGCCCTACATACCGCGTTCGGTGCTGGTGGATTACCTCAAAACCCTGATGGCATTCCATCTGGCGCTTTACCACCTCAAAATTCTGCAGATGCTGCCGAAGCTGGTGAAACAGCGGTCTGGCAACGATCTCTGTACCGCCAAGGAATGCCCGATCAACCCCGGCCTCGACAATGCGCTGGAGGGCTGTCCTTACCGCGTGGCTTTGGTCGTGGACATGGGGGATGTCAACAATCCGCATATGGCCGAGCTGGCGCGCAAGTCCACTGACCGGCTCTATCGTCAGATACCGGCCTTTGTGCAGGCCAATTTCGTCGTCAAGAAGCTCGATGAAATGGCGGAGTACCTGAGCAGAAAAGCGGGCAAGCTAGCTACCCCTAGGGCCGGCGTTTTCACCGTTGGCGATCTGGTATCCCTGCTGAAGCCGGAGCACGACGCCGAGCGCCAAGCCTACTTCAAATTCCGCTTGGCCAGCCTGATCGAGGAATCGAGCTCCGGGAACGAGGACGTCGATCCGGAGATCCGGGAAGTCACAGGCATGGGCCTTAGCGAATTTGAAGCCTTCATCGAAATCCTGATGGCGTATCGCGGCAAGTATCACCGCCAGTACATCACTGAGTGCCTGGACTCTCTGCTACTGAAGAACAAAGAGAACGGCCTGCTGGCTCAATCCCGGACGAAGGGAAGTTCTCGGCGATTTGTCTTGGGAAGCAAGCTGCTTGAAGTGCTCATCCAGTTGGCTGTGCTCACCCAGGACGGCGGGCGTTTCGTGACCCGAGAGGTCCGCATCGAGGAGTTGCTGGTCTTCCTAAGAAACCGCTATGGCCTTCACATCGACCGGCTGCCGGAAAGAGCCCAGCCGAACATCAGCATCCTCGACAGACGCGCCCTACGCCTTAACCTCGAAACCTTCAAGCGTCGCCTGCGTGAAATCGGGTTCTATGAAGACCTTTCGGATGCCTACGTGACCCAGAAGGTATCGCCCCGCTATGCAATTGAGAGAAACGGTGGAACTGATAAGAACGGCAGGCATGCATGAGTAACGCGTTCACCAAGCTTTCTCAGGATAAATTGAACGCGGCGGTCGCTGGTCTCCTATGCCCTCGTATCGAAGCGATCCTGGAGGACCGCGGGCCAGGCCACTGCATGCGGGTCACCGATCTCGATAATGATGTAATGGAGTCGGTCTGCAAGCAACTGCGCAGAACCCGGTCCGACGGAAACATCTTTATCCTCGGCAGCCATGACGAAGATGGCCAGCAATTTCGAGTCACATCTACGAAACTGGTGGAGCTGCGCAACCCGGACGCAAACGGCGAACTGCGCCAGCCTTTGCTGGTCTTCATACCCACCTCACTCCGCACCAGCGCCGAGGACTCTTTTGGCGTGGCGACCTTTGAGGAGTTGGCTTTCACCGGCATCTACGGGGACCTTTTCAACTCGCTGCTTGATCGGCTCCCGGCAACGCTGGTCGGTCATGTTCGCGATCTTTTGGGCATCCTCACCGAGGAGGATTGGCTGTTTGCCGACGATGTCTCCCGCGTGCGGTACCTGCTCACTGCGCTCGAAAACGGGGTTGATGGAGAAACCCTCGGGGCCAGCCTGTATGAACTGACGTTAATTCCAGACTTCAAGCTCTTTGCTGATCCCGGCACGGTCAACGGCAAGATTCGCCGTAACCTCGACAGCGTCCGCAGTCTGATGACTTCGCACAAGTCGGTTCGTGGTCGCATCGCTGATCTGGGGCTCAGCGACAAGGCATTGGAGTCGCGCCTGTTCACCTACTTTGAAAAGCACGATGTCCAGGAGCCCGAAGCCTGGACGCCGCCCATCGCGGTCGACAAGAGCTGGTGGAGCATTTCTTTTGACAAATGGGCGTTCCAGGAAGAGCTTTCGCTGGACAAGGTTCTTCTGACGGTCTTGGAGACCGACTTGCCGGTCATTCAGGACGATGAGACCGACGACCAACTCTCCGGTCTCATCGGACAACAGGTTCTAGTCCCGAATGATCGCCGCAAAATGAACGTGGTATTCGAAGTTAACCCTCACCCGGGTAAGGTCAGCGGGCTTGACCATTTTACGGTTCAGATCGTTTCGCAGAATAACGGTCCGGTAGGAAAATCCAAAAAGGTGAAGGCCTGGACGCCGAACCGCCTGCAATGCACGACCAACCTTGCCAAACTCAACAGAATCGAATTCGAGGAAGGATGGCATTTCATCCGTGTAATGCCTTGGACGGCCGATGGCGATCCGATTCCGCTGGAACCGGATTCCGCCTCCGAGGGCGCTAAACGCTCCTATGAGAGCGAACCTTTCTACGTCCTGCCCGGTGGCAGTATCGAGGAAGAACCGCCGCAACGTGCCATTCCCATTGAGCAGAGCCTCGAGCACGCGCTTTTCCGGCTGCAACTGGCTGCATTGGGCGATGAGCGCGATCCCGATGATATCGTCATCAGTGGTGTCGCCTGGGCCGAGGGTGCTCGTTCGAAGAAGACCTCCCGGCAGGAAACCTTGCTTGCGAAATTCGGTCGTGAGGGCGCTGTTCAGATCCCGCTTTCGCGCATGCTCAAAAACATCGAGCAGCGTATCTTGACGGCGCCCAAGCACCCTTCAGGCTGGCGAATGCAGATCAATCTGGATACCGCCGAGCCGCCTTCCGAGGTCGGACTGATGCTGCCATCTTCTGCCGCAATGGCCTCCTTCCTGGCTGCCCGCGAAGAGTTTTTTGCAGCGGTGCGCAAAGACACTGCCGAGCTGATCATGCAGGGGCTTTCGTTTCGAGACTCGGAAACTGAATGCCTCGCTTACGCTGAAAGCTACCTTGACTT
This sequence comes from Rhodospirillaceae bacterium, assembly GCA_041676205.1. Classification (GTDB taxonomy): domain Bacteria; phylum Pseudomonadota; class Alphaproteobacteria; order Rhodospirillales; family Rhodospirillaceae; genus Cauispirillum. The sequence continues at coordinate 2 of JBAYSM010000002.1, read as the reverse complement.
GG
>JBAYSM010000001.1:0-61881 GCA_041676205.1 Rhodospirillaceae bacterium | reverse complement strand
GGTGCCGCTGTTGCAGGACCGCCTGACCATCCGGCGCGCCCTGAGTGTTGCCCAAGAGGTGCAGCAGGCGCTGCTGCCCCAGAAATCACCCGACCTTCCCGGCTTCGACATCGCCGGGCGGTCATTGTATTGCGACGAAACCGGCGGCGACTATTTCGATTATGTGCCCTTGCGCCGCGATGCTTTCGGGCGGCCACGCCGCATGGCGGTGTTGGTCGGCGACGTGGCCGGGCACGGCATCGCCTCGGCCCTGATGATGACCACGACGCGGGCCTTGCTGCGCAGCCATGCCGAGGGTGCCGACGAACCCGGCGGCCTGTTGGCGGCAGTCAACCCGCTGCTCGCCGCCGACGCCCAGGGCGGACGGTTCATGACGGTGTTCGCGTTATTCCTGACGGTCGGCCAAAAGGTGGCGAGTTGGTCCACCGCCGGGCACGATCCGGCCTTGGCCTATGACCCACAGAGCGATGCCTTTGCCGAACTGAGCGGCGAGGATATTCCGCTCGGCATCGACCCGGACTGGCTGTTCGCCCCGTCCGAGGCCGGGATGCTTGAAACCGGGCAGGTGGTGGTGATCGGCACCGATGGCATCTGGGAAGCCCGCAACGCGACGGGGGAAATGTTCGGCAAGGAGCGCCTGAAAGACGTCATCCGCACCCACCACGCTGGGAGCGCCGCCGACTTGCTCGACGCTATCCTGGATGCCACCGCCGCCCACCGTGGCGCAGTCCCGCCCAGGGACGACGCCACGGTGGTCGTGGTCAAGGTGGTTTAGTTCAACAGATAAACCTCGGCGCGGCGGTTGCCCGCCTCGCCCGAGGGCATGACTTCGCGGTAGATGGGCTGGTTGTCGGATTGCGCGACGACCAGCACCGCGCCGGCTGGGGCGCCCAGGCGGCGCAACTCCCGTGCCACGGCCTCGGCACGCTGGACCGACGTGACGTAGTTCACCGTCATGTGGCGATCCATGTCCATGTCCGCCGTCCGGCTGGAGGCATGGCCGACCACCTGAAGGACGCCGCCATTCTGGCGCTGCATCTCAACCACCTGACGCAGCAGGCGGCGTTCGCGCTCGGACAGATTGGCTGACCCGTGCCCGAACTGGATGGTGGCGAGCAGCGTCTCGGCCCCCGTCATCATCATCGGCATGGCTGCCGCGTCCCCATCGAACCCGAAGGAGTCCGGGGTCAAGGTCGGATGAGCCAGCATTTCATCCGGGCGCGACAGCACCCGGCCATCGCCGCCAATCACCGTAGTTCCCAGATCACCCCCGCCGCCGGCACCACCGATAGGGGAGATCAAGAGCTGGTCCGTCGGCGCGGCAGGCGGAATCCGAAGCTGCATCGGCGCGGCGGCGGTCTGAGCGGGCGGGGGCGTCAAGCGCGGCGGCGGCACGGCGGCCACCAGCGGCTGATTGGCGAATACCTCGCCCGACGGCGCGGCGGGGGGCAGGACCTGATGCTGAACCGCCGGCGGCTGCGGGGCAGAAGCCGGGGGCACTGCGGCAGCCTGAACCGGCGCGGGCGGCGGCGCCAAAGGGGCGCGCTGCACCGGCGCGGGCGCGGGCGTTGCCGCCGGGGTGGCGCTCTCAACCACGGTCTGCCGCGCGGCGGGCACTTCGCCCTCGTCGTTCAAGGCGCGGGTCGAGGTTGGTTGGCGACGGCTGCCGGGGGCGTATTCGGGCGGCTGCGGGTCGCCACGCAGTCCCTCCGGGATCGGCGCCTCGGGGGCCGCGGGACCATCCTGTGTCGCATTCCCCTCCGCCGTGGTTGCGACAGCCGGAGCGACGTCGTCGCCGAACACATAGTCCCAGCTATCCTCGACCGTGGAGCACGCGCCCACGGCCAGCACAACGGCCAGCGCCGTCATCGCGCCGGAATACCCGGCCGACCGTGTCCGCCCCTGCCCCTCGATACGGGCCTGGCCCGCCGTCCACATCTTCCGCATTGCTCGCTCCACCGTCGACATACTCACCCTGGCCTTCCCCATCACTGTGACCCCGAAAGGACTACCCCGTGTTACCCTTCGATGAAATCGTACCGTCCGGACGGTTTAAAGACAGGATACAACTCCATTCGCGGGGGTGTACCCCTTAACAAATAGCGGAATCCGGTCTATACGGCTAGAGGACGCACGCCACGGGTTTGCCGCAGGGTTAGACCACTCTTGCTAATGCAAGGCCGGGCACTATCTTAGGGGCAGGTCCCACCCAGTGGGAGGAGAACACGTTTCCATGGCCGATCAACAGCATCAGACGCACACGCAGGCCCAGGACCACCACCACCATCCCGACATGAAGCTGCCCGACCCGGAGCAGGTGTCGAAGGCTATGTCGAATATTGCCGAGCGCAGCCAACGCTTGGTGAACGACTTCCTCTCCCGTCAGGCCCAGCATCCCGAGACTAGCTCGGACCTCGATCCCCTGAACGTCGGCAAGGCCTTCATGGAAATGACCGCCCGCCTGATGGCCAACCCGGCCAAGCTGGTCGAGGCGCAGATGTCGCTGTGGCAGGACTACATGAGCCTGTGGCAGAACACGGCCCGCCGCATGATGGGCGAACAGGCCGAGCCGGTCGTGCAGCCCGACCGCGGGGATCGCCGTTTCAAGGACGAGTCCTGGCAGGAAAACGACATCTTCGACTTTATCAAGCAGTCCTATCTGCTGAGCAGCCGCTGGCTGACTTCGGTGGTCAATGACGTCGACGGCCTGGACGAAAAGACCGCGCAGAAGGTGGACTTCTACACCCGCCAGTTCGTGGATGCGCTGTCGCCGTCCAACTTCGTGCTGACCAACCCCGAAGTGCTGCGCCTCACCGCCGAAACCGGCGGCGAGAACCTGCTGAAGGGGCTGGAGCACCTCCTGTCCGACCTGGAACGTGGCGGCGGAAAGCTGCGTATTTCCATGACGGATGAAACCGCCTTTGAAGTGGGCCGCAACGTCGCCGTGACGCCGGGTCAGGTGGTTTACCAGAACGACATGCTTCAGCTCATCCAGTACACCCCGACCACCGAAAAGGTCGCGACCGTACCGCTGCTGATCGTGCCGCCGTGGATCAACAAGTTCTACATCCTCGACCTGCGCGAAAAGAATTCGTTCGTGAAGTGGTGCGTGGACCAGGGCCTGACCACCTTCATCATCTCGTGGGTCAACCCCAACGAGACGCATAAGGACAAGTCCTTCGAACACTACATGGACGAAGGCATTCTGGCCGCCATCGACGCCATCCAGAAGCAGACCGGGGCGGAAAAGGTCAACGCCGTGGGCTACTGCTTGGGCGGCACCCTGCTGTCCTCGACCCTGGCGTATATGACCACCAAGAAGGACGACCGCATCGGCGCGGCGACGCTGCTGACCACTCTGCTCGACTTCTCCGAGCCGGGTGAACTGGGCGTGTTCATCGACGCCGACCAGCTCGCCGCCCTGGATGAGCGCATGGAAAAGAGCGGCTACCTCGACGGGGCCGACATGGCGAACAGCTTCAACATGCTGCGCGCCAACGACCTGATCTGGTCGTTCGTGGTCAACAACTACCTGCTGGGCAAGGAGCCGTTCCCGTTCGATCTGCTGTACTGGAACGGCGACTCGACGCGCATGCCGGCCGCCATGCATAGCTTCTACCTTCACAACATGTATGAGAAGAACAAGCTGATCGAGCCGGGCGGCATCACCCTCAAGGACGTGCCGATCGATCTGCGCTCCATCAAGACGCCGGTCTACATGCTGTCCACCCGCGAAGACCACATCGCGCCGTGGCTGGCCACCTACAAAGGCACCCACTTGTTCGCCGGCAAGGTCAAGTTCGTGCTGTCCGCCTCGGGCCACATCGCCGGGGTGGTCAACCCGCCGGTGTCGAAAAAGTACTGCTACTGGACCAACGCCAAGAAGGTGAAGGACCCCGAAACCTGGCTGAAGAACGCCACCCAGGTCGAAGGCTCGTGGTGGACCGACTGGCGCGAATGGCTCAAGGACTACGCCGGTCCCGAAGTGGACGCCCGCGACCCCGCCAAGGGCAAGCTCAAGGCTATCGAACCGGCACCGGGCAGCTACGTCAAAGTCCGCGCCGTCTAAGAGGTTCGGGCTGAAGTGATTGCGGCGCCGTCCTGAAAAGGGCGGCGCCGTTTTCTATTGTGGTCGTGAGGCGGGACCCTTCACGTCCCCAGCGCCGCCCGCACCTTTTCGCCGTACTCCCGCAGCGCCTCCAGTCCAGGATCGGGACGCGGCCACGTCAGGTCGGCGCCGTCGTCGGCAAAGCGGGGCAGGACGTGGACGTGGAAGTGGGGCACGGTCTGCCAGCCTTCGGGATTGTTGGCCTGCAACAGCGTCATGCCGGGGGCCGGAAAGGCTTTCTGAACTGCCCGCGCGATGCGGTGGGCGATGCGGAAGATGTGGGCCGCCTCGTCCTCCGTCAGATCGGTGAAGGTCGCCACCTCGCGCCGACTGGCCACCAGGACGTGGCCGGGATTGACCTGCCCGGCGTCCATGAAGGCGACGCAGAGAGCATCCTCATGGACAATGGCGGCGGGGATCTCACCGGCAAAGATGCGCGAAAAGACAGTGGACATGGTGGGATCCTTCTATTTTTGGAAAGACGCGGGCGCTGCCCGCACCCGCAAGGAGGCGTGGCCTCCTTGACCTCGGGAATGGAGATCCTGCCGCGCGCAGCGCATCAAACGGCATGGTTAGATGCCTGCGGCGCAAGTGAAGTGCAGGTGCTGTCCTGGGTTCAAAGGGCCAATGGCCCTTTGCGGGTCCGGGCAGCGCCCGCCCCTCACAGTACCGGCAGCATCGCCCGGTAATCCCGCGCCAACTCGGCATAATGCGCGCATTGGCGGATGAACCCCGCCATGTCCTCGTCGCTGAGGTCGCGGAACTTGCGGGCGGGCGCCCCGGCCCACAGTTCGCCGCGCGGGACGCGCTTGCCGGGCGTGACGGTGGCTCCGGCGGCGACCATGGCGCCGCTTTCGACCACCGCGCCGTCGAGGATGGTGGCCCCCATGCCGACGAAGCAGCCGCTTTCCAGGGTGCAGGCGTGGATGACGCAGCCGTGGCCGATCAGCACGTCGTCACCGATATAGGTGCCGAACTTACCCTTGCTGACGTGGATGACCGTGCCGTCCTGGACGTTGGTGCGCGCCCCGATGCGGATTTCATGGACGTCGCCGCGCACCGTGCAGCCGAACCAGATACTGGAGTCGGCGCCGATATGCGTGTCGCCGATCACGGTCGCGCTGGGCGCGATGAACGCCGTCGGGTCGATGGTCGGACTGACGCCCTTCCACGGCAGGATGATGGGGCTGTGCGACGTCATGGGTCGGACCTCCTCGGACTTAGGGGAACATGGGCGGCAGAGACAGGCCCTCGGCTTCATCAAACCCCAGCATGACGTTCATGTTCTGGATAGCCTGCCCCGACGCGCCCTTGACCAAATTGTCGATCACGCTGAACAGCATGACGCGGCCCTTGATGCGGTCATCGACAACGTTGATCAGGCACAGGTTGGAGCCGCGCACATGGCGGGTCTGCGGCATCACGCCCTCGGGCAGGATGCGGACGAACGGCTCGTTGGCGTAGGCCGTGGCGAGGGTTTCGCGGAGGACTTTGGCGTCGGCGCCGCCCTTGGTCTTGGCGTAGATGCTGGCGAGGATGCCCCGGCTCATCGGCATCAGGTGGGGCGTGAAGTTGACGATCACCGGGGTTTCGGCGGCCTCGGACAGACCCTGCTCAATCTCCGGGCTATGCCGGTGGCTGGCCACGCCATAGGGGTGGATGCCCTCGGTCACTTCGGCGTAGAGGATGCCTTCCTTGGGCGCGCGCCCGGCCCCGGTGGCGCCCGACTTGGCGTCGATGATGATGTCCTCGGCCTCGATCAGCCCGGCCTTGAGCAGCGGGATGAGCGGAAGCTGGCTGGCCGTCGGGTAGCAGCCGGGGTTGGCCACGAGCCGGGCCTGCTTCACCTTGCCGCGATTGACCTCGGTCAGGCCGTAGACCGCCTGCTTCTGGAGCTTGGGCGCCTTATGGTCCTGGCCGTACCACTGGGCATAGCTCTTGACGTCGGACAGCCGGAAGTCGGCCGACAGGTCGACCACCTCCACCCGCTCGGGCAGACCGGCGATGACGTCTTGCGTCGTGCCGTGCGGCAGGGCGCAGAACACCACGTCCACGCCGTCCCAATCGACCTCGGAAATGGCGACCATGTCGGGCAGGTCGAGACCGGCCAGATGCGGAAACACCGCGCTCATCGGCTGCCCGGCCCGGCGGTCGGCGGTCAGCGCCGTGATGCGCGTCCGGCCATGGGCCGCGAGAAGGCGCACCAGTTCGGCGCCCGTGTAGCCGCTGGCCCCCAAAATGGCGACGTTGACCTTGTCCGACATGAAATGCTCCCGTGTCTCAAGCGACGATGGATGGAATACGGAACCCTTTATAGCCGAAGGGCGCCCCCCGTGGGAGGGCGCCCTTCGCAACAGCGATGCGACGAACCCGGACGGGTTTAACGCTTCGAGAACTGGAAGGAACGGCGGGCCTTGGCCTTACCGTACTTCTTACGCTCGACAACGCGCGAATCGCGGGTCAGGAAGCCGGCGGCCTTCAGGGCCGGGCGGTTGGCCGGCTCGAAGTAGGTCAGCGCGCGGCTGATGCCCAGGCGGATCGCGCCGGCCTGACCGGACAGACCACCACCGGTGACGGTCGCCATGATGTCGAACTGGCCGGACACGTTGACGGTGCCGAACGGCTGGTTGATCACCATGCGCAGAACCGGACGCGGGAAGTAATCTTCCAGCACGCGGCCGTTGACGATGAACTTGCCGTTGCCCGGCTTGATCCACACGCGGGCAATGGCGTTCTTGCGGCGCCCGGTAGCGTAAGACCGACCGAGCGAATCGCGCTTCGGCTCAGCCTTGGGGGTGTCCTGCGCGGTGGCCGCACCCTTCAGATCCTCAAGGGACATGACTTACCTCTTGTTCTTCGGGTTGCGGGCCGCAAGGTCCAGGACCTCGGGCTGCTGGGCATCGTGCGGATGTTCGGTGCCGGCATAGACGCGCAGCTTCTTCAGCTGGGCGCGGCCGAGCGGCCCACGCGGAACCATGCGCTCGATCGCCTTTTCGATCACCCGCTCGGGGTGAGCGCCGGTCAGGATCTGACCCATGGTGCGGTTCTTGATGCCGCCCGGATACCCGGTGTGCCAGAAGAAGCGCTTGTCGGCGAGCTTGTTGCCGGTCAGCTTGACCTTCTCGGCATTGATGATGACGACATGGTCGCCAGTATCAATGTGCGGGGTGTACATCGGCTTGTGCTTGCCGCGCAGAATATTTGCGACGGTGGCGGCCAGGCGGCCGAGAACGACACCTTCGGCGTCGATCACGAACCACTTCCGGTCGACCTCGGTCGGCTTGGCGGAATAGGTCTTCATCGCTCTCACTTCAGTCGGTTCTCCCCGTCACCCCGCCCCCGGAAAGGGAACGATAGGCTTTGGGGCCGGTGAATCCAGGGGGCGGAGTATGCCACGGAACGCCATCCAGTCAACCAGATAAATATCAACAAAAACAATGACTTATGACGTGGTATCATGATACCCCGCTTGAAACCGCCATTTCATGGGGGTTTCCGCCCATTCGTGTAGGGCGACGCAAATGGTGAAACTGTGACAGCCTGGCAGGGTGGCAAAAGGACTTTGCGTGGAATCTTGCTTGCCAATTGCCTCTCAATTTTATTATACATACAAGTATGTATAGCCGTTGGGCGGGCATGGCAGAGCGCGATGAGGCGAACAAAGGAAAACGCAGAGCAGACGCGGTGCGCGATTCTGGATGCAGCAGAGCGCCTGTTTTCTGAAAAAGGCATTGCAGCGACCTCCCTTGAAAAAATCTCACGCGCCGCCGGGGTCACTCGCGGTGCCTTTTACTGGCACTTCAAGGATAAGTCCGACCTGCTGATTGCCTTGTGTGCGCGGCGCGTCCTTCCGCAGCAGGAGTTGCTTTCCCTGGCCGCCGAGCAGGGGCACGCCGATCCGCTGGGCCTTCTGGAAGAAGCCGGCCGCGACGTTCTGGAGATCTTTGAGGCCGATGAGGGGCAGCAACGCTTGTTCCGCATCCTGTCGAATCATGGCGCCGACAGCGAGGTCGCGGATCAAGTTAATGAACATAACCGCAAGCTTTTTGAAATGCTGCGCGGTGTGGCCGATCTCGCCCAGCAAAACGGCACCCTGAACCCCGATTTCACTCCAGAGGAAGCCGCTGTTCTGCTGCTGGTTTCCATGAATGGGGTGCTGAGCGAATGGCTGCGATCCTCCAAGGCCTTTTCTCTCACCACCCTCGGATCAAAAGTCCTTTCGGCACAAACGTCCACGTTGCGGAAGACAAAAACACAAAACATAAGGCAGCTTCGAAATGAAAAAACCGAATCCCTGCCGTGAAAGTGGGATTTTCCGCGACAGAAACCCACAAATGCCACGCGAAACCCTCCCGTTAATCCGTCTTTCATAGGTTGAGTCATGAAAATATTTTCTCGGCTTTCAGGTGCAGGACCGGCTGCCTTTGCCGCAGCTCTGTTCATCTCCCCAATAGCGGCCGTGGCGCAGGGGGCTCCCGGCCTTCCCAGCGTCATCACCATGACCGCAGAACAGCAGGACTTCCTCAAGACGGTGCGCCTGCCCGGTCGTATCAAGGCTTCCACCGTGGCCGAGGTGCGGCCTCAGGTTTCCGGCATCATCCGGGAACGCCTGTTCGAAGAAGGCAGCATGGTCGAAAAGGGCCAGCCTCTTTATAAGATCGAGGATGAGACCTACGCCGCCGCGCTGGCCGAGGCCGAGGCCGCCGTTGCCCAGGCAGAGGCGGATTACGCCCTCGCTCGGCGCGATGCGAAACGGTATGAAGAGCTGTTTGCCACCCGCACCGGCTCCGAACAGCAGCGGGACAGCACCATCGCCCGGCGCGATTCGGCGTGGGCCGCGATGCAAATGGCCAAGGCGCAGCTGCAAAACGCTGAGATTAATCTTGACCGCACCACCATCCGCGCGCCGATTTCCGGAACGATCGGCCTGTCGCAAAGCACTCCGGGGTCGCTGGTCAGTGCGCAGCAGGCGAATGCCCTGAGCACCATTCGGACGCTCGACCCGATCTATGTGGATGTGACGCAATCGGCCAACGAACTTCTGGAATGGGACAGCAACGCGGCAAGCCGGCACCCGCAGATGCCCAGCCAAGCCAAGATGATTCTGCCCAATCGCCAGATCTTCGACCACACCGGCGAGTTGCGTGCCGCTGAACCGCAGGTCGAACCGACGACCGGCATGGTGACCCTGCGCATCGCCTTCCCAAACCCCGATTACCGCCTGCTGCCCGGCCTGTATGTCGAGGTAGAGCTGCCCCAGGTCTACGCCAAGGATGCCGTGCTGCTGCCGAAGAATGTGGTCACGCGCGATGCCGCCGGCAACGCCAAGGTATGGGTGGTCGAAGATGGCGTGATTGGGGTGCGGCCAGTCGAAATTATGACGGGAACAGGCAACGAATGGGTAATCACCGGCGGTCTGACCGCTGGCGACAAGGTCGTCACCTCGGGCTTCCAGAAGGTGGGGCCGGGAGCAAAGGTCGAAATCGCGTCACCGGAAACGCCCAGGCAAAACGGTGCCGCCGGTGCCCCCAACGCATCCGAAGACGCGAAAGGCGAGTAACATCATGTCGCGTTTCTTTATCAACCGTCCCATCTTTGCCTGGGTGATCTCGATCATCATCATGGGCCTTGGGATTCTGTCGATCCTGCGGCTTCCCGTATCGCAATATCCGTCGATCGCGGGCCCGTCGGTGGTCATCAGCGCGACCTACCCCGGCGCATCGGCCGAAACCGTGGCCGATACCGTGGTCCAGAACATCGAGAAAGAGATGACCGGCCTTGACGGGCTGCGCTACATCGACTCCTCGACCACCTCGACCGGACGGGCGACGATCACCCTGACCTTTGCCTTGGGAACCGATCCCGACATCGCCCAGGTACAAGTTCAGAACAAGCTGGCTATCGCGGAGGCCGGTTTGCCCGAAGCCGTCACCCGGCAAGGCGTGACCGTCGAAAAGTCCGCAGTTGGCTTCCTGATGGTCGTCGGCCTGGTATCCAACGACGGTGCGCGTGACGCTATCGACCTGGCGGACTACCTCAACACCTACATCGTCGAACCGGTTTCCCGTCTACAGGGCGTCGGCAAGGTCGAGGTGTTCGGGTCGGAATATGCCATGCGCATCTGGCTTGATCCGCACAAGCTACAATATTACGACCTCTCTCCCGAAGTCGTGACCGCTGCGATCCGAGCCCAGAACTCGCAGATTTCGGCTGGCACCTTCGGCGCCATGCCGGCGCCGGATGGGCAATTGCTCAATGCCACCATTACCGCACAGTCGTTGCTGAAGACGCCCGAGGATTTCGAACGCATCGTGCTGCGGACGGACACCGACGGCGGCATGGTGCTGTTGCGCGACGTCGCCCGGGCGGAACTGGGAACCGAAAACTACGAGATCACCGGCTTTTACAACGACAAGCCCGCATCGGGCATGGCAATCCAGTTGGCCTCGGGCGCAAACGCCCTGGAAACAGCGGAGCTTGTTAAGGAAAAGATCGATCAACTGGCCCACAATTTCCCGGCCGGGGTAAGCTACGTCATTCCCTACGACACCACTCCCTTCGTAATGATCTCTATTGAAGCCGTGATCAATACGCTGGTCGAGGCCATGGGGCTGGTGTTCCTGGTGATGCTGGTCTTCCTGCACAATTTCCGCGCCACATTGATTCCGACCCTGGCGGTGCCGGTGGTGCTGCTGGGAACCTTCGGCATCATGGCGGCGCTCGGTTTCTCGATCAATTCGCTGACCATGCTTGCCATGGTTCTTGCCATCGGCCTATTGGTTGACGACGCCATCGTGGTGGTTGAAAACGTCGAACGCATCATGCGCGACGAGGGGCTTAGCCCCCTGGAGGCCACGCGCAAGTCTATGGACGAAATATCCGGCGCGCTGATCGGTATCGGCATCGTCATCTCGGCGGTTTTCGTACCGATGGCGTTCTTCGGCGGCTCCACCGGCGAGATGTACAAGCAGTTCGCCGTGACCATTGCGTCGGCGATGATGCTTTCCGTGCTGGTTGCGTTGATCTTCACTCCGGCGCTGTGCGCCACGATGCTGAAGCCGCACAGCCACAAGCCCCCGAAAACCATGGTCGGCCGGTGGGCCGCCGGGTTCGGCAAGTGGTTCGAAAAAAGCTTCGGCGGTTTGACCCGTGGCTACGCCGGCGGTGTCCGGCGCGTCACCCGTGGGCCGCTGCGCATGCTGGCTGTCTTTGCCTTGATCGTCGCTGGCATGGCGGTGCTGTATCAGCGCATGCCCACCTCGTTCCTGCCGGATGAGGATCAAGGGGTGCTGATCACCATCGTTCAGCTGCCGTCGGGTTCGACGGCCCAACAGACCGAAGCGGTGCTGGAAAAGGTCAGCCGCTACTACACGGCCAACGAAGGGAAGAACATCGAATCAATCTTCTCGGTCCGGGGCTTTTCCTTCTCGGGCCAAGGCCAGAACATGGGCATGATTTTCGTCAAGCTGACCGACTGGTCGGAGCGCCAGGAAGCAGCGGCTTCCGCCCAGGCCATCGCGGGACGGGCCTTTGGCCCGCTGATGGGCGGCATCCGGGAGGCCATCGTGGTGCCGATCGTGCCCCCGCCGGTGATGGAACTGGGCAACTCGAACGGTTTCACCGCCTTCTTGCAGGCCGCCAACGGGCAAACGCATGAAGAACTTCTGAATGCGCGCAATCAGCTATTGGGCATGGCGGGCCAGGATCCCCGGCTGACCGCCGTGCGACCCAGCGGGGTCGAGGATGCCTCGCAGTTCTGGCTGAACATCGACTGGGCCAAGGCGGGCGCGGTTGGCGTGACGGCTGCCGACGTCGGCACCTTCCTCAACACCGTGTGGGCGGGAGCCTACGTCAACGACTTCCTTTACGAAGGTCGGGTCAAGCGCGTCTATGTCCAGGGTGAACCGTGGGCGCGAACCTCGCCCGAGGATCTGGCGTTGTGGCGCGTGCAGAACGCGAACGACGATTTCGTGGATTTCTCCACCTTCGCCGCCCAGGAATGGGCCTTCGGCCCGCAGCAGGTCACCCGCTACGACGCGCTGCCGGCCATGAAGATCGAGGGTTCGCCCGCCGAGGGGTATTCCTCGGGTGAGGCGCTGGCCGCGATGGAGGAACTGGCGACCAGATTGCCGCCCGGTTTCCAACTGCAATGGAGCGGTATGTCATTGGAAGAGAAAGAGGCGGGCGCAGGCGCGATCACCCTTTATGTGCTGGCGCTGGCCACCGTCTTCCTGTGTCTTGCCGCACTTTACGAAAGCTGGACCATTCCAATAGCGGTCTTGCTGGCGATGCCGGTTGGTATTCTCGGCGCGCTGGTGGGGGCCTGGGTCGGTGGCCAGACAAACGGCGTCTACTTCCAGGTTGGCTTGCTGACTGTGGTGGGGCTGACCGGCAAGAACGGGATCATGATCGTCGAGTTCGCCCGCGAACGCATGGATTCGCTTGGGGAAAGCGCGGTTGAAGCCGTGCGCAAGGCGGCCGAACTGCGGTTCCGGCCGATCCTGATGACGTCTCTGGCCTTTGGCCTGGGCGTCTTGCCCCTGGTGGTCTCCAGCGGCGCGGGATCGGGGGCGCGACAAGCCATTGGTTTCGCGACCTTCTTCGGCACCTTCCTGGGCACGGCCTTGACTGTCTTTTTCGTGCCGGTATTCTTTACATTGATCACGCGCCTCTTCTCGCGTCGTAAGACCGGGACCGACGCAGCAGTGGAAGAGGTCTGATCCCATTACACCCTGCCGACCGGCCTGAACATCGGGCGGGTCGGCAGGGGCACTAACCGGGGGTTGGACACTGCCCAAAATCTTGAGTGAATCCCTCTGTCTCCCTCCAAAATAGGGCCATATTGAATGGCCCCTCCGGCACCGAACCGCCTCAAGACGAATCGTGTGGTTTTCTGACCTGCCACAGCGACGGCCAGAACGTCGTGTCGGGGGGGGGGTGGACCGCATCACTCGGTCAGGTGGCGCCGCATGAACACGCCAGCCACCGCTCCCCCTTACAGGCCCGCTTACAGGGCGTCCTCCGGCAACAGGGGGGCAGCCACCTCGCGCACGAAGCTGGCGTCCTGAAGAACCACGGCGGTCAACAAGGCGGCCAGGGCGGGATAAAAGTCAAAACGGGGTGACGCCTGTTGGCTGCGCGCGTTGAACGCGGGCAGCCAGGACAGCACGGCATCCTCCAGAAAGGCGGCCTGATCGCGCGCCGCCGCCGCACTATCGGCGGTGCGCGCGTTGTCCTCGATCAGCCGCGCCATGACCGCCAAGTACAGTGCAAGATGGTCAGCGGGTTCCTTGAAATCATCCTGGATGGCCAACGACGCCCCGGCAAGGAAGGCCCGCATCCGTTCCTCTGCCGGGCCATAAAGGCGCGCTCCCTCGGACTCGTAGACCGAGGCATAGGGCAGCGCGCCGCCCTTGGCATCCAGCAGGAACATCTGCGCGAAGTCGGCGGCCAGTTCCAGATGCGCATAGTCCACGCCCCGCAAGGCCTCAAGCGCGGCGTGCAGACGCTCGGCCTCGGACTCCAGGCCCAGGATGGAGAACCCCTTCAGCATCGGCGCGGCGCCCCCCGCCATATAGGAGGCCAGCGTGGCGCGGGGCACTTCGGCGGCGTACAGGGCGGAAAACCAGCCATAGACCAGCGCGCGCTGCCGACTTACCCGCGCCCACGCGCCGGGACTGACCCCACGGTCGGAACTCACCCCACGCTCAGGCATCGTCGCTCACCAGGTTGCCGTCGGGATCGACCTCGATCGGCCCGCCAAAGGCCGTCACCGCCGGGACCGGGCCGAGGAATTTCTCCATCTGCACCAAACAGGTGTTGGCACTCGGCCCCTGCGCCAGACTGGACGTGCCGATGTCCAGCGTCAGCGTGTTCGGATCGCCATAGGTGTCGAGCGCCCCGATTCCCGGGCCGGTCGGGCCGTACCAGGCGCCTTCCTGGATGCGGACCACTCCCGGAGGAAAATTGTCCGACACATGCGCCCCCGCCAGCAACTGCCCCCGATCGTTGAACACGCGCACCAGATCGCCATGGGCAATATCCCGCGCGGCGGCATCCTGCGGGCTCATGAAAATGGGTTCACGGCCCCCGATCGCATAGGTGTCGCGCAGGGGTTCGGACTCGCACAATTGCGAGTGCAGACGCAAGTCCGGGTGAACCGATTGCAGCCACAACGGAAAGCGGTCGGAACCGGGGCCGCCGTGCGACCGTTCGATCTTTTCCATCCACATCGGATGGCCCTTGCAGTCGGCGTATTTGAAGGCGTCGATCTTGCGGCTGAAGATCTCGATGAAGCCCGATGGCGTGCCCAGCGCGTTGACCTCCGGGTCATCCCGGAAATCGGCATGACGCACCCATGGTTCACCGTCCGGGAACAGGTGATAGCCCTTCTCCCAGAACTCGGCGAAGGAGGGCATCGGAATGTCCTTGAGAACATTTTCGGCGACGCACTCATTGTACAGAAACTCGATCCACTCCATCTCGTTCATGCCCCGCGTATATTCCGCCTCGCGGTGGAAACGCCGGCACAGCGCGCTGAAAATCTCGAAATCGGGGCGTGAATTGTACATCGGATCGACAAGCTTGTGCATCGCCAGCACCCCGCGGTTGCTGTACGAGCCATAGGCGTCGATGTCATTGCGTTCATAGGGCGTGCACGCGGGCAGCACGATGTCGGCAAAGCGGCACGTGGCGGTCCAGTTGTAATCAATCGCCACCACCGTTTCGAGCGTGCGATAGGCTTCCTTCATACGGTTTTTCTGCTGCTGCCGGTGCCATTGGTTATGGCCGATGAAAATCCCCATCTTGTAGGGCGGCAGCTTGACCTTGGAGCCGTTGAAGTCAATTTCCTTGCCCGGTTCGAGCAAGGCGTCGATCGCGCGCGAGATCGGGATCACCGCGCTGTACCCCTGAAAATCGCTGCTGTCGTACTTGGGTGTGCGCCCCGGATCGAGGTTCAGCGGGAAGGCCCCCGGCATCGCCGCCCCCGATGAGGACACCCCCACCGAACTGTAGTGGTGCGAAAAACTGATCCCGCCGCCGGGCAGCCCGATCTGTCCCAGCAATGTCGCCAGAACGGCGCCCATCCAATACGGCTGTTCCCCATGCTGCTGGCGCTGGATGGCCCAGCCGAAAATAAGCTGTGTGCGGTTGGCCGCCATCAACCGGGTCAGTTCACGGATGCGGTCGGCCGGCACGCCGCAAATGGCCTCGGCCCATTCCGGCGTCTTTTCAACGTTGTCTTCGGTACTGCCCAAAAGATACGGCACGAACCGATCAAAGCCGAGCGCGTAGGTTTCCAGGAACGCCTTGTCATGAAGGTCTTCCGTGACCAGCGTATGCGCCATGGCCAGCATCATCGCCACGTCGCTCAACGGGTTCACGTATTGGTGCTCGCACTCCAGATAATTGAGCGTCTTGCTTCTGACCGGATCGACGCAAATGGCCCGAATGGCCCCGCTGGCGATCTTGTCCTTCAACTGGGCGTAATAGGCATAGGCTTCGTGCGTTTCGGTGTTCCACCCCACCTGAAGGTTCTTGATCGGGTCGTTGGCCCAAAAGACGATCAGCTTGCTCTGGTCAAGGATGACGTCCCAGGACGTGCCTTGGGAATAAACCTCCGTGGAACCAAGGACATAGGGCAGAATCACCTGTCCCGCGCCAGTCGAATAGTCCCCGATCGTGCCGACGCTGCGCCCGTGCATTCCGATGGCGCGCACCATGTGGTTGCCGCAACTGTGCATTTGGCCGACCGACCGCCAGCCCACGCCCGCGGTATGCAGAGCCCACGGGCCGTACTCCTTCTGCACCCGTTCGAGTTCCTCATAGAACAAGTCGATGGCCACGTCCCACCCGACGCGCACGAAGCGATTATCGCCGCGCTGTGCGGTATCGCTGCGGTGACGGTTCTTGTACCAGTCCAGGCGCACCATCGGATAACGGACCCGCGACGGGCTGTAGATCAGGCCGGGGATGCCCTTGATCATGTCGGTCGGGTGCTTGTCGAACTCCATCGGCTGCACCTCCACCACCCGGTCGCCGACGACCTTGGCCCGGATCGCGCCGAAGTGGGAGCCGGTGATCTTCCAAGTCGTGATGTCATCGGTCATCCCCCCGGCGCCGGTCACGGCCCGTGCCGGACGCGCCCCGAGGGGGACGGAGGACAACAGGCTGGGTGCGACCAGCGCCGTTCCCGAGATTGCCGCCATTCCCTTGAGAAAGTCTCGCCGTGAAAAGCTCATGGAAGTCCTCCTGGTCAGGGCCGCGCGGTTTGAACGACGCCCTTGGTCGCGTCACTTCCGTGCACTGACTCACGGAAGTCTGACGAATGAGTCTGCAAATACTTCAGCACCACCTTGGCCGTGTCGGCGTCCATGCTGGTGAAGCCCACCATGCCGCCGAACAGGCCCGGCCAGGTGTTGGCGTCGAAGTGCGCCTCATCCGGCTGACGGTGGCAGACGCTGCAACTTTCATTGTAGCTGGAGCGGGCGATCGACCAGATTTCCTCCGGGCTGTCGATCAGGCTTTCCGCCGGAATCCAGGCTTCCGCCTTGACGTTGTTCCATTCAAGCCCGGTCGCCGGATCTTCCCGCGTTTCCATCACCTTCACGAACGCCTCGTCGCGCGACATTTCCTTGGTCAGAATTGCGCTGGTGATGTTCAGCCCGAAATTGCTGTACCACACCCGGCCATAGCCCTTGTTCTTGCGCCACAGATTAAGTTCCACCCGGTGGGCGTTGCCCTGGGTTTCCAGAACCTTCACCTTGCCTGCCACTTCGATCGAACCTATGGCCTGGGACAAGCTCGCATCGGCGAACAATTGGCGCGGCAGAACCGCAAAGTATTCCTTGCCCGCCTCGACGCTTTGCCCGGCCGCGGCCGACACCAACGTATCGAACGCCGGATTGTGCTCGCCCTTCAGGTCGGGCAACTGATGGGCAATCCCCTTGTGACAACTGATGCAGCTTTGATTGCGTTCGGCGGCGGCGCGCATCGCCACTTGCGAGGTGGGCCGCATCAGGTTGATGTCCATGTCCTTGTAGTCATGGCAGGCCCGGCATTCGCGCGACTGGTTGGCGGTCATGCGCTTCCATTCGCGGCGGGCCAGGACGATGCGATGCTCGTTGAATTTCTCGCGCGTGCCGATTGTGCCGATAAGCTGCCCCCACACCTCGCGGCTGGCCTGCATCTTGCGCGCCACCTTGTCGGTGAAGTCGTGCGGCACATGACAGTCCGGGCACCGCGCGCGCACGCCGGAACGGTTGCTCCAGTGCACGGTTTTCTGCAATTCGGGCAGCAGATTATCGCGCATGGTATGGCAACTCAGACAGAACTCTTCCTGATTGGTCGCCTCCATGGCCGTGCCAAAACCGTGCCACGCCACCGCCCCGGCGACGAAACCACCCGTCACCAAAATCCCCAGGCCGATTTTGACCGCCGGCTTGAAGAACAAATCCCTGATGGTTCGAAAGAGCTTTTTCAGCATCACGCTCGCTCCGGACGGATCACTGTCACGCCTGCGCAGGCCCATATCGGGCCACGCCCTCACCGATCAGGTGGGCGGCCCAAAGAACAGGATCTGAAGAAACCACACAATAAATCCATAGGCCGCAATCGCGCCGAACATGACCATCGGCAAGGCGACGAAAGCCAATAGAATGAAGGACAGGAACTCGCGCCTGTGGCCTCCCGTCACGACAGTCTTTTCTCTTAAGGACCCGCTTGCTGCCTGTTCGTTCACGATAGACTCTCCTATCGACCGGCGGCGTTCCGCGGCGAAAGCAGGCAAAACAACCACCCCACCCCTGCCACACGCCCCAAAACGGCGATACGCCCCCACGCCCGGACGGCGTTCTCCAAGCCAGACAGCGCACCTACGCTCTGGCCCCTCAAGAGGCTGCGAAGCGGTGAGAAAAAAAGGCGCTGCGGAGGGGGGCGTACAGCACTCCAAGTGTACCGCCACAGGATTCCGTTATTTATGCAGAATAGTCGCCTTGCCAACTGGCAAAGCGATCACACAATCTCCGGCTTCTTAGCAGGCCTTGCACCATAGTGGAGAGCATTCTCCTGGCAGTGCTTCTTGACCTCCTTGACCCACCTGTCGTACCAGAACCACCTCTTCACGACCGAGGTTCTGGGTGAGTTGTATTCCGCCCCCTACGCGGCCTGAACGTCCAGGATGAAGGTATCGACGATTTTTTTCATTTCGGATGCCTTGTTGGCCAGTTCGCCAGCGGCCGAAAGAACTTGCTCGGCGGCTGCGCCTGCCTCTCCGGCCGCCTGAGTCACGCCCTGGATGTTGGAGGACACCTCTTGTGCGCCCGCCGATGCTTGATCGACGTTGCGCGCGATCTCTTGTGTCGCGGCGTTCTGCTGCTCCACCGCCGAGGCAATGGTCGCCGTCACCTCGTTCACCGCGGTAATGGAAGCGACGATTCCCCCGATCGCCGTGACGGCGCGGCTGGTTTCATCCTGGACGCTGCGGATCTGCTGGCTGATATCGTCGGTGGCCCGTGCCGTCTGATTGGCCAGCGACTTGACTTCATTGGCAACGACGGCGAACCCCTTTCCGGCGTCGCCCGCGCGGGCCGCCTCGATGGTGGCATTCAGCGCAAGCAGATTTGTCTGCGCCGCGATGTCGGTGATCAGGTTCACGACGTCGCCGATTTTGGCGGCGGAGCGGGAGAGGCTCTCCACCACGGCCTGCGTCGCTTCGGCGTTCTGTGCGGCAGTGCGCGATGTTTCGGTGGACGTGTGAACCTGGCGCGCGATCTCCTGAATGGAACTGGACAGTTCCTCTGCGGCGGAGGACACCGTCTGGACGTTGGCCGACGATTCCTCGGACGCGGCAGCAACCGCGGTCGCCTGTGCATTGGTTTCTTCGGCGATGGAGGACATTGACCCCGCCGTCGCCTGAAGCTCGCTGGACGCGGACGTGACGTATTGGAGGACGGACGCGACGGCCTGCTCGAATGCCTTGTTCAGCTCGACAATCCGCGCTGCCCTGGCTTCCCTCGCTGCCCTCTCCTTCTCCTGCTGGGCGGTCAATTCGTCGGATTTGATCATCGCTTCCTTGAACACCAAGACGGCACGCGACATGCCGCCAATCTCGTCGCGGCGCTGGGTGCCTTCAATATCAACTGTCTTGTCACCACCGGCCAAACGCCCCATCACGCCGGTCAAATCGCCCACCGGCTTGGTAATGCTGCGGGCGATGATCACGACCAAAGCAGCCGTCGCCGCCGCAGCGGCCAGCGCGGCAGCCAGCATCGTCCAGAAAGTCGCCGTGGCATCCGCCTTCATCGCGGCGGTATCATGCGTCAGCAGTCGCGAGACTTCGTCTTCGAACGCATACAGCGCATCAATGCGCGCCGTGGTGGCGTCGAACCATTCCGCAGCGGTCGGCACCGGGCCAGAATGCGTTCCAGCGGCCATTGCGGCGGCCGTGGCTCGATATTCCATCACGTTGGTAGAGTGGTCGCCTTCCAGGACGTTGCGCAGTTGCCGCGAGAGATCTTCCGGCGCAATGGCGTGGAAGCTTGTCGCAAAGGCAGCTTGGCGCCCGGCGAAATCAATCATCACCGCCAACCTGTCAATGGGGAACGACGTGCCCTGCGCATGCGCCCTCCCAGCGACGGACGCAAAGCCCGCGCTCCCCACTGCGCGCTCCTGCCCGGCACGCTCCTTAAGATTGAGCAGCGCCGCATAAAGCGATAGGTCGCGGACGATGGCGCCCTGGCGAATAGACGCCGCAAGAGCGTTGATCGGGTCAATTAGCTCCTGGATGATCGCAGTGTAGTTCTGCTGAACCGTGGAGGAGCTTGCGCTGCCCGACTTGGTGTCGGCGCGGATGGCGGACAACTTGGTCAACGCCCCTTCGGCCTCCACCAACTGACCCGCCACCGCTGGCCAGAAAACGGACGTATCCACTCTGTTGATGGCGTCGCGGAGGGTGGCGGCAGCCTTGTCTACAGACTCGATTTCCGCGTTATATTCCGCCAGTCCCGCCTTACCTGCCGTCTCCACCACGGCATTGCTGCGGCCGCGTTCTCGCTGAACCTCATGAACGGTTGCAGACAGTGCGGGAATGAGGCTGGCCCCGCGCTCCAGCCGGTCCATGATGGACCGGGTTTCCGCCTCGGCCAGGACCCCCCATCCCGCAAAGGCCAAAAGGCCGGTGACGGGAACGGCGAGAGCCAACGCGAGCCTTCCGGCGATCTTGATATCGGAGAGTTTCTTCATCGTCTTGAGATCCTCACAAGGCCGCACGCAAGGGCGTCGGCGGAAATTGATGGCGCGCGGGCAACCGTGCGGCGGCCAAAAGTCCTTTTTATATAAGCCTAAAGGTACCGACATAGCACCTATGATCAGTACAATTGGCTAATTTTTGGTTGACGTTGATCCATTGCCGCACTGCCGATACAAAGACCGGCCGTTTCGGGGGGCACCTCAACCAGTCAGGAATGATCGATGTTCGTCGGAATGGATTTTGGGACGACCAACAGCGCCGTCGCGGTAGCGGGGCCGGACCGCGAGGCCAAGGTGGTGACGTTTGCGGCCTCAGGCGGTCCGGCGTCGACGCTGCGGTCGGTTCTTGCCTTTGACGCGGCGCATCGGGGCGCCGACCGGCGCATCCTGCCGATGGTGGGGCATCAGGCGATCGACGCCTATCTCAGTGGCGACGGCGAGTGCCGGTTCCTGCAATCGTTCAAGTCCTACCTGACCAGCCGATCATTCACCGGCACCACGATCTTTGGCGCCAACTACACGCTTGAGGCCCTGGTCGCGCTGATCGTTGACCACCTGCGCCACGCCGCCGAAGCCACTGGCACCCCCGTCACCCGCGTCGTGGCCGGACGGCCGGTGCGCTTCGTGGCCGAGGGAGGCGACATCGAGGATGACTTCGCGACCAGCCGTCTGGTCGAGGCCTTCGGCAAAGCAGGCATCAATGACGTGGTGTTCGAATACGAACCCATCGCCGCCGCCTATTACTATGAGCGCACGCTGACCGAAGACCAGACCGTTCTTGTGGCCGACTTCGGGGGCGGCACCAGTGACTTTTGCTTGGTTCGCCTAGGGCCGGGCCGCGGCCGTCTGGGGCGGCCCGAGGATGCCATCATCGGCACGGCCGGCGTCGGCATCGCCGGCGATGCCTTCGACCGCCGCATCGTTGAACACGGCCTGTCCGACCATTTCGGAAAAAGCACCACCTACGAGGCCGACGGCGCGACGCTGCCCATGCCGGGGTGGGTGTATTCCAAGCTGGAACGCTGGCACCACATCTCGTTTCTGAACACGCCCCGGACCTTGCGGCTGCTCCACGAGTTGCACCGTCAGGTCGCCCACCCCGACCAGATCGGGCAACTGCTGGCACTAATCGAACATAACCTCGGCTATCACCTGTACCGGGCGGTGGAGCAGGCCAAGCTGGACCTGTCACGGGCCGATGAAACCGTATTCCGGTTCGACCACGATCCGGTGACGGCCGAGCGTCGCATCACCCGCGCCGAGTTTAACGGCTGGATCGGCAAGGAATTGGAGGATATCGAGAGCTGCGTCGATGGCCTGCTGGCAACGACCGCTACTTCAACCGCCAAGGTGGACCGGGTATTCCTGACCGGCGGCTCGTCGCTGGTGCCTGCGGTGCGGGCGATCTTTACGCGCCGCTTCGGCGAGGAGCGGATCAGCTCCGGCGGCGAGTTCATCTCCGTCGCCACGGGCCTTGCACAGCGCGCGCGTGAGGTATTCGCGGCTTACCCCCCCGTCCAACCTTGACGCCCGGCCCCGTGGCAGGCAGCCTGACCGCCGGAGTCACGGGGTTTGCCGAAGGGGGACCATGCCATGAAGACGGTTGCCGCCATTTCGTTCAACAGCAACCACTCGATCAGCATGGACGTGGAGGACGTTCAGGCGATCTCCATGGCGAACCCGACCAAGCTGGACGAAAACCAGTGGGCCTGCGAACTGGTGCTGCACACCGCCAACGGCAACGTTGCGGTCCAAATGCTGGCCGACTCCCCCGACCGCTTCCACGTGCGCGAAAGCTCCGACGACGCCTGAGCTAGACCGGCGGAATGCTGTAGGTCCCGGTGACGTGGGCGACCATGTCGTCGGGCGCGCCGTCCGAGTACAGCTCCACCTCGACCACGGCGAGGCGCTTGCCACGCTTGAGGATTCGCCCTTGCGCGATCATGTCGGCCGGGCCGGGCTTGCGCAGGAAGTTGATGTTAAGGTTGGTAGTCACCGCCAGTTCCACCCGGCCGATCAGGCTGAGGACCACCACATACATCGCCAGATCCGCCAGGGCCATGGTCGCCGGACCTGCGATGGTGCCGCCCGGCCGGATGAGTTCAGGCTTGAACGCCATGCGCACCGTGCAGCGGCCCGCGCCGACATCCTCCACCGCACAACCCAGGATGTTGACCAGAGGCAATTCGGCATCAAGAATTTCCTGAATTTCGGGAATAGTGATCTTGGTCATGCTTTGAACCCCGGCCCCATGTCGGTATGATGTCGCTTCAAACCTAAAACAATTCATGGAGCCGTGTCCATCATGTCCCACAGCCCTTCTCTCGATCGGGACGCCCCGATTCTACTGCGTGATGATGCGGATGGCGTGTGCACGCTGACATTGAACCGACCTGCGGCACGCAATGCTTTATCCGTGGCATTGATGGCTGCCCTCCAGCAATCTCTGGACCTCATTGCGCAGGATGATTCGGTGAAGGTGGTGGTGATTGCCGCCAACGGCCCGGCCTTCTGCGCCGGTCATGACCTCAAGGAAGTGCGTGGCCTGCCGCGCGAGCAGCACCGCCCGCTGTTCGATCAGTGCTCAAAACTGATGACCACCGTGGTCCACCTGCCCAAGCCGGTGATCGCCAAGGTTCACGCCATGGCGACCGCCGCAGGGTGCCAGCTTGTCGCCAGTTGCGATCTGGCCTATGCGGCCGATGAGGCGAAGTTTGCCACGCCGGGCGTCAACATCGGCCTGTTCTGTTCGACCCCGATGGTGGCTCTCAGCCGCGCGGTGGGTCGCAAGAAGGCCATGGAGATGCTGCTGTCGGGCCGCCCGATTTCCGCTGCGGAGGCCGAGGCCGCCGGACTGATCAACCACGCTGTCCCCGCCGCCGACCTCGATGCCGCCGTGGCCGATATGGCGACCTTGATCGCCTCTAAATCACCCCTGACCCTGGCGCTCGGCAAGGAAGCCTTTTACCGGCAAGTCGAAATGCCGCTTGAGGCCGCCTACGTCTACGCCAGCGAGGTCATGACTCGAAACATGGCGGCGCAGGACGCCAGTGAAGGCATTGACGCCTTCCTTCAAAAGCGCCCGGCGCAGTGGCGCGGGTGCTAATCAGTAGGTTGATTGGGAACCATTCGTAACCGGCGGGTATTGACGCTCAAGGGAGGGACCACGACACAACGGAATAGGGAGGAGCGCGCATGCTGTTGTCCCGGTTGCTGGAAAAGTTAATCCGCCACGGCGACCTGACGGTCATTGACGCGCACGGCTCGCACCACCGTTTCATGGGGCTGC
This sequence comes from Rhodospirillaceae bacterium, assembly GCA_041676205.1. Classification (GTDB taxonomy): domain Bacteria; phylum Pseudomonadota; class Alphaproteobacteria; order Rhodospirillales; family Rhodospirillaceae; genus Cauispirillum. The sequence goes on along the minus strand of JBAYSM010000001.1, from coordinate 38,236 downwards.
CGATCACGGACCTGCCACCGGAGCGCATCCCTCCCTCCGTCACCATTCGCCTGCACGATCCCGCACTGCACTGGCGGTTGCTCACCAGCACCCACATGGCAGCCGGCGAGGCGTTTACTGACGGCACCCTGACCGTTGAACAGGGGACGTTGTACGACTTCCTGGGGCTGGTCATCTACAACATGAGCCGGCACCCGGACAGTCACTGGGCACTGCGGGCGCAGTGGTGGTTGAACCGTACCTTGCGGTGGATCCACCAACACAATCCCCTTGCCCGCGCCCAGGCCAACGTCGCCCACCACTATGACCTGTCGGGAGCGCTGTACGACCTGTTCCTCGACAGTGACCGGCAGTACTCCTGTGCTTATTACGCCACCGGCCAGGAAACGTTGGAGGAAGCGCAGGAGGCCAAAAAACGTCACATCGCCGCCAAGCTCCTACTGGCCTCCGGCCACCGGGTCCTCGACATCGGATCGGGTTGGGGCGGGACCGCGCTGTATCTGGCCCGCACCTTCGGCTGCCGGGTCGAGGGAGTGACGCTGTCACGCGAACAGCTTGCCGTCGCCCGCGAGCGCGCCCGCACCGCAGGGCTATCGGGCCAAGTGGAGTTTTTCCTGCGCGACTACCGCACCCACCAGGGGCGCTTCGACCGCATCGTGTCGGTCGGCATGTTCGAGCATGTCGGCGTCAATCACTACGACGAGTTCTTTGCCAAGGCGCTGGACCTGCTGGCCGAAGACGGTGTGTTCGTGCTGCACACCATCGGCCGCACCAGCCCGCCCGGCGGAACCAACGCCTGGCTGCGCAAGTACATCTTCCCCGGCGGCTATACTCCGGCCCTCTCGGAATTGATGGCCGCGATCGAGCGCTCGGGCCTCATCGTCACCGATGTCGAGATCCTGCGCCACCACTACGCCGAAACCCTGCACGCGTGGCGCGGCCGCTTCATGGCCCGCCGCGCCGACGCCATGAGGCTGTACGACGAGAAGTTCTGCCGCATGTGGGAGTTCTATCTGGCCGGCTGCGAGGCGGTGTTCCGCTACGACGACCAGGTGGTGTTCCAGCTCCAAATCGCACGCCGCAATACCACGGTGCCAATGACACGCGATTACATCACGGCATTCGAACGCGGGCACCGCCTGCCCGGCGCCGCCGCGACGCGGGACAAGGCAGCAGCGGAGTAAGGCTATTGCGCCAGGCCGACGCGCCCCTTCAGGAAGGTTGCGGCGGGCGCGTCAGCACCATGGCCCGGCTGCAACCGAGGCATGACCGCCCCGGACAGCCGCGCGGTGCCACCAGTGCGCTGCCTGGTTCACCGCATCGGCCACCCGCCTACCGCCCGTCAGGACTGCCATCAGGCAACATGACATGGTCCGGCGCCATTGCGAGCACTGGGTCGGGGGCGAGTTCGGGAACCGCCGGCGGAGTCGGGTCCCCATCCGGATCAGGGGTATGCGCAACGCGTGCCGAAGGCGGCACACCGTCCGTATCCTGCGGGGCGAGGACCGTTTGCGCCATGCGTTTTGAGAAATAGTAAACGCGCCGGAGCTTCTCGATGACCTCCATCTCCCGAGTGTAGGCGCGCATTCGGTTGGGCGCATCCGATACAAGCCGCTTGGCGCCGTGCTCGACGGCCTGATGGGCCAGCGCACCAATCCCGGATTTCATGGCCACCACGCGTGTAGCCTTTGCGACGTCATGCTCGACCACGGCTTCAACCGCCATGGACAGCCCCTCGCGGGCGCGTTCGTGGAGGTCGAGCAGAAGTTGCTGCGTCGGCGCGCTGACCTGTACACCACCCTCGACGCGGCGCAGTCCGGTTTGGACAAGCTCCGTCTCGATGATATCGCCGACCTGTTCCAGGGAGTTGGCAACCTCCATCAGCCGTACATAGCGTTCGGACTGAGGCTTGGACAACGTACCGCGCCCCACCTGACGCATATACTCAACGATGGCTGAATGGAGGGCATCCACGTCGGCGTCCATCTCGGCGATGCGGTACAACTCCGACGGCGTGCCTTTCAGCGCGGCGGGCATGATGACCGCCATCATGCCGTCCACCAACTTACCCATGTGCTCGATTTCGCGCTGGACGGCATCCAGCGCGAGCGACGGGGTGGAGATAAGCTCAAAGGCAAGATACTGCGGCTGCGCGGCCGGCGGCAGGACCACCGGCCGATCGGGGACAAGACGCACCACCAGCCGCGCCATGCTATCGACAAATCCGATGAACAGGAACGTGTTGATGACGTTGAACAGGGTGTGAGCATTGGCGACCTGACGCGGCACCTCGGCCGCCAGACGCTCCGCGCCGACCAATTCGGGGGAGGACGGGGAAATCAGCACCACCAGATCGGCCAACTGCGGGATGAACGCCATCCACAGGATCACGCCGAACACGTTGAACAGCACATGCACAAGGGCGGCGCGCACAGCGTCGCGCGACTTCCCGATGGCTGCCAGCAAGGCAGTGCTGCAGGTTCCGATATTTGATCCAAACACCACGGCGATGCCTGCATCCAGGCTTATCAGGCCCTGGGAGGCCATGACGATGACAACGCCCGTAGCGGCCGCCGACGACTGAATGACTGCCGTCAGCAGCGCCCCGACCAGGATGCCAAGCAGCGGATTGCTCAGGCTGAGCATCAAGTTGATGAACGGCGGATAATCACGCATGGGCGCCATGGAATCGCCCATCAGCGTCATGCCGAACAGCACCAGCCCCAGGCCCATGAACATGGCGCCCCAGTGGCGCACCGCATCCTGCTTGGCGAGCAGCATGGCGCCAAAGCCGGCGGCGACCATCGGCAGCCCGATGGCTGTGAACTTAAAGGCTATGATTTGAGCGGTGAACGTGGACCCGATGTTGGCCCCAAAGATGATCGGGATGGCCTGGGTAAGGGTCATGACCTCGGCACTGATCAGGCCGACCACCAGCACCGTCGTTACCGTCGATGAATTGATGACCGCCGTGACCGTTGCGCCGGTCGCCGCCCCGGCCCAGCGATTTCGGGTGAGCGAGGCCAGCATGGGCTGCATCTTCTCGCCCACCACGGCCTTCAGCGCGGCAGCGGCCTTGTCCAGTCCGTACAGAAACAAGGCTAGGCCGCCCAAAAGGCCCGACGCGATACCCAGCCAATCCAACGACATTCCCGCAACCCCCGTCCTGAAACATGCCCCGAAACCGGCACTGTGAAGGTTTCAGGATAGACGAAGGACGTAACACTAGTAATCGAATTTCCACTGTACGCCGATATCGGCCCCGCTGCGGGCCGAGCCGCGCGTCTCAAGGGTCACGTTGGGGGTCAGTTCAACCTCGACCTCGACCGAGGTGCTGTCGGTACCCGCGCCGCGCTCGACCCCGACATAGACGTTTTCGCCCACGTACCGACCCGCTTCCACGGTCGGCCCATCGGCCCCGCCGCCCACCGAAAGCACGTCGAGGGACAAAGCGCCGCGCATCTGCTCCAGGACGCCCGGCCCACCGCCGCCGATGCCGGCCATGCGCGCCGCCATCTGAGCCACGGCCACCCCCTCGGCCGGACCGAGCGCCCCCATGCCGCGCCCAAACAGCACCCGCGAAATGATCTCGTCCTCGGGCAGCGATGGGCGCGAGTCGAGCGCCACGGTCGGATCGCTCGCCAAGCCGCTGATTTCGACGATGGCGGTGATCTCCTCAGCCTTGTGCACGGCGCGGACGGCAACGGTGGGGTCGATCTCCTCGCCGCCAGTAAACTCGACCGTGCCGGTTTCCAGAGCAAACGAGCGATTGAGGGCCGCGAAGGTACCACGCACCACCTGCAAAGCGCCGACAATGCGCGCCTCGGCCAGCGTGCCGCCGAGGGTCAGTTGGCCCTGCCATTCGGAATCCAGGCCCTGCCCCGTCACGTAGATACGGTTCGGCATCCGTACCCGCACATCCAGCGCGATGGCGCTGCCAAACGCAGGCCCACCGCCCTCGGCCGCCACGGAGACGCGTTCGGGATCACCAATGGCCGCGGAGTTGACCTCCACCACGTCCAGTTCAGGGATCCCCCCGCCCAGCGCCGCGCCCAGGGTCAGGCGCACCGTTTCCGTGCTCAGGTCGCCGCGCACCGTGCCTTCGTCGAAGGTGCCCTCGTAGCTGACTTCCCCACTGACCCCCGCCTGAAGGTCATCCCGACGCACCGCCTGGACCTGTTGCAGGGCAACGCGGGCGCGCACCAGACTGATGTCGGCCTGGCTGTTGTCGATGGTGCCGTCGAGCGTGACCCGCCCTGACCCGCCATCGGTGGCCGAGGCCTGGAGCGACACGTCCCCGTTGGGAGTAAGCCCCGCCGTAAAGCGCAGGTCGCGCAAGACCGTGCCCCACTCGAAATTCTCGTATGACCCATCAACCATCGCCGCTTCGCCGGAGTACTGAGGCGCGGCAAGGGTGCCCGTAACGCGCGCCTGGACCACGGCCTGCCCGGCGACGCGGTGCCCGATCTGCGGCACCAGCGCCCAAACCGACTGCACAGGGCCGTGCCAGTCTATCGCGGCAGACAACGGTTGCGTTTCGGGAATGGATGGGATGCCGCTGTCCGAAAAAGCCACCGGCACATCGGCGGTCATGACGGCGGGTTCAGGCGCTATCCCCGACAGGCGGGCCTGCCCGCTTAATCGGCCGCCCGCGATGTCGCCATCAACTTCGACCACCAACCCTTCGACACCGGCCTCGGGAATTGCCAGCGGCGAGGTCCGGAGCTGGATCCGCCCGGTCGGGCGCCTGAGCGGCCCGGTCAGCCGCACGTCCAGCGCCGCCATACCCTCAACCGGGTAATCTGTCACGGCGAGTTCCAGCACCGTCATGGGCAGGTTCCGACCCGTCACCGACAGGTCTACCGCCCCCCCGGCCAGGCGGGCCTCCACCGCCAGCGTTCCACCGTCGACGTCAAGTCGCGTCGGCCCCAGGTCGATATCTCCCCCCGTCAAGGTCAGGGTGGTCGGAGCGGTCATGCGCACGGCATGGTCGGGATTCGCCACGCGCAGGGTATTCAGGCGGATGGCCGTGGCTTCGGCCATGGTCAGGCGTCCCCCGGCCTCGGCGGTATAGGGGGTGGTCGGGGGGCCGCGTACCGTAACCGAAAACGCTCCGGCACCGTCGCTCAGGTCAGCCCGCAGCAGGGCATCCTGCCACATCACCGTCCCTGCCCCGCCTTCGCCGGCCGTCACGTCGATGCGCCCGCGCGGCGCACCGAACAGGTCGGACAGATCGGCCTGCGCCTGAACGCTCCGCAGCGCCACGCCTGCCTCGGGCAAGGCCAATGCCTCGCCGTTCAGCCGCGCCGAAAGCCCCTGCGTGCCGCGCATCGGGGCAAAGGTCACGTCGCCCACAAGACGGCCGGTGATTGGCTGGCCGGTCAGGGTTGCCAGTTCCTCGGGCGCTTGGAGGTCCAGGGAAAATGCACCGTCAAGAAGGGCCGTGTCGAATGGCACCGCCAGCCGTCCCGCGACCTGCACACCGGCGATGCGCGCCCGCACATCGCTCAGGTCTACCTGCTGCCCAGTCAGACGCAGCCCAGCCGACGGCTGGCGGACGTCCAGGCCGGCCACGCGCACATCCTTTCCGCCCACGGCGGCGGTCAGTTCCGGCGCCCCGAGAGTCCCACCAATACGGCCCTCGGCCCGCGCCGCACCCTCGACGCCGAGGTCAAGGCGGGCAAGGTCGGACGCCTCAAGAACGAACGTTCCATCCAGCACCTCAAAGCCGGTCATAGCCATCGACGCATCGAGACTGGCCCCCGGCGCCCGCAGACGCAGGTCCGACAATATAATTTCCTCACCCCGCCACCGCACGGTGGAGGCGGCATCCACTTGCCCCGCCACCAGGGCATCGGCCTGGGCAATGCCGGTGGCAAAGTCGCGCAGGAGGATGCGGAGTCCCCCCACGATCGTTTCCTGATCCGCCCGCAGATCAGCCGCCACGGTGCCGACGCCGCGCAGGGCTATCCCGGTCAGAGGTTCCAAGGCTGCCAGATCGGTAATCGACGCTTCCAGACCACCGGCAACCCCAAGCGGCGCCAAGGCGATAGCGCCGACGTACTCCGCCCCCATCACCGGCGACTGCACGGTCAGCCGCTCGACGGCGATCTCGCTGTCCTCCAGGCGCACCGTTCCGGTGACGGCGAAATCGAGGCCCTCGCCCACCAGGGGAGCAGCCTCGGGGACCAGCTCGCTGACGCCCCCCACCCGGCCTTCGGCGGAAAACGGCGTGACCTCTCCGCCGACCACGGCACGGGCGCGCACCTCCGCAGTGCGCACGACGGTTCCGACCAGCGAGGCGTCCAGGGCGACGTCCATTCGATCCAGCGGCCCCTGAACGCGTGTTTCCAGACGGCCCTGCCCTACCGGAACGCCAATCAGCAAGGCAAATCCCGCCCCATCGGTGATATCCAGCACCGCCTGCCCGGCGACCTGCGCCCCCTCATCGACGCCTCCCGCTCCGCCAAGCGTCCACCCGGCGCCCCGCAGGCGCAGGTTCTCGACGGCAAACCCGGAGTCTTGGCGCACCGTGGCGGCGAATTCCAACGTCTCGCCAGTCGCAGCGGTGATTTCGCCCGGCATCAGCGGGCCGGGACGGGCCGTCCCGGCAAGTGACGCCGTCCGCGCGGCGGCCAGGGACAGGGTCAGATCGGCCTCGACCGTGACGAAATCTTCGGCCTCGGCCAGCAGCGCGCCTTGCCACTGCCCGACCGGACCCTCGCCGTTCAAGGATAGGCGCACCGCTGGCAGGCCGGGCAGATCCAGCAGCCGCGCGATGGCGCCACCCTCTGGCTCAAACGCCGCGACATGGACGCCGAGAACGCCGCCCGGCCGGTGACGGACTTCCACGCGCGCCTCACCGGGGGCATCGAGGCGTCTGGCCTCAAGCTGCGCGTCAATACCGCCCTGCTCGGTGCCGGTGGCCAGTCCGGCGGCGCGGAAATTGATCGGCGCGCCCAGCACGGGTTCGGCCACATGGACGCCATCCAGGTCAAGCTGCCGCAGGGTCAGGCGCTCAAGTTGACTAAGGTCGAACCCGCTGCCGCCCTCTTGCGAGGTTTCGACGCCAGGCTCGGGCGGGCGGGCGACATGCACCTCGCGGGCGACCAGTTGGTCGATCCACAGACGCCCACCCAGCAGCCGCGCAAGTTGCCAGTCCACGGTCACGGTGTCGGCCGTCAGCCACGTCCCGGCGTTGTCTGCGACCTCGACACCGTGCAGGGTCAGGCGGTCGAGCAGCGTGCCTTCGACGGAGGCCGCACGCACGGACCCCGCCGCCTCAAGCGCGCGGTCCACCACCCATCGACTGCCCGGCGCGGTTCCCACCACAACCCCGACACCGGCAACGATCAGCACGATCAGGGCCGCCACCCCAATCAAGACGCGCCACATCCAAGCCATCTCAGAAAGCCTGCCCCAGGCTGATATAGATCTGATACGGATCGTCCACGCCCGGACGACGGTCCAGCGGCACCGCCACGTCAAAGCGGATCGGTCCGACCGGCGAGTAATACCGCGCCCCCAACCCTACCCCCCAGAAAAGATCGTCGGCAGGATTGGGCATCTGGTCACTGAACGCGCGACCGCCTTCAATGAATGGCACCACGCCGAGGGTTTGGGTGATTTTCCGCCGCAGTTCCAGGCCTATCTCGAACAGCGACTTGCCGCCGATGGGGCTACCGTTGGCATCGACATCGGTGGCCAACTGATACCCGTACCCGCGCAGCGACCCGCCGCCGCCGGAATAGAAGCGTTTGTCGGGCGGAATGTCGTCACGCTCACTCCCAGCGATAGCTCCCACGGCAACGCGTCCGGCCAACACCGTCCAGCCGTCGTCGGTCAGCGGGTAATAGAGGCGCCCTTCAGCGATGTTGCGGGTAAACATGACCGGCCCGTCATAGGACCCGACATACGGCGTGATCCCGAAATCCAGCCGCGACCCTTCGCGCGGGTCCAGGCGGCTGTCTGTCGCATCGCGCCACGCCCGGAGCGGAACGCCCCACAGCATCGATCGGTGAGTTTCCTTGCTGTCCGTGATCTTGGCATACTCGACGCCCGTTCCGATGGATGCCGTCCACGTCGGGCTGAGGCTGCGTTCAATGCTGACCTGGGCGAGAATGCCCGTGCGGTCATAAGCCTCGAATTCTTCCTGCGCCGCCTCGGCATTGCCACGCAGGAACTGGCCGCGCCGCCCCAGGAACGTCGGCTTGGTGAAGTCCGCGCCCAAGGTCTGTGCCCGTTCGGAGACATCCAGCTCGGCCCGGAAATCCTCATCCCGGTTGAACAGGTTGCGGTGTTCCCAGAACACGTTCGCGCCCAAGCCGAGGCTCGATGAGTACCGCGCGCCGACGCCGATGCTGCGATGGTCGGCCTCCTCGACCTCCACGGTCAGCGGCAGCGTGCCGTCCGCATCCACCGCCTCCGCCGGGGTGATGGACACCGCTTGAAACAGGCCAGTGCCCAGAAGGGTACGGCGCAGTTCCTGGATTTCGCGCTGATCGAAGCGTTCGCCCTCGTGAAAGGTGATCTGCCGTTGCAGGTAGCTTTCCTCGACGCTGGTCAGGCCGGTAAAGGATGTGGAGCCAAACACCGCCGGAGGGCCGCTTTCCGCCTGCACCGTGACCCGCATCGTGCGGTCGGCATGATCGACCCGCGCGGTATGGCCGACCGTGCGGCCGAACGGATAGCCTTGATTGCGCAACGTCTCGCCAACCTTGGCGACAGCCGCCAGTACGTCCTCTGCCCGCGCCGGCTGTCCCTGCTCCAACTCCAGCGCGGCCAAATCGCGCGGCACGTCGGCATCGGCGGGAGGGGGCGGATCGACGTATTCAACATTGAATTCGACGATGCCGTAGATGGGTCCGGGATCCACGGTCAACGTCACCCGCACCGGATCAACATCCTGGTCGATGACCGGCTCGACCTTCGCGGCATAGTGCCCACGGCTGCGCAGGACGCGGCCCAGGCGGTCGGCGTCGTCGGTCGCCCGGCGGCGCAGGGCAAGGATGGAGGCGGGAGCGTCATCGGCCAACTGGCGCAGACGCGATGCGTCGTCCAGGGCTTCGCGCAAGTCACCGTCGTCGACCCCGGCAATCGTGACCTCATAGGGAATACGCGGCCCCTCCACGGGCGGAGCCTCGGAAAACACACTCGGCGTGTCCGAGGCAGACTGATCGCTCTCACCAAGCCCCAGGCGTGCGCAGCCCGACAGCACCAGTGCCGTCAAAACGGCGCTGAACACACGGTGTGGTACGGAAGGCATTGTGATGAGCAACGGGAATTCCCCAGTGGGACCAATGAGAAACGACGGAGTAACCCATCGCCCTATATTGCCCCACCAACGCCCTGACACAACCCATGGACCCGCAACCGCCCCAAAAGGTGATCCCCCTGCCAAGGAGGGAACCTGCGCCACGCGCTTTGCGTTGATGATGCGAATGAAGGCGAATTCGCGCCCTCACGGATGCCCATGGGGAGACGACCATGCTGTCGCACGGAGGCCCGAGGAAGCAACTATCGCGCTTGCAGGACGACATGGACCGCCTGCGCCAGCAACTCGCCACCTATTCCGAACAATTGGGTGAAACTGCCGAAGACGCCGGACGCCACGGAATGGCAAGCCTGCGCGAAGCCTATGGCCATGCCCGCGTCTATGGCGATCAGGCGCGCAAACAGGCCGAAGAAGCCACCGGCAAGGCGCGCGAGCAGGTCAAGGCGCATCCGCTGTCGACCCTGGCCGGGGCGTTTGCCATCGGCATCGTCCTGGGCGCCTTGCTCGGCCGCCGCTGAGCAACCGCCTAGGGGGAACGCCGCATGATCCTGGGAGCACTCTCGGCCCAAGCCAACGTGGTCAAATCGGCCCTCAAGCTGCATCTGTCCGCCACCGTCATCAGCGCGGTCAGCCTCATCATCGTGGGCGTTCTTGTGATGCTCGCCCTGGGCTTTGCCGGAACCGCCCTTTTTTTGGCGCTGGCAGAAGACATGAGTCCGGTTGCCGCCGCGTTGTCGGTGGCGGCCGGAGCCTTGATCCTGGCCTTGGTGGTATGGCTCACCGGGTCGCTGATCGGCCGCACGCGCCGCCGCGCGGCTCAGGTCGCCCTCAAGGGTGCCGTAGCCCCATTCACCGCCATGGGGCTGGCCGCCGCGCCCCCGCCGCCCTCGCCAGCGACGGGCCGGAAGGCCACACCGCCGCCAGCGCCGCCAACAACCCACGCCATGATGCTCGATCACGGCATGGCGGTCGGCGCGCGTGCCCATGCCGCCGTGGCGGCGCATCCCGTGCGGCTGCTCGCCGCAGGGCTTGGCCTGGGCGTGGCCGTGGGCCTTAGTCCGGGGCTGCGGCGGGGGTTGCGACGCCTGCTACCCTGGTAGGAATGATTTGGGTACACTCGGTCTCGTTTCTGACCGCGGAGTCCCCATGCTATGACCTTCCTGCACGTTTCGGCCGTTCTGCCCGACGATCCTAATGCCACCCTTCCCTATCCAGCCGCCTATCTGCGGGAGATTCTGGCGCAGGTGAAGACGATCGCCTTGGTGGGTGCCTCGGCCGATGCCAACCGGCCCAGCCACTTCGTCATGAAGTACATGCAGGAAAAGGGCTATCGGGTCATCCCGGTCAACCCGAAGCTGGCCGGACAGACCTTGCTGGGCGAGCAGGTTTATGCCTCGCTGGCTGACATTCCCGATCACGTGGACATGGTGGATATCTTCCGCAATTCGGCCGCTGCCGGGGCCGTCACCGACGAGGCGATTGCACAAGCCAAGCGCCTTGGCCTCAAGGTGGTGTGGATGCAGCTTGCCGTGCGCAACGACGATGCCGCCATGCGGGCCGAGCAGGCGGGCCTTGCCGTGGTCATGAACCGCTGCCCAAAGATCGAATACGGTCGCCTGGGCGGCGAATTGTCGTGGCAGGGCGTCAATTCCGGCATCGTCTCCAGCAAGAAGCGCAAGGCGCCGGGCCGGGGCAACAGCGACGGCCTGAGCGACTGCGGGTTTGAAACCCTGGCGATCCACGCCGGAGCTTCGCCCGACCCAACCACCGGGGCGCGCTCCACGCCGATTTTCCAGACCACGTCGTATGTGTTCGACGACGCCGACCACGCGGCCAACCTGTTCAACCTGCACACCTTTGGCTACATCTACTCGCGCCTGACCAACCCCACCGTCAGCGTCCTCGAAGAACGCATCGCGAGCCTTGAAGGCGGCCGGGCGGCGGTGTGCTGCGCGTCGGGCCACGCCGCGCAGTTCATGACGTTCTTCACCCTGCTGGAGCCGGGCGACGAGTTCATCGCCAGCCGCAACCTCTATGGCGGGTCGATCACCCAGTTCGGGCAGTCGTTCCGCAAACTGGGGTGGACCTGTCACTTCGTTGACCCGTCGGCCCCTGACAACTTCCGCGCCGCCATCACGCCCAAGACCAAGGCGATCTTTATCGAGGCTCTGGCCAATCCCGGCGGCATCATCGTGGATATCGAGGCCGTCGCCCGCGTGGCCGAGGACGCAGGCATTCCGCTGATCGTCGACAACACCATGGCGACGCCCTACCTCTGCCGCCCCATCGAATGGGGGGCCGACATCGTGGTCCATTCGACCACCAAGTTCCTGTCCGGGCACGGCAACGCGGTCGGCGGGGCCATTGTGGAAAGCGGGCGTTTCGACTGGGCCAAAAACGACAAGTTCCCGTCGCTGGCCCAGCCCGAACCGGCTTACCACGGCCTGACCTTCTATGAAACGTTCGGCGATTTCGCCTTCACCACCAAGGCCCGCGCCGTGGCGCTGCGCGACTTCGGCCCGGCGCTCAGTCCGATGAACGCGTGGCTGACCATCAGCGGCATCGAGACGCTGCACCTGCGCATGGAACGCCATGTGGAGAACGCGACCAAGGTGGCCCAGTTCCTGGCCGGGCATCCCGCCGTGGCGTGGGTCAGCCATGCCGGGCTGGACGGGTCGCCCTACAAGGCGTTGCAGGAAAAGTATCTGCCCAAGGGTCCGGGCGCCGTGTTCACTTTCGGCCTCAAGGGCGGCTACGCGGCGGGCAAGGCGCTGGTCGAGCGGGTCACGCTGTTCAGCCATCTGGCCAATATCGGCGACACGCGCTCGCTCATCCTGCACCCGGCCAGCACCACCCATCGCCAATTGAGCGAAGAACAGCGCAATACCGCCGGGGCGGGCGACGAGGTGATCCGGCTGTCGGTCGGCATTGAAACCGCGGCCGACCTCATCCGCGATCTGGACCAGGCCCTTTTGGAGCTGCCATGACCTTCCGCCATTCCCCCGACGTCCTGCCCGACGATCTGTGGAGCCGCATCCCCTACCCCGACGACTATCTGGCGTCGGTCCTGGACGGCGTGAAGTCCATCGCCGTGGTGGGCTTCTCCGCCACCCGGTCGCGGCCAAGCCACGATATCGCCCTGTTCCTCAAGGCCAAGGGATACCGGGTCATTCCGGTCAATCCCGGCCTCGCGGGGCAGGAGTTCCTGGGCCAAACGGTGCGGGCGCGCCTCTCCGACGTGCCCGCCCCCATTGATCTGGTCAACGTGTTCCGCAACTCCGACGCGGCGGGCGCCGTGGTGGACGAAGCCATTGCCGTAGCGGCCGCGAAGGGCATCCACGGCATCTGGCTCCAGTCCGGCATCCGCAGCGATTCCGCGGCCCAGCGGGCCGAGGCGGCGGGCCTGAAGGTGGTCATGAACCGCTGCATCAAGGTGGAAATCGCCCGCCTGCACCTCTAAGCCCCGCCTGCACCCGTAAGCACCCCGCACGCGTTGCTGTCGGAGACATCACTCCGACGGAGGCACCCATGACCGAGTTCCGCCACACGGCAGACGCCGTCGGCACCGGCGGCCCTATTCCTTATCCCGACGACTATCTGCGTGAATGCCTCAACGACACCTTCAAGGTGGCGGTCATCGGCTACAAGCCCGGCCAGGACAGCGAAAAGCACGCTCTGGATCTGCGCATGGAGGGATATCGCGTGATCCCGGTCAATCCTGATCTGGCTGGCGAGTTTCATCTGGGCGAGGTGGTACCGGGCCGGGTGGCCGACATTTCATCCACCATCGACATGGTTCTCGTCTACGGCACCCCAAAGGATGCCGAGATGGCCGCCGAGGGTGCTCGTCACGCCAAAGATCCCTTCGGCCTCAAGGTGTTGTGGTTCGCGCCCGGCGCCCGCAACGACGATGCCGCGCGCGTTGCCGAAGACGCCGGTTTGCGCGTCGTGCAGGACCGCGACCCCGCCGCAGAGGCCCGCCGCCTGGGCGTTTCCCATTAGAGCCGAGCCTACCCCCCGGCAATTTGGGCGAACGCCCATGGCCGGCAGGCGTTGTTAGGCACGCCACCCTTGGAGCTTCGGCTCCGCATTTTGAATTCACCAGGAGTTTCCCCATGAAAAAGCAGCTTCTTCTTTCGACTATTCTGGCCGCCGCGTTGGCCGCTGGTTCTGCCCACGCCGCCGGTACGGGTTCGCAGGCCTCCGACAGCAGCGCGGCCCCGACCGGAGTGTCAGGTCAGGGCAGCGTTTCTGGTGATGTCAGTTCCGGCAGCAGCGCGCAGTCCAGCCAAGTCGGCAGCGAGCCTGCCAGCGGTTCGTCCATGAGCGGGTCATCCGCCATGGGTTCGTCCGGGCAGACCGCGCAGATCACCGAAGACTCCGAAGCCGTGCGGCAGATTCAGCAGGCCCTGAAGGATCAAGGGGCCGCGGACCTTGAAGTCGATGGCGTGTGGGGTCCGAATACCCAGCAGGCGCTGCGTGACTTCCAGCAGCAGCAAGGGCAAGCTCAGGCAAGCGGTGAACCCGACACCGAAACCCTGCAGGCCCTGGACGTCGACATCAGCAACATGCAGCCCCAGACGGCCGAAACGCCGTCCGAGGAGCCGCCCGCCAGCCCCGGCATGAGCACCTCGCCGAGCCTGGGGACCACCAGCCCCGGCATGGAAAGCAGCCCCAGCACGGGCACTCCGCCCAGTGGGACAACGGGTGGCAGCAGCCAGTAACGCTTCGCCCTGAACAGTGCGGGACGGCGCCCCATCGCGTGGTGGGGCGCCGTTTTCATGCCCTACACGTTCAGCAACAGGTACTCGCGTTCCCAGGAACTGATGACGTCCTGATAGGCATCCCACTCCGCGCCCTTCACGGCGGCAAAGGCGGCGCAGAACATTTCGCCCAGGACATCGTGCAGGCGACGGGCGTGCTGGAACCGTTCGATGGCGTCGGGCAGGTGTTTGGGCAAGGCATGGGCCTTGGTGTAGCCCGACCCGGTGATCGGCTTGGTTGGCTCGATCTCGTCGATCATCCCCAGATACCCGCACACCAACGATGCCGCGATGGCCAGATAAGGGTTGGCATCGGCCCCCGACAGGCGGTTTTCAATGCGCATGTTGGCCGGCTGGGACACCGGGACGCGCAGGCCCACGGTGCGGTTGTCATGCCCCCAGTGCATGTTGATGGGGGCCGAGAAATTCTTCACCAGCCGCCTGTAGCTGTTGACGTTGGGGGCCAGCAAAAGCATCGCCTGCGGAAGGAACTTCTGAAGGCCGCCGATGTGCCAGCGGAACAGGTCGCTTTCCCCGCCATCGGGCGTGGCAAACAAGTTGGTTCCGGTGGCCTCTTCCACAATCGACTGATGCAGGTGCATGGCGCTGCCCGGCTGGCCTTCCAACGGTTTGGCCATGAAGGTGGCGTAGAGATTGTGGCGCAGCGCCGTCTGGTGCAGGGTTCGCTTGAACAGAAACACTTGATCGGCCAGCGACATGGCTTCGCCGTGCTCGAAATTGATCTCCATCTGCGCCGCGCCGCCTTCGTGGTGCAGCGTATCGACGTCCAGGTTCTGCGCCTCGGCGTAGTCGTAGACATCCTCGAACAGCGGGTCGAACTCGTTCACCGCGTCGATGCCGAACGCCTGACGACCGATCTCCGGCCGCCCCGACCGCCCGATGGGCGGCTCCAGCGGGTAATCGGGATCGGTGTTGACCTTGACCAGATAGAACTCCAGTTCCGGCGCCACGACGGGCCGCCAGCCGCGCGCCTCATACAATGCCAGCACCCGGCGCAGGACATGCCGGGGGGCCATCTCCACCGGGCTGCCATCGCGGTAAAAGCAGTCGTTGATGACCTGCGCGGTCGGCTCGTCGTACCACGGCACCACGCGGATGCTCGACGGATCGGGCCGCAGGTACATGTCCTGGTCGATGTCGGGCATGATGTCTTCTTCGGGGTAATCGCCCGTCACCGATTGGATGAACAGGGACTCCGGTAGGCGCAAGCCACGCTCGTGCAGGCCGCCGATGAACTTGTGGGCCGGCAGGATCTTGCCGCGCGGAACTCCGGCCATGTCGGGAACAAGGCACTCCACCTCGGTCATGCCGCGCGCGGTGATCCAGGCGATCAACTCCTCGGTGGTCGTCGGCGGCGTGGTATCGGGGGCGCCGGCGGCCGTAGCAGCCGAGCGGCGGCGGGCAGAGGCAGACTGCTCCATGATGTTCAACGCTCCATCGTGACGATGCGCATGTGCCTACATGAGGGCGTTCCTGGCGCCGAGCAACCACCCTTGCATCCACACCAGAGATAATGGACAGTGTTCGGGCTGGCCGATCATCGGCGTGGAGGGGCGGCACCGTCAAGCCGTTACGACGATGACCCAGCACGCACAATGGGCGCAGGAGGGGGCCCCAGCCAATGAGCTTCGGAGCCGTAGCGGGAATAACCCTGGCCATTGCCTTGGTCTTGGTCATGGGCGTCGGGCTGATGTCCTATGTCTCGTCGCTGGTCAAGAACGCCTATCAGATCAAGGTCGAACTGCGCGCCGACGTGGAAAGCGCCATCGCCCGCATGGAAGGCGAAATGGACCGGCGCGGCAAGGCGCTGCGCAAGGAGCTAGGCGACGACGCCGGGCGGCTGCGTGAAAACGTGCAGCAAGACAACGAGCGCCGCATCAAGGCCATCGACGAGCAACTGCAAAAGACGCTGCGCGACCTGACCGACGCCGGCCGCGCCGACAAGGCCGCCATGCAGTCCACCCTGGTCGATCTGCAACGCCGCATGAAAAGCCTGGAAACCGACGTCGCCGCGATCAAGGAAGACTTGTCGCGCCGCGCGGCCCTGGGCCGGGCCATGCGCGACAAGGACCGCACCGACCGCCACGACGACGACCACGACGAAGTGCCCACCCCCACGGCAGCACTGTCCGCCGCGCCCCAGACAACAGCGCCTCCCCCTGCCGCGCAAGCCCGACCGGCACCCCTTCCGGCGACTTCCGGCGACGGGCAACGCCTGGAATACGGCGAGCTGTAAAGCAGGCGTCCCACAGCTTTCCCCCAATCGCTGACGACCATGAAAAAAGGCCCGCGCCAGAGGCACGGACCTTTTTTATGCGTCTGCTCCGCCTAGGGGGCGGAGGATGGGGCGAGTAGACGGATTCGAACCGACGGCCTCCTGGACCACAACCAGGCGCTCTAACCAACTGAGCTATACCCGCCACTGTGTTCCCGCCATGTGGCGAGGTCGCGTTTCTACCCCTGCCCGGCAGCACCCGTCAAGAAGAATTCAGACCCTGTTTTCCGGGTGCGTTGCGTTGCCGCGTTCCAAGCGCGTGATGGCCTCGGCGCCCTTGGCGGTCAGATCCTCCAGCCGGTCGATCTGGGCGTCCAATTTGGGCAGCGCGTCACGGCGATAACGGGAGACTTCCTCAATGGCGCCAAGCACGTCGGCGAATGCGGCCTCCAGCTTTTCCATGTCCAGCATGCTGGACGCGGCGCGATTTTGAATCGCCACGCCCTGCCCACGCAATGCCTTGGCCGTGCCCGCGATCATGTCGGACGTGGTGGTATTCAGAGCCTCCACCCGGTCAAGCACCAGACGCTGATTCGCCAGAGCCAACGCCACCGTCACCGCGACATTGAGGGCCGACACCGTGACGTTGATGGCACGGTCCACGCCGCGCACAAGCTCGCGGTTATTGCGGATGACCACTTCCAGGGCCAAGACACCCTGCTGGCTGACCGACAGTTGCTGGTGCAGGTCAACGATGCGCTGGCGCAGCGGAAAGACCAGTTCTTCCTCAATGAACGCCCGGCGCGGATCATCGACAGGCAGCCCCTCGGCCGCCTTGACCAGCCGCTTGTCGATCATGCCGCCCAGATCGATCTGACGGCGTAGGCGGCCCAAAACGTCGCGCAACGCGTCCTGATCGTCGGCCAGGGTCACGTTATCCCGGCGCAGCATGTCGCGGCCGGATTCGAGGTCCTTGATGATGGCGTCCAGAGCCTGCTGCGCCGTCTCGAATTTGTGGAAGTAGCGTTGCAACCGGGTGCCGACGCCAGGAATGAATGACAGGAGTTTGGCCAAGCCGCCGTCGGTCAGGTTCTGGCGGTGCGGGTCGAGGTCGGTCATGCGGCTGCGCAGGTTGAGCAGCGCCTTGGCCACCGGCCCGCCCTCGTCGCCCTCGTGCGCCAGCTTGCGGATGGAGCCTTGAAGCATGGAACTCCGATAGGCCGCCTGCTTCTGGATCTCGGCGCCCATGCTGTCCACCGCCTCGCGCTGGCGATGGGTGCCGCCCTCGGCCGGGACGATGGGTTCCTCGGCCAGCACTTCCTGCACGAAAGCCTCGGCCATGGCGGCCAGTTCGGGGTCCTCGGCCTTGGCGAGTTGTTCTTCGACCTCGGCGGCGATATCGTCAACCGGCAGGGACAGACTCAGCGGCGATGCCGGATTCTCGGTCATGAACTGCTACTCCTTGAGGGCGGCACTGCGGCCGTAAAGGTCGGCCTTGTCGATAAAGCGGCGCAGGTCCTGAAGCGCCGTTTCGGCCGCCACGGAGGCCTGCGCCCGTTCGGTTTCCACCCGCGCCACGGCCACCGCCGCATCGTCCAGGGCGGTCATGGCGGCTTCGTTGCGCGACGCCAAATCCCGCACCCGGCGGTCGGTGTCGTCCACCAGATCGAGGCGGCGACGCAGTGCCTCCCGTTCCTCGGGCGATAAACGGGGGCCTTCGGTGTCCAGGCGGCGACGCACGAAACCGGCGTCCACCCCGGCAACGCCATGGGCCAGCGAGGCCATGCCCAACAAATTGTCCACCGCACCGCGCGCCACCTCGGCCACCAGTCCGCGCGACCGCTCGAAGGTCAGCTCGCGTTCGTCGAACTTGCCGCGCAGCACATCGATCACATGGGCATAACGGGCATACAGGCGGTCAGCCTGTAGGGCGAGGTCGGGACGGCGGGCATCAAGCAGGCGGCGCTTGCCTTCGCACAGACCTAGGATCACATCGTCAGCCCCTGCAGGCGGGTTTTCGGGGTCCAGGTCAATCACGCCGGCCTCGCGCTGCTCCCGCTCCAGGGCGGCGCGGGCGGCATCGAGCACGGCCTTGCGGCGGCGTTCCAACTTGCCGGCCCGCCAACGGCGCCAGCGGCGTTCCAGCGGAACCTCTATGGCGATGGCCGCCAAACCGACCAGCCAGCCACCCAGCGTCGGGCTGCCGATGCCGCCGGGCAACGAGGTCAGCCACAGCACAAACGCCAGGAACGGCACCAGGAACCAGTACCGCACGATGGCCTGCCAGCGGCGCGGCGGGTCGGTCGGCAGGGCCAGGCGCGGCTCCACCATCCCCAGGATGAACCAGGGGAAGCAGGACACGAACAGCCCGTAGCTGAAGCCTTCCAAAAAGTCGAAGAACATGCCTACCCGTTCCCGATGAGTTCCCGTCGCCCGTTTACATAGGGAGGCGGCACGCCGATGGCACTAATCTTTGAAATAACGCTCAAGACGGGTCAACGCCTCGGCGATGGCGGCGTCGGTCTTGGCGAAGCAGAACCGGATGATGTGGGATGGCCGCGGCTCGCCGGGGCGGTCCTGATAAAACGCCGACACCGGCACGGCGGCCACCTTGGCCTCGCTGGTCAGGCGGCGGCAGAACGCGGCGTCGTCCTCGTTTACGCCCAGCGGTGAAAAGTCCACGCTGAGGAAATAGGTGCCCGCCGCCGTCAAGGGGGCGAATCCAATCCGGCGCAGCCCGTCGGCCAGGCGGTCGCGGCGGCCCTCCAGAATGCCGGGCAGGCCGCGCACATAGTCGTCGCGGTGCTCAAGACCCCAGGCAAAGCCCACTTGCTGGGCGACAGGGGTGGTGAAGTTGAGGAACTGGTGGGCCTTGGCCACCGCGCTCATCAGGCCGGGCGCGGCGATGACGTAGCCGACCTTCCAGTTGGTCAGCGAGAACACCTTGCCGAACGACCCGATGCGCAGGCACCGCTCGCGCATCCCCGGCAGGGTCATCAGCGGAAGATGCGGCCGCCCGTCAAAGGTCAGGTGCTCATACACCTCATCGCACACCGCATAGGCATCGTGGGCCTCGACCAGACCGGCGATGAACTCCAGTTCGTCGCGGGTGAACACCTTGGCGCAGGGGTTCTGCGGGGTGTTGAGCAGGATAAGCTTGGTCTTGTCGGAAAACGCCGCTGCCAAATCTTCGCGCGGAAGGGTCCAGTCCGGCGGATTGAGCCGCACCGGGCGCGGAATACCCCCCGCCCGCCGAATGATCGGCAGATAGCTGTCGTACAGCGGCTCGATCAGAACCACCTCGTCGCCCGGCTCGATCAGGCCGAACAGGCAGGCGGCCAGGGCTTCGGTGGCGCCCGACGTGACCATCACCTCGGCCTGCCAGTCGACGTCCTGGCCCCAGTACGCCTTTTCGTGCGCCGCGATGGCCTGCCGCAGGGCCGGGATGCCCCACATGGAGGGGTATTGATGCGGCCCGTCCGCCATGGCCCGCGCCGCCGCCTCGGCCACGTCGGCGGGTTCCAGGCCCTCTGGCGTGCCCTGGCCCAAATTTACGGCGCCGTGCTCCTGAGCAAGGCGCGACATGACCTCGAATATGGTCGTGCCGTAGGACGACAGCACCGAATTCGCCAGCTTCACGGGCATGCTCCTTGCCACTTCACGGACCCTGCAGGCATAGCATAAAGCAGCCCCCGCCGCACAGCCCGAGGGACCGTCAAGACACTTGCCTCTTTTTTCAGCGAATAGACTAAATAAAAGGCATCTCCCAGCCTCTTTTTCTTCCTCCGGCATAGCACTTGCGGACTTTTATTCAGATTGCCGATTTGGCACGCCACGTGATAGAGGAGAGCCGGAAACCAATCACGGTCTGGAACTGCCCATTCGGCGGAACCGGGCGGAGAAGGGAAGAGAAACCCGGCGCATGAAGAAGATCGAAGCGATCATCAAGCCGTTCAAGCTGGACGAGGTCAAGGAAGCGCTTCACGAAGTCGGCCTGCAAGGCATCACGGTGACCGAAGCCAAGGGCTTTGGGCGTCAGAAAGGACACACCGAGTTGTACCGCGGGGCCGAGTACGTCGTGGACTTCCTGCCCAAGGTCAAGATCGAACTGGTGCTCGACGACAACATGGTCGAACGTGCCGTCGAGGCCATTACCCAGGCCGCTCATACCGGCCGCATCGGTGACGGCAAGATCTTCATCTCCGCCATCGAAGACGTTATTCGCATTCGGACCGGCGAACGGGGAACCGACGCCGTCTGACCTTTACCGCCACCCGGACGGCCTTGGCCGCTCCCGGCACGCCATCACCACGCCTTCCAACGGCCATAAACACGGGAATCCAGGACCATGTCCGACGTCAGAACAGTTCTCGACATGATTAAGGAAAACGACGTCAAGTACGTTGACTTCCGCTTCACCGACCCCAAAGGCAAGTGGCAGCACACCGCCCAGCACGTCTCGACGGTCGATGAAGACCTGCTGACGGAAGGCGTGATGTTCGACGGTTCCTCCATCGGCGGATGGAAGGAAATCAACGAGTCCGACATGATCCTCATGCCTGACCTGTCGACCGCCGTCATGGACCCGTTCACCGCGCAGCCGCAGCTCATCATTTTCTGCGACGTGGTTGACCCCGCAACCGGGCAGCCCTACGAACGCGACCCGCGCTCCATCGCCAAGCGCGCCCTGACCCACATGCAGTCCACCGGCATCGCCGACACCGCCTACTTTGGGCCGGAAGCCGAATTCTTCGTGTTCGACGACGTGCGCTACTCCGTCGAAATGAACAAGGTGTCCTTCGAGTTGGACTCCGAGGAAGCCCCGTGGAGCAGCGGCAAGATGCTCGAAGAGGGCAACTGGGCGCACCGTCCGAACGTCAAGGGCGGCTACTTCCCGGTTCCCCCGGTCGACAGCGGCACCGATCTGCGCGCCGAAATGGTCTCCGTGATGATGGAAATGGGCCTGCCCATGGAAAAGCATCACCACGAAGTGGCTCCGTCGCAGCATGAACTGGGCGCCAAGTTCGGCACCATGATGCAGGCCGCCGACTGGATGCAGATCTACAAGTACGTCGTGCACATGGTCGCCCACAGCTACGGCAAGACTGCGACCTTCATGCCCAAGCCCCTGATGGGTGACAACGGGTCGGGCATGCATGTCCACATGTCGCTGTGGAAGGAAGGCAAGCCGCTGTTCGCCGGGTCCGGGTACGCCGACCTGTCGGAAACCGCGCTGTACTACATCGGTGGCGTGATCAAGCACGCGAAGGCCCTGAACGCCTTCACAAACCCGTCCACCAACTCCTACAAGCGCCTGATCCCCGGCTTCGAGGCCCCCGTGCTGCTGGCTTACTCGGCCCGCAACCGTTCGGCCTCCTGCCGTATCCCGTATGTCTCCAGCCCCAAGGGCAAGCGCGTCGAAGTCCGTTTCCCGGACCCCACCGCCAACCCCTACCTGGCCTTCGCCGCCATGATGATGGCCGGCCTGGACGGCATCGAGAACAAGATCCACCCCGGCGATCCGATGGACAAGAACCTGTACGATCTGCCGGCGGAAGAACTGGCCGGCGTGCCGACCGTCTGCGCCTCGCTGCGTGAAGCCCTGGAAAGCCTGCGGGCCGACTGCGACTTCCTCAAGAAGGGCGACGTCTTCACCCAGGACATGATCGACGGGTACATCGCCCTGAAGTGGGAAGAAGTGTACAACTTCGAACATTGCCCGCACCCGGTTGAGTACAAGATGTACTATTCCTGCTAATTCCGTTCCCGCAGGAACATAGGCTCATAGAACCCCCGTCGGGCAATCGGCGGGGGTTTTTCTATGTGCGACATCTCCGCCTTCCTGAAACGGATCTGAGCACGAAAAACCCCCGCCGATCGCTCGGCGGGGGTTAGTCTATTGCGCCCTAAAGGTCGCTTCGTCCGGACCAAAGCCAGACGGTGCGGTCCTTATTCGTAGGTCGCGCTGGTCACGCCGGTATTGGCGTTGTAGTGGAGGGTGATCTTGCTGATTTCACACAAGTTGAAACCTTCCCACACCGCCTCTTCGCCGTCGTTGTAGACAGCCTTGAGGTCCCACTTGCAGGTGTTTTCGCTGTTGTCGAAGGAGATATCGACTGCTTCGCCGTTCGCCAGCGCATCGCGGCCCATGACGTCTTCGTCCCAGCTTGTGCTGTTCGACGGAGACACATAGATGCGGTCGATCTGGTAACCGGTCTTGTTGGTCAGGGAGAAATCCTGATTTCCGGCGACGGCAGACGTGGCCCACAGCATGCTCGCGCCGACCAGCAGCGCCTTACCCAGGTTCTTCATGGTAGCTAATCCCCGTAAGCGCAAGCCCAATGCAAGCGCCGAGGAAAAGTAGCATGGTTTAAAGGTGCCGCAACTGCGCCATTTCTCCCGATATGGACAGCCGTTCACCGGAACGGCTTCAGGCCGCTCAAACCTTGGATGTGGCCGCCAACGAATACAAGAATTTGTGTCTGGCAGGACAATGCCCAAAGTAAGGCAGGGCCACATGCTTGCTTTTGCCCAGGCGCAATCCCACTTCGATGGAGGTGGCCTTTTGCGTTCGGGATTTTCTGGGTGCCGCACGTCCCCATGAAGCGTTGATCAGATGCATCGGTCGTTTTGCCGCTGCGCATGGCGGAAGGGCTACAGGGTCGGGCGCCATAGGGCCAAAAAACCCGATGCCATTGAACCGCATGACAGGGGTTTCCGGGCGCGTTCCGCCGGCAAACGCTGACACGACCGATTCCCCGCCACGGAGGACTCATGGTTCTTGTCGACAACTTCCTGACATCCTTCGCGCAGACCTACGACAGCCGCCGCGAAACCGAGATGTCACTGGCCGAATACCTGGACCTGTGTCGCAGGGATCCGATGGCCTATGCCAGCGCAGCCGAGCGCATCCTCAAGGCCATCGGCGACCCGCAGACCATTGACACGTCCAAGGACGACCCACGCCTTGGCCGCATCTTCATGAACCGGACCATCAAGGTTTATCCCGCCTTCTCCGACTTCTTCGGTATGGAAGAAACGATCGAGCGCATCGTCGGCTTCTTCCGCCATGCCGCGCAGGGGCTGGAGGAGCGCAAGCAGATCCTGTACCTGCTCGGCCCGGTAGGCGGCGGCAAATCCTCGCTGGCCGAAAAGCTCAAGGCCCTGATGGAAACCCACCCGATCTACGTCCTGAAAGCCGGCGACGAACTCAGCCCGGTATTTGAAAGCCCGCTCGGGCTGTTCGAGCCGGACACCATGGGCGCTGCGCTGGAGGAACGCTATGGCATCCCCCGTCGCCGCCTGACCGGCCCGATGAGTCCATGGTGCATCAAGCGCCTGGACGAGTTCGCCGGGGATATCAGCAAGTTCACGGTGGTTCGCATGTACCCGTCGCGGCTGCGCCAGGTCGCGCTGGCCAAGACCGAACCGGGCGATGACAACAACCAGGACGTCTCGGCCCTGGTCGGCAAGGTCGATATCCGGCGCCTGGAACTGCACGCCCAGAACGACCCCGACGCCTACAGCTACTCGGGCGGCCTGAACCGGGCCAACCAGGGGCTGCTGGAATTCGTCGAGATGTTCAAGGCGCCCATCAAGATGCTGCACCCCCTGCTGACCGCGACGCAGGAACGCAACTACGTGGGCACCGAAAACATCGGGGCCATTCCGTTCTCGGGCATCGTCATGGCGCACTCCAACGAGGCCGAGTGGCGGACGTTCAAGAACAATAAGAACAACGAAGCCTTCATCGACCGCATCTATGTGATCAAGGTGCCCTACTGCCTGCGCGCCACCGAAGAACAGAAGATCTACGCCAAGCTGATCCAGGGGTCGGAACTGTCGGCCGCGCCCTGCGCCCCGGCCACCCTGGAAATGCTGGCCCGGTTCTCGGTGCTGTCGCGGCTGCGCGAGCATGAAAACTCCAACCTGTTCGCCAAAATGCGGGTCTACGACGGCGAAAGCCTCAAGGAAGTCGATCCCAAGGCCAAGACGCTCCAGGAATACCGCGACGCCGCGGGCGTGGACGAAGGCATGAACGGAATTTCCACCCGCTTTGCCTTCAAGGTCCTGGCCGCCACCTTCAACCACGACACCACCGAGGTCGCGGCCGACCCGGTACACCTGATGTACGTCCTCGAAAACGCCATCCGACAGGAGCAGGTGCCCGAGGAAACCGAGAACCGCTACATCGAATTCATCAAGGGCGAACTGGCCCCCCGCTACGCCGAGTTCATCGGCCACGAAATCCAGAAGGCCTATCTGGAAAGCTATCACGACTACGGCCAGAACCTGTTCGACCGCTACGTCGAATATGCCGACGCGTGGGTCGAGGATCTGGACTTCAAGGACAGCGACACCGGGCAACTGCTTGATCGTGGATTGATCGACCAGGAACTGAGCAAGATCGAAAAGCCGGCCGGCATCGCCAACCCCAAGGACTTCCGCAATGAAATCGTGAAGTTCACCCTGCGCTCTCGGGCGGCCAACGGCGGGCGGAATCCGTCCTGGTCCAGCTACGAGAAAATCCGCGAGGTGATCGAACGGCGCATGTTCAGCCAGGCCGAGGAACTTCTGCCGGTCATCAGTTTTGGATCGAAGAAGGACAGCGACACCGAAAAGAAGCACGCCGATTTCGTCGAGCGCATGATCGACCGCGGCTATACCGAGCGCCAGGTGCGCCGGTTGGTGGAGTGGTACATGCGGGTCAAGCAGGCCGGGTGACCGGCAGGGGGGCCTTTCCATGCACATCATCGACCGGCGGCTCAATCCCAAGGGCAAGAGCCTGACCAACCGCCAACGGTTCCTGCGCCGCGTCAAGGCGCAGGTCCGCCAAGCGGTGCGCGAAAGCTCCGCCCGGCGCGGGGTTCAGGATCTGGAGCAAGGCGGCGAACTGTCCATCCCCCGCGAAGGGATGCGCGAGCCGTCCTTCCGCCGGTCCTCGTCCACCGGCATCCGCTCGGGCGTGCTGCCGGGCAACAAGGACTTCGTGGAAGGTGACACCATCGCCCGCCCGCCCGGCGGCGGCGGCCGGGGCAACGAAGGCAGCCCCGACGGCGGCGGCGAGGACGATTTCCGCTTCGTGCTGTCGCGGGACGAGTTCCTCGACCTGTTCCTCGAAGACCTCGAACTGCCCGACATGGTCAAGCGGCGGACCACGGCCAGCGACCAGACCGTGCCGTTGCGGGCCGGCTATTCGGTGTCGGGATCGCCGGCCAACCTCGCCCTGACGCGGACCATGCGCAACAGCATGGCCCGGCGCATGGCGCTGAAACGCCCCAAGGGCGCCGAGATCCGCAGCCTTTATGAGGAGATCGAGGCCCTGGAGCGGTCCGGGCGCGACCCGCAGCGCCTGAACGCCTTGCTCGCCACACTGGCCGACAAGCTGCGCATGAGCCGCCAGATCCCCTACATCGACCCGCTGGACGTTCGCTACCGTCGATTCCAGCAAGTGCCCAAGCCAATGGCGCAGGCTGTGATGTTCTGCCTGATGGACGTGTCCGGGTCGATGAGCGAGAGCATGAAGGACCTCGCCAAGCGATTCTTCATGCTGTTGCACCTGTTCCTGAAGCGGCGCTATTCGCGGGTGGAAGTGGTGTTCATCCGCCACACCCACCTCGCCCAGGAAGTTGACGAGGACACCTTCTTCCACGACCCGCAAACCGGCGGGACCGTGGTGTCCACCGCGCTCGACGAAATGCTCAAGGTGGTGCAGGACCGCTATCCGGCGGGTGACTGGAACATCTATTGCGCCCAGGCGTCGGACGGCGACAACACCACCAGCGACAACCGGCGCACGGCCCAGCTTCTGGCCGAGTCGATCCTGCCGCTGTGCCAGTACTACGCCTATATCGAGGTCGGCCGCAGCGACGGCGGGCCGGAGCCGTTCGGCCTGGGGTCGCGCGAGCGGGAAAGCGACCTGTGGCGCACGTACAGGACCGTCGCCAACCAAGGCGGCCCGCTGGTCATGCGCCAAGTCCGCCACCGCCGCGAAATCTTTCCGGTGTTCCGCGACCTGTTCCGCCGCGCCGCCGAAGGGAGCCCAACACCATGACGCTGAGCACCGACGACCGCTTGCTCTATGCGGGCGCCGACTGGAACTTCGATACCGTGCAGCGGGTCCACGACGCGATCCAGGAGATCGCCGTGGGCGAAATGGGCCTGGACGTCTATCCCAACCGCATCGAAGTCATTACGGCCGAACAGATGCTCGACGCCTATGCCTCGAACGGGATGCCGCTGTACTACAAGCATTGGTCGTTCGGGAAGCACTTCGTGCAGCACGAAATGCTCTATCGCAAGGGCATGCGCGGGCTGGCCTATGAGATCGTCATCAACTCCAATCCCTGCATCAGCTACATCATGGAGGAAAACTCCACGACCATGCAGGCGCTGGTCATCGCGCATGCGGGGTTCGGGCATAACCATTTCTTCAAGAACAACTATCTGTTCCGCCAGTGGACCGACGCCGACGCCATCCTCGGCTATCTCGATTTTGCGCAGAACTACATCGCCTCGTGCGAGGAAAAGCATGGGCATACCGCGGTGGAAATGGTCCTCGATGCGGCCCACGCGCTCCGCACCCACGGCATTTTCCGCTATCCCCGGACCAAGGTGGCCGACCTGCGTTCCGAGGAAAAGCGCGAGATTGAGCGTCACGCCAACCGGGAACGCATCTACAACGACCTGTGGCGCACGGTGCCCGGCGCGGACATTCCCCGCAGCGGCCCGAGCGCCAGGGACCGCCGCCGCGCGCTATTGCAGCTTCCCCAGGAAAACATCCTGTACTTCCTGGAGAAAACCGCCCCGCGCCTGACCGGGTGGCAGCGCGAACTGCTGCGCATCGTCCGCCAGATCGCGCAGTACTTCTATCCGCAAATGCAGACCAAGGTGATGAACGAAGGCTGCGCCACGTATTGCCACCATCGCATCATGCGCCGCCTGCACGATGAGGGCCGCATCAGCGACGGCGCGTGGATGGAGGTGATGCATTCGCATACCAACGTGATTTTCCAGCCGGAGTTTGATGACCCGCGGTATTCGGGCCTGAATCCCTACGCACTCGGCTTCGCGATTATGGAGGACATCGAACGCATCTGCCGCGAACCGACCGAGGAGGACCGCTTGTGGTTCCCCGATATCGCCGGACAAGCCGATCACATGGCCGTGTTGCGCGACGTGTGGGCCAACTACCGGGATGAAAGTTTCATCCTCCAGTTCCTCAGCCCCAAGGTGATGCGCGACTTCCGCCTGTTCCACATCGTCGACGACGCCGCCCAGCCACGCATCCGCGTGGAGGCCATCCACGACGAGCGCGGATACCGCCGCCTGCGCCGCGCCCTGGCCCGCCAGTATGACGTGGCATGGCTCGACCCCGACATCCAAGTGATCGACGTGGATCTGGAAGGCGACCGCCGCCTACGCCTGCAACACCGCGTCCTTGACAGCATTGTCCTCGAAGAAGCCGATGCCCAGCGGGTGCTGGGACATCTGGCAAACCTGTGGGGCTACGACGTTCTGCTGGAGGAAATTGACGCCGAAACCGGCGGAAAACTCAAGGAGCACTCCGCCAAACCGCGCGTGAGGTTCTGACACGCAACGCCCCTTGGGGGATGCACCGGGCACCTGTGCAAGGGTTAATCCGGCACCGGGATCAATCGTCCGCCACGACGGCCCCGTTCGGCCGCCTGGGCCGTGCCGACCATCCAGGCATCGATCTGCTCGACCTGGGACCCCAGACGGGCGGTGACGGCGGCGAGGGCGGCGAGACTGTCAACGGCCGGGCCATTGGTTGCCCCGACAGCGATCAGCGCATCATCCTCCAAATGCATGTCGAGTTCGCTCAGGCGCTGCCCCACCTCGTCCAACGGGCGCGACCACTGCTCGGCATCCATCAAGAAATTGCGGCACTGAGTTACGGCCGCAGGGTCGCCTTCGCGCGAGGCGTTCAGGCACTCATCGCCCCGCGCGGCGAGGACCTCACCCTGAAGGGTCACGCGCGCGATGTCACGCTCCAGACTGTGATAGGCGACCGGCGGGGGATCGTCCGTGCGCAACGTCACAAAGGCAACGGTCAGGGCAAGGATACCGATGGCGGCCCCAAGTGCGGCACGAAACATGACGGCTCCCTGGTTGGCAACGACGCGGATGGCGGCCATCCATGATCGGTTGCCAATGGACCAGGGTCCACCGTGCGCGCGGGCTAATCCCCAAGGAGTATTCCAGGGAAAAGGTTATGATGCGTCAGGCGTCGTGACCGTAGGGGCGGCCAATATCAGAGGACACGGCCAGTTCCGCGGTCTCTAGCGCCTGCTCTATCGCGCCCGACAACGGCGCCTCTCCCAGTGCCTGCGCCTCTTGAGCGGCGAAGACCAGCATGGCACGCAGCGCCCGCAGCCGGTGAACTCGCACTTCCAGCCCATCACGAGCGAGATCATTCCGGTCTTGTCGCTGCATTGACATCATGGTGCCCACCCTTGCCTTTCATGCATCCCCCCCCACCCCACATAAGGGGGCAAGCGTCAGCGGAGTGGCGCACCAAGCGTGCACGTTCGATTTTCACCGCTTCCTGCCGCCCAACATGGAAACAGATTTCGGCACTTTACGCTCCCATCATATATAATAGGTATACGATGTTGCCGCCCCTCCCCCTCATTTCAGAGAGGACCTTTTGTCGGGAACATGCAGTAGGGTACCCCTGGAAACCGCCGGAGTTTAGGCGGACCGGGGATACTGCTTCTTTCAGCTCGACACTGCGAGGCGCGCCAGCATCCCGGTTCACAAAGGGACAGTTCCCGCCCGGCGGCGTTCCAATCCTCCTCCCGGACAAGCGGATGGGTGGGGCGCAATTAAAAACCGGCCGCACAGAGCGGCCGGCTTTGACGCGTGGTAATCAAGGGCGGGCGATGAGCCGCGCCTTTGACTATGGCTTGTTTGAACGGGCCAGCGTATCGATCAGCGCGCGAACCTTTTCACGCTGGTTGGTCGGCATGTGCCAGTACGACCGCACCAATTCCAGCGACTCGGTCTTTGCCATGAGGTCGCTGGACGTGCGACGTGCGCCGCCCAGAGCCGCCGGCTCGGTGACTTCGGCGTTTCGCTTGCGCGACCGCAGAACATCCTCCGGCACGTCCTCAAAGAAGTAGGTGATCGATACCCCAAGGGCCTGACAGACGTCGAACAAACGGCTCGCGCTCAGACGATTTAGGCCCCGCTCGTATTTTTGGACCTGCTGAAACGACACGCCAATGGCTTTCGCCAGTTGCTCCTGGGTCATGCCCATGAGCGTACGGCGCAATTGCATACGCCCGCCGACATGGACGTCGATCGGGTCGGGTTCTTTTTCAATGTTCACGATAGGCCTCTCTTCAGCTCGACAGACCCATTCAAGCGCAACCCTACGGCGTAAGTCAACACACATGACGAATATCCGCAGGAAGCCCCTCGATTAAAACGGAACAAAACAGCCAAAAACACCCTATACATGGCCCATAAGGACCACTCACGCGGGCACGAATGCCCCGCCCTCCCGGTGGCTCCGGCGCGCTTGGCGGCGACTCCATTCATAATTATTCGCACGAGCGGTTGCCCGCCATAAGACCCACTGGTAGACTCGGGCTTCGTCTGAACGGCACCCGCCAAGGAGACACCTCATGCTCTCACTTGCTCGCCTTCCCGTCGCGGCATTGGCCCTTGCAGGCACTCTGGCCTTTGCCAGCACTGCGGTCGCAGAGTGCGCAGGCCACCAGTCGGCTGACTCGGGCACTCTGCAGACGGCCATGAATGATACGGCCAAAGCGCCTCAAACGCCGACCCCACCCCGCGCCAGCGACCGGAAGTAGTGTCTTTCGCTCCTTATTGCCATAACGCGATTACGGTTTCGAAATTCTCCTCTCGGTAAGACTTGCGCGGGGCGGGCGGGCGGCTATCGGACCATGCGGGGAACCGCAGATCCAAGCCGCCCGGCCCACCGGCCGCGAGACATCTGTCCTGAACATGCGGTTGAGCCAGGGCTTCGGCAGGCGTCAGGACCGGCTCAACACAACAATCGACGTTCTCAAGGAGGTGCGTCCAGTGCCCGAGCGGACGGGTCTCCAGGGCGGCTGCCACATCCTCAATGAGGGACGTCTGAGGCAACGGTTCGGCTTGGCGCGCCACCCACTCCGGGCGCCCCACGGCGTTGCAGAACGCATGCCAGAACTTGGGTTCCAGCGCGCCGACCGCAAGGAAACCGCCATCCGCGCAACGGTAGGCGCGATAGCAGGCCGCGCCACCGTTGAGCAAATCAGCCTCGCGATCCGGCCCGCCGCCACGCGAGGCAAGCAACAAGGCCTGGTAATTCAGGTGCAGCGCCGATTCAAAAATCGACACGTCGAGTGTTGCGCCCTGCCCGGTACGGGCCTTGCGCAACAGCGCCCCCAGAACAGCGGTCACGGCGCCCAAGGCGCTCACATGGTCAGCCACGGGCGGAAATGGCATGTGCGGCGGTTGAGCGGCCGGGCCATTCAGGCCAAGCACGCCCGCCAGCGCCATATACGTGATGTCATGTCCGGCACGCAGGCGCCATGGCCCCGTCTGCCCGAATCCCGACAAGGCGCAATGGACCAGCCCCGGATTTAGCGCCCGCAAATGATCGGGACCAAAGCCAAGGCGCTCCATCACGCCGGGCCGGAAACTTTCCAGCAGCACATCGGCGCGGACGACCAGCCGCTCAAAGGCGGCCTTGCCCTCGACCGTCTTCAGGTCGAGACGCACGACGGTCTTCCCGGCGTTCACCGCCTTGTAGTAAGGCGAAATGCCGTCGCCATCGCAAGGCTCAAAGGCCGCCATGGGGTCGCCCTGCGGGGGTTCGACCTTCACCACCTCGGCCCCCAGGTCGGCCAGCAGCAACGTGGCAAACGGCCCCGGAATGTACTGGCTGAGATCGAGAACCTTCACTCCGGCAAGACTATCCTGCACCATTGTCCCTCCGTTCCTCGGCAAATCCGACGGCCGAGCATGGGAGAGACTGCCCAGGGGCGCAAGCCTTGGTCAATAGGAGAGCGGCAATGACAAGCCCAGCCATCATTTTCACCATCGGTTATGCCGGCAGCGCCATCGGTCCATTCCTCGATGCGCTCAAGGCTGCGGGTGTGGCCGAACTGGTGGATGTGCGGGCGGTGCCGGCATCGCGCAACCGCCCGTTCTCAAAAACTGCCCTGGCCGCCGCACTGAACGATGCGGGCATCGCATACCGCCACCTCAAGGCCTTGGGCACCCCAAAGGAAGGCCGCGACGCGGCCAAACGCGGCGACACGGCCACCATGCGCCGGATCTACGACACCCAGCTCGCCCGCCCAGAGGCACAGGACGCCCTCGCTGCCCTCCGCGCCTTGGCCATTGAGGAGCGGGTCGCCCTGATGTGCATGGAGAGCGACCCTGCCAATTGCCACCGCAGCATCGTGGCGGCGCGTTTGGGCACAGAGTTCGTGGTCGAACACCTGCAGCCGATTCATCGCGTCTGACATAGGGGCCTTTACGATGAAAAAGGCGGCCCCTCTCGGGACCGCCTTTCCTCACGCACGCCTGGGATCGGGTCAGACGTATTCCGGTTCCTTGCGCCTGCTGGCCGAGCCGCCACCCTTCTTGCCAGGAGCCGACGTGACGTCAAAGACCACCTTGTCGTTGTCGATGCGCACGGCGACCGTGCCGCCGGCCACCAGTTTGCCGAACAACAATTCTTCGGCCAGGGGCTTCTTGATGTTCTCCTGGATGACACGGGCCAACGGCCGCGCACCCATGGACTTGTCATAACCCTTACGGGCCAACCAATTGCGAGCCTCGGCGGTCAGTTCGATGGACACGTCCCGGTCGCTGAGCTGGACCTCCAGTTCGATGACAAACTTGTCCACCACCTTTTCAACCACTTCCATTGGCAGATTACTAAAGGGAATGGTGGCGTCCAGGCGGTTGCGGAACTCCGGCGAGAACATGCGTTCAATAGCCTCGGTATCATCACCCTTCCGCTCGTCGCTCATGAAGCCAATGGTATTCTTCGCCAGTTCCTGGGCGCCGGCATTGGTCGTCATGATCAGGATGACGTTGCGGAAGTCCACTGTCTTGCCGTTGTGGTCGGTCAGCTTGCCGTGGTCCATGACCTGCAACAGAATGTTGAACAGATCGGGGTGGGCCTTTTCGATTTCGTCGAGCAGCAGCACGCTATGCGGATGCTGGTCCACGCCGTCGGTCAACAGGCCGCCCTGGTCGAACCCGACATACCCCGGCGGCGCACCGATCAGGCGAGATACCGTGTGACGCTCCATGTACTCCGACATGTCGAAGCGCAGAAGTTCGATACCGAGCGACCGGGACAACTGCTTGGCCACCTCCGTCTTGCCGACGCCGGTGGGGCCGGAGAACAGGTAGCAGCCAATCGGTTTCTCGGCGTCGCGCAGACCGGCACGGGCCAGCTTGATGGCCGAGGACAGGGCATCAATGGCCTTGTTCTGCCCGAACACCATGGTCTTGAGGTCGCGTTCCAGATTGGCCAGTGCCTCGCGGTCGTCGGACGACACCGACTTCGGGGGGATGCGCGCAATCTTGGCGACCACTTCCTCGACGTCGCGGACGGTGACGGTCTTGCGGCGCTTGCTCTCGGGCAACAGCATCCGGGCGGCCCCGACCTCGTCGATGATGTCGATGGCCTTGTCGGGAAGCTTGCGGTCGCCGATGTAGCGGGCCGAGAGTTCCACCGCCGCCTTCAACGCCTCGGCCGTGTAGCGGACGTTGTGATGCTTCTCGTAGTACGGCTTGAGGCCGTGCAGGATTTTGATGGCGTCCTCGACCGACGGTTCGTTGACGTCGATCTTCTGGAAGCGCCGGACCAGCGCGCGGTCCTTTTCAAAGTGGCCGCGAAATTCCTTGTAGGTCGTGGACCCGATGCAGCGGATGGCTCCCGACGCCAGCGCCGGCTTGAGCAGATTGGACGCGTCCATGGACCCGCCCGAGGTCGCCCCGGCCCCGATCACCGTATGGATTTCGTCGATGAACAGGACGGCGTCCGGCATCGCCTCCAGTTCCTTCATGACCGCCTTGAGGCGTTCTTCGAAGTCACCGCGATAGCGCGTTCCAGCCAGCAGGGCGCCCATGTCCAGCGCAAAGATCACCGCCGGCTTGAGCACCTCGGGCACCTCGCCCTTGACGATGCGGCGCGCCAGGCCCTCGGCAATGGCAGTCTTGCCCACACCGGGGTCGCCGACGTACAGCGGGTTGTTCTTGGACCTCCGGCAGAGGATTTGGATGGTGCGTTCAACCTCCTGCTCGCGTCCGATGAGGGGGTCGATCTTCCCTTCGGCCGCCTTGCGGTTGAGGTTCACGCAGTAGGCGTCGAGTGCTTCCTGCCCCTTCTTCACCACGTCCTCCTCGGCCGAACCTTCGTCGGCGCCATGAACAGTTCGGGCTCCGGAATGACCCGGCCGTTTGGCAATGCCGTGGCTGATGTAATTGACGGCATCGAGCCGCGTCATGTCCTGCTGGCGCAGGAAGTACACGGCATGGCTCTCCCGCTCGGAGAACAGCGCCACAAGGATATTGGCCCCTGTGACCTCCTCGCGTCCCGAGGATTGCACGTGTATGGCAGCGCGCTGGACGACACGCTGGAACCCGGCCGTGGGGGTAGGGTCGGCACCACCGGGCGCGACCAATCCCTGAAGCTCTGAATTGATGAACTGCGTGACCTCGGTTGCCAGTTTGTCGAGGTCGACGCCGCAGGCCCGCATGACCGCCATCGCATCGGCGTCTTGCGTGAGAGCCAGCAGCAAGTGCTCCAAGGTCACGTATTCGTGAGTCCGCTCACCCGCGAGGGCGAGAGCCTTGTGCAGCGTTTTTTCCAGGTTGCGGGACAGCATCAACCGTTACCCTTCGCTCGATCTTCACTAGCCTAACGGCCGGATGCCCCTACCGGGTTGCAACAGTTCTTACCTGCAACACTGATTGGGAAAGGGTACCTCCGGCATCAATCTTTCTCGATGGTGCACTGCAACGGATGCTGCTGCTGGCGCGCCAGATCCATAACCTGAGTGACCTTGGTTTCGGCCACTTCGTAGGTGAACACGCCGCACACGCCCACACCTTTTTGATGCACATGCAGCATGATCTGCGTCGCCTCATCGCGGTTCTTGAAGAAAAACCGCTCCAGGACGTGAACGACGAATTCCATGGGGGTATAGTCGTCATTCAGCATCAAGACCTTGTACATGGACGGCTTCTTGGTCTTGGGCCGTGTCCGGGTGGCGATGCCAGTGCCGGGGTTGCGGTCGTCGTCGCGGTCGAAGTCGCTCATGTTGTTCCTGCCGATTACCCAACGGTGTCAGTGTCCGTTCCGTCGAGTTTATGGGCGCGCAGACCATATGCAAAGGCGTCACTGCGATTATCGTCTCAACAACCGCCCGGAACGCCCCAAACACGTTGCCCCCGCTTTCAGTACCCCTTGGGGGAAGTCACCTTTCCTGATCACCACCGACGCATTCCATATAGGAACACCGGACACTGGGGGCGAGTGCCCTATACGACGGGATGATGCAGTGCACCGACGAGGGAACGGTCTCCGCCCTTCCGTGCACGGCTCCGCTCCCTACCGCTTAATCCCTTCCGGGCGGACCTCCAGGCGAAAGTGCGGCACTTCACTCTCGCGGATGTCGGATTGACGCATGATGTCGGGCGGCATGTCCAAGCGCGGCCACGCCACATCGGAGGTCTCGTACCGCCTCAGGACCTCGGGAAACGTCAGCGCGGCGAAGCGCGGGGACGGATGGCGCCAGGCATTAAAGAACACCGCGCCGTCGCGGCACCCCACCGCGATCCAATAGAACTCCTCGCTGTCCAGCCAAAGACCACGCGGCGCCGGTTCAAAGGCGCCGCTGTCGGCCAGCGCCGCCCACAGGGCCTGCGCGCCCGCTTGGCCGAGGCGCTCCATTCGAGGCCTGCCGCTCGCCACCTCCCCGATGCCATCGAGACCGAAGGGCCGGTTGACCTGGAACGGCGCGAAGACGTGTGTCTGCAGCACTTCCGCTCCGCCATCCTGCGTCAATTCATAAGACTGCACCTGATCCATATAGCGGCCATTAAAGACCATCCGCACCCGGTCATCACTGCCAGCCCGACACTCCCGGCGTATATCGGCGCCGTCCAGATAGGCGAACCAGTTCAGGCGTCGCGACACCGGATTTTCGATATCAGCCAAGCCATTGGACATCTCCCCCATCCCGCACGATGCCACGACAAGCCCGCAGAACAAGGCGGCGCACAAACGTCTTACCCCTGCCGCATAGCTGCCACGATTCTTGCGACTCGATACATCGATAGACACGGAATCTCCTTTTATCTATGGTAGGGGCTGCCACGGAACACCGCCCTAAACTCCGAAAGATGCCCGACGTGACTGAGCGTTTCGCCCCAACACGCCCCAGGACTCCCGGCCACGCCTTTGGATTGGGCGCCCTTGTGGCGCTGCTATCCCTAATCTTCATGGCCGCGACCGCATCGCCGGCTCTGGCAAAATACGCCTCGATCGTGATCGAGGTTGACACCGGCCGCGTCCTTTATGCGCGCAATGCCGACAGCCAGAAGTACCCTGCGTCGCTGACCAAGATGATGACCCTTTACATGCTGTTCGATGCCATGGAAAAGGGCAAGGCGAACCTCAAGACGCGTCTTCCGGTTTCGAGCCGCGCCACCGCGCAACCGCCGACCAAACTGGGCCTCAAGGTGGGCGACACCATTGCGGTGGAGGACGCGATCAAGGCGCTGGTCACCCGGTCGGCCAACGACGTCGCCGTCGTGGTGGCCGAGTTCGTTGGCGGCTCTGAAAGCAATTTCGGCACGTTGATGACCAACCGGGCGCGCGCTCTTGGCATGAAAAACACGACCTTCCGCAATGCATCGGGGCTGCCGGACACCAAGCAGGTTTCAACGGCACGGGACATGGCCACCCTGGCCATCGCGCTGCGCCGCGACCATCCGCAATACTACCACTTCTTCGGCATCAGCAGCTTTCAATGGGCTGGCGCCACCATCCGCAGCCACAACCACGTCCTGCGCAAATACGACGGTGCCGACGGCCTGAAGACCGGCTACATCAATGCCTCGGGCTTCAATCTGGCGACCTCGGCCAAGCGCAATGGCCGGACCTTGGTGGGCGTGGTGTTCGGCGGCAAGACCGCAGGCTGGCGCGACCGCCACATGATGAGCCTGCTCGACGACGCCTTTGCTCAAGGTACGACGATGGTGTCCCTGCCCCCGCCGGGCCGCAAGCCCGATCCCATGCTGGCGAGCGCTGCGGAAAACCCGACCGACGTCCTGCCGCCCGATGACCCGACCAATGTGGCCAGCGTCATTCCTGCCGCCAAACCGGCCGTCACCCAGACGAGCATCGCGGCCACGCAGTCGGCCGCCGCCCTTGGCGGCCCCGCCGGATTGGCCCCTCCGGTCGCCACCACGCAGATCATCAGCACCTGGGGCATTCAGGTAGGGGCATTCGCCGCCTTCACCTCGGCCAGCGAGCAGGCCGCCCGCGCCGCTCGCATGCTCCAGGCCGCCGTGCCGCACAGCCATGCCGCCGTGACGCCGCTTGAGGGCGACGCCGGCATGATCTACCGCGCCCGCGTCCTCGGCCTGCCCAGTGAAACCGAGGCCCGCGCCGCGTGCACCCGCCTACGGTCGTTCGAGGCCGGCTGCGTGGTCGTGCCGCCCGACGATATCGACGTTGCGCTCATACGGGTGAATTCCAGGGCCGAAGCGCGCTGAACCTACCATCCACAACAGCACATCATCAAAGGGCGCTTCCAGCGGAGCGCCCTTTCTTAAATGTCTGACCTACGCCGGCAGTGCCAGGCCGCAGGCTTCCAGGGCGCTGGTGAGCTGGGCGCGGACGCGGGCGAGGCCGGCTTGGTCGGCCGCTTCGGCGCGGGCGACCAGGACGGCCTGGGTGTTGGAAGCACGCAGGAGCCACCAGCCGTCCTTGGTGCGGACGCGGACGCCATCGACTTCGGACACTTCGGCGCCCTGGTCGCGCAGGCGCTTTTTCACGCCTTCGATGACGGCAAATTTTTCGTCGTCCGGGCAATCAAAGCGCAGTTCCGGGGTGTTTATCATGGATGGCAGCAGGGCCGCCCGCTCGGCCAGGGTACCGGGCAGCCGGGCGATCAGGCCAAGGAAGCGCACAGCGGCATAGAGCGCGTCGTCGAACCCGTAATAGCGGTCGGCAAAGAAGATATGGCCGCTCATTTCCCCGGCCAGCGGGGCGCCGGTTTCGGCCATCTTGGTCTTGATGAGGGAATGGCCGGTTTTCCACATCAGCGCCGCCCCACCCAGGCGCGTGACCTCATCGAACAGCATCTGGCTGGCCTTGACGTCGGCGATGATGGTGGCGCCGGGATGGTCCCGCAGCACGTCCTCGGCCAGAAGGGCGAGGATTTGATCGCCCCACAAGATACGGCCCGACCCGTCAATCACGCCCAGGCGGTCGCCATCGCCGTCAAAGGCGATACCGAGATCGGCATTCTCGGCGGCCACGGCGGCGGCCAACTGCTCCAGTGTCTCGGGCATGGTGGGATCGGGGTGGTGGGCCGGGAAGGTCCCGTCGATCACCTCGTTGAGCAGGACATGGCGGCCGGGGAGCCGGGCCGCCAACTGGACCATGGCCTCGCCCGCCGCACCGTTTCCGGCGTCCCACACAACTGTCAGGGCGCGATCACCGCCATCCCAATCCTGCGCAATGCGCGCGACATAGCGGTCGAGCATCCCCTCATCCCGGACGCTGCCGGTGCCTTTGGCCCAGAGTCCGGCCTCGGCTATGGTGCCCAGGCGCAGAATGTCATCGCCAAAGAACGGCTTGCCCGCCCGCATCATTTTAAAACCGTTGTGGTTGGGCGGATTGTGCGAGCCAGTGACCATCACCGCCGCATCCGCCCCCAGCAGCTTTTGCGC